>JBKPNX010000170.1:0-14411 GCA_046732855.1 Pseudomonadota bacterium
CCACGTCGGCTTTGATGAGCGCTACCTGCGCCCCGCCGAGGTCGACCTGCTCGAAGGCGACGCCGCCAAAGCCCGCCGGGTGCTCGGCTGGCAGCCGAAGACCTCGTTCCATGACCTGGTCCGGATGATGATCGCGAGCGACCTGGAGCTCGCGCGCCAGGAGCGGGCGCTGGTCGATGCCGGGCTGAAGTCGATCGAGTGGCGCTCGGGGCGGGCCGACTGATGCAGCTCGCGGGCAAGCGCATCCTGGTCACCGGCGGCGCGGGATTTCTCGGTCGGCGCGTGTGTGCGCTGCTGCGCGAACGCGGCGCCGGCGCCGTGATCGTCCCGCGCCGAGTCGAATATGACCTGACCGAGCAGGAGGCGGTCCGTCGGCTGTTCGCCCTCGAGCGCCCGGACGTGGTCGTGCACCTCGCGGCCGAGGTCGGCGGCATCGGCGCCAACCGCGCCAATCCCGGACGCTACTTCTACGCCAACATGGCGATGGGGCTGCACGTGATCGAGGCCAGCCGGATCGCCGGGGTCGACAAGATCGTGCAGGTGGGCACGGTGTGCGCTTATCCGAAGCACACGCCCGTGCCGTTCTCCGAAACGGCGCTGTGGGACGGCTATCCTGAGGAGACCAACGCGCCCTACGGCATCGCGAAGAAGTCGCTGCTGGTCATGCTCCAAGGTTATCGGGAGCAGTACGGGCTTCCCGGCATCTACCTTCTGCCAGTCAACCTGTACGGCCCCGGCGACAACTTCTCGCTCGAGACCAGCCACGTCGTCCCGGCCCTGATCCGCAAGTTCTGCGCCGCCAGACGGGCCGGGCTGAATGAGGTGGCGGCGTGGGGCACCGGCAGCGCCAGTCGCGAGTTCCTCTACGTCGATGACGCTGCCCGAGGCATCGTGCTCGCGACCGAGCGCTACGACGATCCCGAGCCGGTCAATTTAGGCGCCGGCCACGAGATCTCGATCCGCGACCTCGCCGAGCTGATCGCGCGGCTGACCGGATTCCAGGGCGACATCCGCTGGGACCCGAGCAGGCCCAACGGTCAGCCGCGGCGGATGCTCGACACCAGGCGCGCCGCAGAGCGGTTCGGCTTCCGGGCGGAAGTCGGCCTGGAAGAGGGCCTGCGCCGCACGATCGACTGGTGGGTGCGGCAAGATGGCTGAGCTGGCGTCCGTGCCGCAGGCCGCCGGCGGTCTGCCGCCGAAGCTGGCGATCGCCGGCGTGCCGATCTCGCTGACCAGCTACGACGAGGTCCTCCAGATCATCGCGCGCCGGCCGGCCGATCGCGCCCTGGTGATCGCCGTGTGCAACGTGCATTCGGTCATGTCCGCACGCCGGGACCCGGCGCTCCATGCGGCGATCAGCGAGGCCGACATCGCGACCTCCGACGGCGTGCCCCTGGTCTGGCTGCTACGGATGACCGGTCGGCCTGGCCAGACCCGCGTGTACGGCCCCGAGCTGATGAAGCTGGCGCTGCAGAGCGGCGGCGCGGGCGGCTGGCGCCATTATCTTTACGGCACGACGCCGGCGACCCTCGATCGGCTGCGCGCCGCGATCGCGCGCTTCGCGCCCGGCGCGGTCGTGGTCGGCCAGATGGCCCCGCCGTTCCGCGATCTGACGCCTGCGGAAACCGACGCGGTCGTCGCCGAGCTCGCCGCCAGCAATGCGGACATCGTCTGGGTCGGGCTCGGCATGCCGCGGCAGGAGAAGTGGATGCATCAGATCGCGCCGCGGCTGCCCGGCAAGACGCTGGTCGGCGTGGGCGCGGCCTTTGACCTGCTGAGCGGCACCGTGCCCCAGGCGCCGCCGGCGCTGCAGCGCGTCGGCCTGGAATGGGCGTTCAGGCTGTGCCAGGAGCCCCGTCGCCTGTGGCGGCGCTACGTGCTGAACAACCCGCTCTACGTGGTGCTCGCAGCGCAGCAGCTGATCCGCCACCGCCTGGGCGTGGCGGGGACCGGGCGTGGCCTGGCGCGCCCGCCCTCGACATAGCATCTCGGCCTTGCCACAGCCGTGGCTTGGCGCAGACTGGCCAGCACGCATCGCCCGACGCGCCCGAGCCAAGATTGACGCCCACAACGAAAGCTCAGCAATGCCTGCGGCAACACCTGGAAGGTGAGTCGCCGCGCTACAGGCCTGGCGCCGGCCGGAGACCGGTCAGGTCGACGCCGGGATCGCGGCCGGCGAGCAAGGCCGCGACCGCCTTCGCGGAACCGTGGGCAAGCGTCCAGCCGAGGTGGCCCTGGCCCACGTTGTAGAAGAGATTGGCAAAGCGCGAGCGGCCGAGGATCGGCGGCCCATGCGGCGTAACCGGCCGCAGGCAGCAGAACGGACGTAGGTCGCCCGCCGCCTGGAGGCACTTCAGCAGCTGCGGAAACAATCCGGTAAAGCCGGCGATGAACGCCCGCGTGCGCCGCGCCTCGGGCACCGTGTCATAGCCGGCGATCTCGGCGAGGCCGGACATGCGCAGCCGGTCGGGCAGCGGCATCATGCCGAACTTGCGCATCTCGTCGACCACCGGGATCGTTGGTGCGTCCGGGAACGGCGCCCTGGGCACGGTGATGCTATAGCCCTTGACCGGAATGATCGGCAGCCGCACGCCGAGCGGTCGCATCGGGAGCGGGCTGTCGGCACCGAGCGCGAGGACGTAAGCATCGGCCGCGAACGCGCCCCGGTCGGTGCGCACGCCGGTGATCCGGACGCCATCCGCCTCAAGACGCTGGAGAGTGGTGTCCAGGCGGAGCGCGACGCCGCGGTCACGACACCAGGCGGCGAGGCGCTCGGTGAACTTGAAGCAGTCGCCGCCCTCCTCGTCGACGAAGTGAATACCGCCCGCGAGGCCGTCGATGCGGGGCGCCAGCGCCCGCACCAGATCCAGGCAACCCTTGCGGTCGACGACGCGGAACGCGAGGCCGAGCGGCCTCTGCCGCTCCGATATCGCGATCGCCTCGTCCAGGCTTTTCTGGTCCCAGTACAGCTTGAGCGCGCCGCCCGCGACAGCATCGTAGTCGACGCCCGTGTCCGCCCGGATCTCCTTCAGCGCCTCGAAGCTGAACAGCGACAGCCGCAGCACGTGCCGCGTGTTCGCCCAGGACGGCTCCGACCGGGCGGCGCGCACGAACTCGATGCCCCAGCGCCACAGCCGCGGGATCTGGCGCGCGTGGATCAGGATCGGCGCGTCCGGCCGGAGCATTTCGCGCAGCGCCTTGGTCGGCACGCCGGGCGCCGCCCACGGCACCGCCTGGCTGATCGCGACGAAGCCGCCATTCGCGTGGCTGCATTCCCGCGCGACCCCCGGCTGGCGATCGATCAACGTCACCTCGTGGCCGTCCTTGAGCAGGTAATAGGCGGTGGTCACGCCGACCACGCCGCCGCCCAGGACGATCACCTTCATGGCCGGCTCGGTCCGTGCACCGGAATCATCGCCCCTGGCCCATCCTCGCCTCGACATATTCGGCCGCGCGCATCAGCGGAAAGCTCATGAAGTAATAGAACACCGCGGCGAGCACGAACGCGTGCATCGGCAGGAATGACGACGAGGCCAGATCCTTGGCGCGCAGCATCAGCTCGGGCGCCGCGATAATCGAGCACAGCGCGGTCTCCTTGAGCAGCCCGACCGCGTAGTTGGTGACCGGCGGCACCACGACCCGCGCCGCCTGCGGCAGGATGATGTAGCCCATGGCCTTGGCTGGCGTCAGGCCGAGCGAGAGCGCCGCCTCCATCTGGCCGCGGTGGAGGGATTGGATGCCCGAGCGGAAGATTTCGGCGAGAAACGCGCCGCCGTGGATGCCGAGACCCAGCACCGCCGCGGTGAACGACGAGATGACCAGGAACCGATAGCCCATCTCGGGCAGCGCGAAATAGATCCAGTAGAGGATCACCAGGACCGGCACGCCACGGAAGAAACCGATGTAGAGCCTGGCGAAAGCGCTGAGCGGCGCCACGCGCGAGATCCGCAGAAGCGCGATCACGAGCCCGATCCCGGCAGCGAGGCAGAATGCGAGCAGCATCAGCTCGAGCGTGCGCAAGGACGCGACGCTCATCTCGATCAGCCAGTCGCCGAGATAGCCGTGGTAGCCGCGCAGGAACTCGATCATGCGGTGCCGTGCTCAGTGCCAGCGCTGCCGCGCCTTCTCCAGGCGCTTGCCGACCTGCGACAGGGGCAAGGTCAGCGCCAGGTAGAAGAGCGCGCACAGCAGATAGATCTGACCGCTGATGCCGTGCATGAACGTCGCCTGCACCAGGCGGCGCGCCTCGAACATGATTTCCGGCGCGGCGATGGTCGAGATGATCGCCGTGTCCTTGACCAGCAGGATCGCGTAGTTGCACAGCGGCGGCAGCATGATCCGGACGGCCTGCGGCAGGACAATGAAGCGCAGCGCCTTCAGCGGGGTCAGGCCAAGCGACAGCGCGGCTTCCATCTGACCGCGATGGATCGCCTCGATGCCGGCGCGGTAGATCTCGCCGACGTACGCGGCCCCGTTGATGCCGAGCCCGACGATCGCGGCGGTGACCGGGTCGAACTCGAGGCCGAGATCCGCCAGCCCGAAATAGATGATGAACAACTGGACCAGCGCCGGCGTGCCGCGCAGCAGATCGGTGTAGGCGAGCGCGAGATAGCGCAGCGGCCGCAGCGGCGAAATCCGCATCAGCGCGACCATCAGCCCGAGCACGAGCGCGACCGCGAGCGCGCCGATCGTGACATGCACCGTCATGCCGGTCGCGTGCCAGAGCACTGGCAGGATCTCGGGCAACCACTGCCACAGCTTGACCCAGAACTCGACCATCGGCGGCGTGGTCAGCGGTCGAGGATCTGACGGAGGAAGGCTCGGGTGCGCTCGTGCGCCGGCTGCCGCAGGATCCGCTCCGGCGGGCCTTCCTCGACGATCTGCCCGCCGTCCATGAAGATCACCCGATCCGACACCTCGGCCGCGAACTGGATTTCATGGGTCACGATGAGCATGGTGCGGCCCTCGTTGGCGAGCTCGCGCATCACCTTAAGCACCTCGCCGATCAGCTCCGGATCGAGTGCCGACGTCGCCTCATCGAACAGCATCAGCTTGGGCTGCATCGCGAGCACCCGGGCGATCGCGACCCGCTGCTGCTGACCGCCGGAGAGCCGCTCCGGGTATTCCTTCGCCTTGTGCGCCAGCCCGACCTTTTCGAGCATCGCCATCGCGCGCTCATCGGCTTGCGGCTTGGCCATGCCGAGCACCCGGCGCGGCGCCACGGTCACGTTGTCCAGCGCGGTGAGATGCGGGAACAGGTTGAAGCGCTGGAACACGAAGCCGATCTCGGCGCGCTCGCGCGCGAGCTCGCGATCACTGAGATGGACGAAGCGCCCGTTGACCTGCTTCTCGCCGATCAGCGCGCCGTCGACGTAGACGTGGCCCGAGGTCGGCTTCTCGAGATAGTTGACGCAACGCAGCAGCGTGGTCTTGCCGGAGCCGCTCGGCCCGATGATCGACAGCTTCTCGCCGCGCGCGACCGCGATGCTGATTCCTTTTAAAACCTCGAGCGGACCGAAGCTCTTGTGGAGGTCGACGATCCTCAGCAGGGGGTCCATATCGCGCCCGAGGAGCCTCAGCGGCGGCCGTCAACAGTGGCCCCGGATGACCGTCTGCCCACCTCCGAGGCCTCGCGCGCAATTTGCTGGCGCTCAGAAGCAGTGGTCGCCGTTCGGCGCCACCCAGTCCTTGGGGCGGTCGACGCCGTTGCGCAGGTTCTCGTCCTGCGGCGGCGGCGTGAACCAGCTCTGGTCGCCGAGCCCGTACGTGCCCATTACCTTCACGTTCGTGCAGTCTGCCCAGATCTTGGCGATCTCCTGATTGAAGGCGTCATGCAGCTGCTTCTCGTCGGGATTGATCCCGAAGACGACGTTGTAGACCTGCGACATGATCGGGTACTTCTCGGGCTGCGGCTGGAGTGGCACCTGATGCAGGTTCCAGTCGGGGTTCTCCTGGATCGCCAGCTGCATGAGCGGCGGATCGAGGATCGCCATGTCGACCCGGCCGGCGATCAGATCGCGCAGCGCGCCGTCGGTGGTGTCGTAGAGCTTGACCTCGCCGATGCCCTCGACCTCCTTCAGCTCCGGCACGAGGGTGAAGCCCGATACCGTGGCGACGCTGCGGCCCTTCATGTCCTCGAAGGTTGACCAGTTGGTGTCCTTCTTCTGCGCGAGCAGCGTGCCGAAGTAGTAGATCGGATCGGTCAGCAGCATGATCTGGGAGCGCGCCTCGATCCAGCCCATGGCGCCGTGCATCACGTCGACCTTGCCCTGCTTGGTCGACTGGATCTCGGCCGACCAGTCCATCATGTGCGGCACCACCTCGAGGCCGAGCCGCTCGGCGATCAGCACCATGAGCTCGCCGTCGGTGCCGATCAGCTTGCCGTCCTTGATGCCGGTCATCGGCATGTCGCCGTTGAGCGCGACGTGCAGCTTGCCGGGCTCGATGGTCTGCGGCGGCGCGGCGCGCGCGCCGGCAACCGTGAGCACCAGGGCAGCGACTCCGGCGCCAAGCGTCGCCACGACCCGGAACGCAGTTCCATTCTGACCCATTGTGAGCCTCCCGTTCGCCCCGCTTGATTGGCTGCCATTCTGAATTTCACGAGCACAACCGTCAATCGTAACCCCACGATCCCGCATCGCCCGCTGCAATCTGAAGCGCCCGTGGCAGCGGCCACGTCTCCGCCCCGGTGGCCTCGCGCGATGCAGTCGAGCGATCTCGACTTGAGCGCCTCCTCGCCTGATGTAGAACAGGCGATGACAGGGGAGGACCAGCCATGCCGCGGTTTGCCGCCAATATCAGCACCATGTTCACCGAGGCGCCGTTCGCCGAGCGGATCCAGGCGGCGGCCACCGCGGGATTCCAGGCGATCGAGTGTCAGTTCCCCTACGAGGTCGCGGCTGGCGAACTGCGGCAGCGCCTCGCCGACGCCGGCGTCGAGCTGATCCTGCTCAACACGCCGCCCGGCGATTTCGCCGCCGGCGAGCGCGGGCTGGCAGGGCTGCCCGGTCGCGAGGCCGAGTTCAGGGCCGCGCTCGACCGCGCGCTCGAATACGCCAAGGCGCTCGATTGCCCGCAGATCCACGTCATGGCCGGGATCAAGCCCGCGGGCGTCGCCAAGGAAGCGTGCCTCGAGGTGTACCGGGCCAATCTCGAGAGCGCGGCCGAGGCGTGCGCGCGCGCCGGCCGGCTGGCCCTGATCGAGCCGATCAATACGCGGGACATTCCCGGCTACCTGCTCAACACGCCGGCCGAAGGGGCGGCGCTCGTGGCCGAGCTGGGCCTGGGCAGCCTCATGCTGCAGTTCGACTTCTACCACGCCCAGATCATGACCGGCGATCTCGCCCGCAGCTTCGAGCGCCACCTGCCGGTCATCGGGCATCTGCAGATCGCCGGCGTTCCCGAACGGCACGAGCCGGACGTCGGCGAGATCAACTACCCTTACCTGTTCGATCTGATCGACCGGCTGGGCTATGCCGGCTGGGTTGGCTGCGAGTACTTTCCCGCGACCAGCGCCGACGCGGGCCTCGGCTGGGCCTATCGGTACGGCATCGCGCCCAAGAGCACGATTCTCGCCACCGGCGGCGAGCGCGTCTGAGCTGCGGAAGTTGCGGCGGCGGCGCGCGAACTCGGGTGTTGCCGCGGCGGGGCGCGAGCTCGAGTGTTTGCCCGGTAGTCTCGGCCGTTGACCGGCCACGCCCAGGCGACCCTTGGCCAGGGCGGGCGCCAGCGCTATATAGCGCGCAACTTTCGAGTGAGCGGGCGAGGCTGGCATGCCCAAAGTCGTGATCCGCGAAGCCCTGACCTTCGACGACGTCCTGCTCGAGCCCGCCCGGTCCGAAGTCCTGCCCGCCGAGGTCGACGTGCGCACCCGGCTCACCCGCGATATCGAGCTCGGCATTCCGCTGATCTCGGCGGCGATGGACACCGTGACCGAGGCCAGTCTCGCGATCGCCATGGCCCAGCACGGCGGGCTCGGCGTCATCCATCGCAATCTCGACATCGCGGCGCAGGCCGGCGAGGTGCAGAAGGTCAAGAAATTCGAGGCCGGGATGGTGGTCAACCCGATCACGCTCGGCCCCGAGGCGACGCTCGCCGACGCGTTGGACCTGATGGCCGCGCAAGGGATCTCCGGCATTCCCGTGGTCGAGGGCCCGACGCGGCGTTTGGTCGGCATCCTGACCAACCGCGACGTCCGCTTTGCCACCGACCTGAGTGTGCCGGTGCGCGCGCTGATGACGGCCGAGCGCCTGGTGACGGTGCCCGAGGGTGTCGGGCGCGAGGAGGCCAAGCAGCTCCTGCACAAGCACCGCATCGAGAAGCTGCTGGTGGTCGACGACGACTTCCGGCTGATCGGTCTGATGACCGTCAAAGACATCGAGAAGGCGCAGCTTTTCCCGCACGCCTGCAAGGATGCGCACGGGCGGCTGCGGGTCGGCGCGGCGGTCGGCACCGGCGCGGCGGGGCTCGAGCGGGCCGAGGCGCTGATCGAGGCCGGGGCCGACGCCCTCGTGATCGACACCGCGCATGGCCACTCGGCGGGCGTGCTCGAATCGGTCGCGCGGGTGCGCCGCGCGAGCAATGCGGTGCAGGTGATCGCAGGCAACGTGGCGACCGCGGCCGGCGCCCGCGCGCTGATCGACGCCGGGGCGGACGCGGTCAAGGTCGGGATCGGACCTGGCTCGATCTGCACCACCCGCGTGATCGCCGGGGTCGGCGTGCCGCAGCTCACGGCGCTATTGGAGATCACCGAGCATTGTCGCGAGCAGGGGGTGCCGGTGATCGCGGACGGCGGCATCCGCACCTCGGGCGATCTGGCCAAGGCAATCGCGGCCGGCGCGGACTGCGCCATGATCGGCTCGCTGTTCGCCGGCACCGACGAGAGCCCGGGCGAGGCGTATCTGTATCAGGGCCGTTCGTACAAGGCCTATCGCGGCATGGGCTCGCTCGGCGCCATGGCGCGCGGCTCCGCCGATCGCTATTTTCAGGAAGAGGTGCGCGAGAGCCTGAAGCTGGTGCCGGAAGGCATCGAGGGACAGGTGCCCTATCGCGGGCCGGTCGCCCAGATCGTGCACCAGCTGGTCGGTGGCCTGCGCGCGGCCATGGGCTACACCGGCAACGCCACGATCGCCGCGATGCAACGGCGCTGCACCTTCTTGCGGGTCACGCAGGCGGGCGTGCGCGAGAGCCACGTCCATGACGTCGCGATTACCCGCGAAGCGCCCAACTACCGCCGGGAATTCTAAAAGCGCCGGCTCGGCGGGTCGAGCCGGCAGGATGGCAGCGCCCAGCCCATCGGATCAGACACGCGGTGCTTTCGGATGTGCGGTCCCAGACCGTTCGACGAAGGCGGTGAGCGCGCGCCGGACCGCCGCCGAGACGACGCGCTTCACTGACCGCCTTGGACAAACAGACGCGATCGCGTCCGCACTCGGTCACCGTCGCGACCTCGCCGCAGCCTGCATGCCCGGCCGACCCAAGCGCGCAAGTTCTACATTGCCATAGTCGGGTTCACGGCCGTGGCAATCTGTATGGATTTCCTGGGCTTCGCTCCGATGAAGGCGCTGGCGTGGTCCGGGATCGTGCAGGGTTTCTCGACGCCGCCCCTCCTGCTCTGATCCTGCTGATGGCCAACAGCCGGGCGATGATGGGGGACCGGGTGAACGGCCGCTGGAGCAACGGGCTCGGCTGGACCGCGTCGTGGCGATCTTCGCCGCGAGCGCCGGGCTCGTCGCGACCTCGCTGACCTGAGGGCGCGGCGCCGGCAGTCCGAGGCCAATAATGATTGCGGCCCTCGGTCGCTTACAAGCGATCATAATAGAAGCCGGTCTGAGGGCGCGGCGGGCAAGCCGAAGCGGTAAATTACCGTGACCATCCCTTCTGACAAAATCGTCGCTCCAGGAGCCGGCGCATGGCAGCGACCTTCAGAGACAGCGCGATCGAGCCTGCGCATCCCGCGGGCGCTGGCAGATCAAGCGGGCTCGGCGCGGGAGGTCTTGCCAGGAACGTGGGCCTCGTCAGCGGCACGCGGGGTCACTTTGGGCGTTGCCGCGACCCCGGCGCCGAGCTCGGCTGTCGCTGGCTGGGGCCCGCCGCTCCACTCCTGTAACAGGACATAGCCGAGGCCGAGCAGCGTGGGCCCGAGGAATATCCCGAGAAAGCCGAACGCCATCAAGCCGCCGAGCACGCCGAACAGCACCAGAAGGAGCGGCAGTTTGCTGCCCCGGCTGATCAGGTAGGGCCGCAGGACATTGTCCACCCCGCTGACGACGAAGAAGCCCCAGCCGATCAGGAACAGCCCCCAGCCGATCGCTTCGTTGTAAAGGACCCAGACGGCGGCGGAGAGCCAGATTATCGGCGGCCCGAGCGGTACGAAGGAGAGGAAGAAGGTCAGGAAGCCGAGGAAGAACGCTGCGGGGACGCCCGCGAGCCAGAGCCCGAGCGCCTGCAGCGTCGCCTGAGCGAGCGCCGTGCCGATGACGCCATAGACCACGCTTCGGACGGTACTCGCCGCGACGGCCAGCAAGCGCTGCGCGCGCAGGCCGCCCAGGCGCTCGACCGCGACGCTGAGGCGTCTTGTGCCTTCCGCGCCGTCGCGGAAGAAGAAGAAGGCCGCGAGGAGACCAAGGCTGACCTGCAGGATCGCCTCGCCCATGCGCACGCCGAGGCTGAGCAGCCAGTCCAATCCGGTGTCGAGGTAGGGTTCGAGCTCAGCGGTCCAGCCGGCGCCGAGCTGCTCGAGCTCGAGCCAGCGTTGCGCCAGCTGCGGCCCGATGATCGGCAGGTCGCCGACCCAGACCGGAGGACCCGGAGGTCCTTGTCGGAGCAGCACCGCCACCATGCTGCCGATCTTCGCGACGCTGTCGGCGAGGCCGGCGCCGGCGGCGGCAAGCGGCAGGATGAACACCCCGGCCACGAGCAGGGTCATGAGCAAGGCGGCCAGGCTGCGCCGACCCTTGAGCCGCTGGAGCAGCCATCCGTAGAGCGGCCAGCTCGAGAACGACAGGATGAGCGCCCAAAGCAGGGCGGAGAGGAATGGCCGCAGTACCGTGAGGCAACCCAGCGCCAGGATCACGAGCAGCGCGATCACCACGATCTGCTCGATGCGCTGTTGCGATTCCATCGTCGCGGACGCTCCCTGCAGGCAGCACTACCCCTCGGTGTTCAGCCGTTTGCGCTACGGCCTCGCGCCGGGGATGTCGCATCGCCGCTCGCCCGGATTGATCGTGAATATAAGCGCCGCCGGCGCAAAATGGACGATGCTTCTTCGGTCTCAGAAATCAAGCCGACCCGCAGCAGCCGCGCCTGTCGCAAGGGCCAGCCCCACCTGCCCAGTCACGAAGCAGACACCGCGGCACGACGCCAGGGGCGTTTGCCGCGGCGCCCGAACATCGGATGCGGCGGGCTGTGACTCGACATGACTAGACCAACCCCCCGGCAGGTCGGGCGGCGCAGACGGCTTGGGGCGCGCCCACCTCGGCGCCGGTGCCCGGTGCGACCGAACGAACCGGGCATGCACCAACGGCTTGGCGGATGGTCTCACGCCAGGGCGAGGTCGAGAACCACGTCGAAGGGTGCAGCGGGTGGGCGCTATCGCGCCCGGTCAGGAGCACTTGGGCGGCCATGATCGCCTCCCATCGGCCCTGCCCTCGCCACCTGGCCGGCAAGCTGACGCCGAGCGGCGGGAGCAGCGCTACGCTCGGGTGCGTCCCGACCGAAGCGTGAGGGCATCTGCGCCGCGACGGCGCCGACGCGATACTAGGGGGGACCGCGACTCCCGGCGGCGCCGTGCTAAAGCTTGCGGTCGGTCGGCTCGCCGGCGTCCTCGAGCTTGGCCTGAGCCGTCGCCGGCTCGTCGTCGTCCTTCATTCCCGCTTTGAAGTTCTTGATGCCCTTGGCGAAATCACCCATGACCCGCGGCAGCTTGCCCGCGCCGAACAGAATCAGGATGATCGCCAGGACCACGAGCCAGTGCGTCAGACTGAAGCTTCCCATGTTTGCCCTCGCATCCAGATGCTGCGTCTCTATAGCGCTTTTGCCCGGCGCTCACCAATCTCTTTGCCTCGTCTTTTTGGGCGAGTCCCTGCTCATGCCGCTGCCCCAGGCCGAGAGAGCAGCAGGACATGGCCGGAGCGCCCCGATTGCCAGTCCGACCGGACCACCCTTCGGTTCATCGGCAGCGCTGCCCGCGGCGTGCTCCGATCAGTCTTGTGCGCAGCGCCGCGCCACCGGCCTGCCGTCCTCACGAGGTCTCGTCGGGTTGCAGGTGGATGAGCGGCGTGTTCTCGGGATAGTCCTTCGGCGGCATCGCTGGCTGAGGCATCGCGTAGAACATCGGCTCGCGATCATCGAGACTCGCTTCGAACGGCATACCCATGCGCACGGCAGTGCCGTCGGCTTCTGCCCGGTTCATGGCGTCCTGGAGCTGCTGCGCAGCCTCCAGGCTCCAGGGCAGCGCATAGGCGCACGGCGCGGACGAGCCCGGCATCACGAGCCAGACATAAATCGCCTCGTTCTCGACCGGCATCGCGCTCAGCACCTGGGCATCCGCCGTGCCGCGCCACTCGAGCCGAAGCGGCTTGGGCCGGCCGAGCAGCTCGATCGAGCCGCCATAGATGACCGCGATCAGGACGACGAAGAGGCCAACCGACAGGGTACGTCGCGCCAGGGGCGCCCGCGGCAGGATCAGGAAGATGAAGGCGCCGAGCAGCAACGCGAACACGATTGCCGAGATGATCATTTCGCGGCCATGCGTAGCGGTTTGAACAGGCTGTTGACACTGCCGGCGACGAGGCCGCCGCCCGCGTCGAGCCGGAACCGGAGAGCGGTCATCTCCTGCCCCTCCTTGCGCAGCTGCACCGTGGTCGCGACGAGCTGTTTGGCCGAGCCGGTCGGATCGCCTTTCACGCTCGCCACGATCTTGACGGCGACCGGGTAGGAGACGCTCCGGCCGCGGTACATGTGGAGGTTGATGACGTATTCGCCGCCGGGCGTCCCGCGCGTGTAAGCGACCTCGTAGTTGTAGTCGGTCAGGTCGTGCGACTTGCCGAGATCATCGCGCAACAGATTGAAGACGTGACCGCTTTTGTTCGAGTAGCCCACCGGCACGTCGCCCGGCGCCTGGACCCAGAGATCGACGTCGGCATCGAGCTTGTCGGCCCATTGCGCCTCGATGATGACATTGCCGGGCGCCTGGACGTTGTCGCTGTCGCTGGACTTGGTCGGCGGGTTCATCACCGTCATCATCAGGACCGACATCAGGACGAAGCCGCCGAGCATCAAGAGCGCGGTGTCCAGCCAGACCGTAAGGGTTTCCTCATCCATCGGCGCGGCCGAGCAGACGGAGGTTGATTTTCAGCCAGAGATTGGTGCCGATGCCGAGGAGTGTCGCATAAAGCGAGACGTACATGCCGTCGACCACGGCGGCGATCATCGGCTTGATCTCGTTCAGATCCGCCGAGCCGCCCGCCTTGGCGGCGGAGAACGCCATGATCAGGCCGATCACGGTGCCCAGCAACCCGATGCGCACGACGTGGGTCGCCAACCATTCGACGTCGCGCCAACGCTGCAGGAAGACGCACAGGATGCCCAAAGCGGCGATGCCCACGATCAGCCAGCAAAGAAAGGCGTTGCCGCCCTCGAACGGCTTGCTGGCGATGCCAGCGATCCACAGGCCGACGATGCCAGCCGCGCCGATCGCCTGCACCACCACACAGCGCGACAGGAAAGCGAGCGGGGACCCCCGCTCCGGCGCCTCGGATCGCGCGACGTCGCCGTCAGCATCGGGCGCGGCCAAGCCGTCATCATGCCTGGCGCGCAAGCGCGCCATGATGGCGGCAACGTCACAGCCGGTACAATGGCTTAGGCCGGCCGTCCTGAATTGATGCGCATATGCGGTGTGGCGACGGTCAAGGTAAAAGGAAGGGCCAAGCCTCCGTGGCCCGGCCCTCGCGCCGGATTTACTCCCCGACGTGCGCGGGGCAGAACCACTGCTTCGGGCGCGTGCTCTACCACCCGATCGGCGAGCATCTGGCGCGCATCGTCCGGCGCGTGTTCCTTCAAGAGCCGGCGCAGGAGATCACGCCTGCGGGTGACCGCAAAGCCGATCGTGAAGGTGAGCTGATCGCGAAACGAGCGGTGATCCACGGCCGCGGGTTTGTTCCATACCGTCTAATCGCCGGAGCAATTAGGGCTGTCAAGGCGCTCGCGATCCGAATAGCACTTGCGAGATGATCTTTCGGCTCGCGACGCCAATAGCCGCCGTCGCCACCCTTACAACGTGGTCAGCACTGGCGGGGACGATCACCGGCCCGGTACGACCGGTGGACGGTGACACATTCGAGATGGCCGGCGTCGGCGTGATCCGGCTCGCCGACATAGACGCGCCGGAGATGGCTCAGAAATGCGAAGGT
>JBKPNX010000171.1:0-15633 GCA_046732855.1 Pseudomonadota bacterium
GTGGCCACGAGCGTGTGCCACGCACTGTCGTTGGTGATCGAGACGCTGGACGTGATGGTCACCGTGCCCGTGTTGCTGTCGTGGCGCAGGTTCGGCGTGACGCCGCTCGCCAGCCATAGGATGTGGTCGTCGGTGCTGGAAACGCCCGACCTGTACAGGTGCTTGGTGCTCGCGCCGCCCGACCGCCCCTTGAGCAAAAGCGCGATGGTGTAGCTCTCGTTATTGCGCCCTCGAGCTCCGCGCCGTCAGTCGTCGGAATGCTGATGGCCGGCCCGAACCGCGTGCGGATGGTGGAGGCGCTGGTGTTCAGGCGCCAGTCATGCTGACTGCCCCGGCCGTAACGCAGGTGACGGTAGCGCTGTGCAGTGCCCGGCCGTGCGTCTTCCCAAGCCGGCATGATGAAGCGCGGCTTGGTGTGCCAGACCCAGCGCTGGCCCGGGTGCACAAGCCGGGGGTCGACCAGATACTTGGATGGCTTGGGCCAGACCGGATTGATGGGCATCTGAGCCTCCTAGACGTTCACGCCGTCCTTGCGGAGGCTCAGGTCGGCGCTGGTGATCGTGTCCGTGGAGCCGGATCGGCGCACCCCGACCCGGAACTTGTAGATGCCCGTGACCAGGAAGCTGATGCGGTTCGGGTCGGTGGTGTTCTCGAGCAGGAACTCCATCATCGGGATGACGTCCCAGACCTCCGAGGAGTCATCGAGCGTGCTGTACACAGCCACGAGCAGGTGGTCGGTCGGGGAGCTCGGAAAGTCCACGGACACCTGCACGTGCGCCGTCTCGCGCGGGTTGAGCCGCGTCGTCTCCGCGTCGAGATGCGCCCGTATGGCGGAGGTGAGATTCTTGGGCATGGGAGTCGCAAAGGCTGGGGGGAAAGAGAAGCGAGGCGTCCGGTGCCGCGCGCGTGTCGCTGCTCCCGCCTTGTCCCGAAGCTGTGGGCAGGTCCGCTATTTGCCAAAACCCGGCGTGTGCTTTAACGCGACAGTCGCCAAAGCCTACTGAGCAAACACTGATCAATCGAGCTCCGTCGCCGACGGAACAAACGGTCAAGTCGATCTGTTAGCAGATCAGACAGTCCTCTATGGAGGGAGTCGAGTGATGTCTAGTCGCATCTTGATGGCGACAGTGGCTGGCCTCGCGCTCTCTATGTCCGCAGCTGCGCAGGATCAGGCCAAGCCGCTTGACACCAGGCAGGAGGCCAACCAGCAGCGTGAGCAGGCCCAACAGCCTCTGCAGGAGGAGAGCGGCGCGCCTGGGCAGGCGACCGAGCCCGGGCAGCCACCCACGACCGCGGAGGATCAGCCGGCTGAGCAACCGGCGCAACAGGAGGCCGCCGCGCAGGAGGAAGCCACTCCGCCCGCAGAAATGAAGTTCCTTGAAGTCCAGGACGAGGCCCAGTTCCTGGCCGACGACGAGGTGATCGGCAAGGACGTGGTGAACGTCAAGGACGAGAAGGTTGGTACGATCGCCGATCTGGTGATGGATGAGAAGCAGAAGCTAGTGGGCGTCGTGCTGTCGGTCGGCGGCTTCCTCGGCCTCGGCGACAAGTGGGTCGCCATTCCGGTCGAGCAGATCCAGTTCCCTGCTCCCGATCAGCCGGCCCACCTGCTGGTCGCGGTCACCGAGGAGCAGTTGACGAACGCGCCCGACTTCAAGACGCGGGCGTCGGTCGAGGCGGAGAAGGCGGCTGCGCAGGCGCAGCAGCAGCAGATGCAGCAGCAGATTCCGCCGCCCGCGACCACGCAGCGATAACCGATCGGAACGTGTCGGATCGGGGCCAGCGCTCCGGTCCGACCGCCACGGCGGCGCTGCCGGTGCGGCACCCCAACCCTCGCTCGATCCTGCTGCGCCGGCGGCGGACGAAGCCGGCCGAGGCGAGCCGACGGTGAAATGGCATGGGTCGTCTCCATGCGCGCAGCTCTCTAGGGAGAGAATGATCATGTCCCACTATGCGACACTACCCAGGGTGGTCGCACTCGCCCTACCGATTACCCTCGGTGCTTGGACAGTGCAGGCCGCCGACATCGTCCAGACCGCGGAGCAGGACGGCCGGTTCAACGGCTTCCTGCACCTGCTCGAGGCCGCGGGCATGGCTGAAACGCTCAGGGGCGAGGGACCCTTTACCGTTTTCGCCCCGACCGATGAAGCCTTTGACCAGCTGCCGCCCGCCATGCTCGACCGGCTTCTGGCTGACGAGGACGGGAAGTCACTCGAAGCGGTAGTTCAGTCGCACATCGTTGCCGACGCTGCCATTCTGACCGGACACCTCCTGGGCCGAGCCGTGGAGGTTCCCACGGTCGGCGGTGGTACGCTCGCGATCGACGGCACCACTGGGATCATTGCATTGGCCGCGGTCGAGCCCTCGGTCACGGAGGTCGGGGGGCAGACCGTCAGGGAGCCGAGGAGCGTGGCAACGCCGATCTCGGTGATCGTGGTCGAGGCGCCGCGGGATCCCGGTGCCGCTGCCGATCGCCCGGCGACCGCCGGGGCACAGGAGCTGGTGGGTGTGGCGACGGTGGTGGCGCCCGATATCGGCGCGGACAACGGCGTGATTCACGGTATCGACTTGGTCCTTCTGCCCCCAGAAGGGCTATGGTCGTTTTGAGGCAAGGCCGAACGGTCGGGAGCTGATCAGACTTGACGCGCAGAGTGACCGACGACAGCAGGCGCCATCTCGACGTCGCGCACCAGCTGACGCCGGAAGCCTACCGCAAACAGTTCGGACTCAAGCCCGACTATCCCACGGCCGCACCCGGCTACTCCAGGCAGCATTCCGAGATGGCCAACCGCGTGGGCCTGGGACAGCGCGTTCAGGCGCCATCACCACGGCGGCGGCCGCGCAGCGGCGCGTGACCCTTCGATGAGCTGGCGAATATCATCGCGGGAGAGTTGCGACCGCATCGCTGACGGTTCTCACGTCAGCTCCTCAACTCCACGATCGGGATCTGCTGCCAGTTGTGCAGCCGGTAGGTCTCGATGGTCGCCACCACCGTGGTCGCGAACTCCGGTCCGCCCGTCGCGCCATAGGCGATGTTGTCCGGAAAGCGGACCTCGTGGAAGCCGCTCACGGATCACCACCGAACCGCAGCCGGCGCATGCCGCTCTTGCTCACCGGCCCGCTCTGGCATAGCAGTGCTGGAGTGGAACGAAATAGGAACATCCCGCCCCGCTATGCCATCCGGCTCGACGATCTGCGCACCTGGCATGTGGTCTTCGCGACCTGCGCGGCCTGCGGAAAGCGTAGCGGTGGCGGTAGCCTCGGCGTGGTGACCCGGCTCACTCTGCGGACCCATGCCTTGCCGGAATTTTTCGGCGCGGCGTTCATGACGATCAAGGCGACATCGGACGCCGCATTCCGCCGGCTGATCGGCCGGGTCGTCGGCTTCTACAACGAAAGCCTCTTCAATCCGCACTGGGGCGAGCAGATCGCCTTCTAGCCGGGCAACGTCCTCGCGATCGCCATGGTGTTCCAAGGACTGGACCAGCAGCAGGCGGAGACGATCTGGCGGCCGTTCCTCGACTGGCTGGCCCGTTCGCCGCAGGATTTCAGCATCGAGTCGGAGCCATGGATCGCAACTCTGCCAGCCCGGCGCTTTTGGGATCCCGGATTTCTGAAAGGAATCCCCGGCATAGTGCTTACGGACGATCGTCCAGGTGCTCCCAAGGCCAATGTGTTCTGGGCGGGCAATCTGGGCGAGGCGGGACAGGTCCTGCACGGCTACCAGTCGGCGTGGCTCCCTGCCTCGCTCCTGGAGCCGGAGTGCCGACGGCTTTACGAGATTGGTGGCTCGCTAGATGTGACGATCGGGATGACCCCGGCATTACCACGGTCGGGATGCGCACACGCCGCAGGTCCCGACGTACGCGCTCAAGTTGGGAACTATTCTGCGTAAGCAGTGTTTCGGGTTGTGCCGCGCCAAGTAGGGGCTGAGTCCAGGATGAGACTATGGCGCGGGAGTGAGCGCCGACTCAGCCCCGCAACTTCCGGCGGGACAGCGCGCCCACCACCCCGACGCGCCGCCCCTCGGCCATGACGCGGAAACGGCTCGCGACAATGACCTATCGCGGCAACACTTACTCCCGGGAATAGTTCCCACCGCGCCGAGGAGCGCTCCGTATTGTCACGCAAACACGCCGTGCGAAGTGCAACTCACGGCCCACAACGCCTCGACGAAGCCCGCCTCGGCCGCCGGCAGCAGCTCGGCGAGCACAGCAATATCAGAGCCGCGGCTGACGCCGATCTTCAGCGCTGCGTTCATCTCAATGCCGATCACTTGGCCGCTGGGCGCGAGCCGCAGCTGGCCCTGGCAGGCAAGCAGCACCTCCCAGCTTTCATGCTCCTGACGGCTGATCAAGGCATGCTCTCGATAGGGGCAGAGCCGGCTGTCGGTTCCCGGCTCGCCTCGGGCGCAGGGCAGGCCGTCATCTCGGCAGGCTCGGCAGTATTCGGGCCCTCCGCCCGACTGGAAGTGCCAGCGGCAGAGGGCCCGCAGCCGTTTTTTGCGGCATTGAGGAACACCTGGCGAAGCGTAAACTCCTGGAAGAACCGCTCGCCGACTGGGTAAAGCTCCATCACCGCTGCTATGTTCTCAGGCGTCGGCGGCGCGGGACGGCCCTCCAGCTCAACGCCGGTCCAGCTCGCCACATGCCGGACCGCCAACTGGCGAATAAGCTGCGCCTGGTAGAATCCGTCCCGTTCGCCGTCTGCCGAGAAGTCAGGCAGTCCGTCCAGCGTCAATCCTGCTTCCGTGCGCTCGCGGGCCTGCCGCTCGACCGCCTCGACCGCACGTCGGGCGGCAGCTTGGGCCGCTGCCATACCAGCTGTGGTCAGCGGCTTCACGGTCACCGAGAGACCGTACGGAAGTGCCATCTCATAGGGCTCAGATCGTTGAGCCAGATCGATCATGGCCGAACATCCACCGAACTCCGGGCAAGTCTGGGGAGAGGTCTGTGGACAGACATCAGGTGTACACCGTCCCATCGAGGTCGTTGGTGAGCGTGACCGTGAGCATCCGCCCGGCGGCGGTGTTCTTTGCGCCGCGGAAATCGAAGCTCGCCTGCACGCCGCCCGGACCCTCGACGGCGAGCTTGGGCTTGGGCAGGTAGACCTCGTGCGCAGTCAACACGAGCTTCGCCTGCGCCGAGAGCGTGTAGGCGAACTCGAGGTCGACCGGGGTGCCGCCGGCCGCCAGGTCGATCAGCGTCGTGTCGGCGAAGCGCACGTCGATCCGCCCGGTGAGCGCGGCGATGGTCGGATCGGCACCCTCGATCAGACCGTCGTCGCGGATGGTCTCGATCTTCTCGAGGTTGTTGGAATAGGTGACAGAACCGCTGGTGAGGTTCCCGACCGGGCTGCCGGCGCGCTTGATCGAGCCCTGGAACTGACTGATGCGGCTGAAGATGAGGCTGGTCGGCGTCCCGCCCTGGGTGGTGCCAAATCGCGTCTCGCCCTGCGCGATGGCGCTGACGGTAGCGGCCGCGGGACCGGACCGGGTGAACTCCAGCGCGATCGAGTTGAGCTTGACGCCGGCGTGGCGAAAGAACGCCGGCACCTGGGGCATGCCGACCTCGAGCGTGTAGCTCGGCAGATCGTCACCGCCCGAGGCGAACTCATGGTCCCGGCTGCCATCGAGGTTGTCGGTGGTGTCGGGATCACCGAACAGCCCGGTAAGCCAGAGACCCAGATACCGCGGATCGACCGGGACAACACTATCGCCGTCGTCATTGATCACGTCCTGGAGCGGCGCCAGCGGATCACGGCCCTGGCCGAGCACTGGGTCGTCGATCAGACCCTGCTCGCTGCCGAGATTGCAGCGGTTGAAAGGCATGCGGATGTAGTTGCCGGTCGCCGCCTGACCGTAGACCGTCTCGCGCTTCATGAGCAGATGCGCGCTCGAACCATAGGCTCGCGCCATCGGGATCTCCTCGTCGAGGAAGAATCAGAAATCAGGAGAGAGGAGCGCTGGTCTCGTAGTCGATGGTGACGGTGAGCGTCGCGCTCTTGATCGCTGGCGCACCGGCGATCGCCTCGATTGCCGGCTCTGGCCGGCCGTAGGTGAGGCCGAAGGCGAGGCCGCCCAGCGTTGGGTCGGCTTCGAGGGTTGTGCCGATCTGCTGGAGGAGGGCATCGAAAGCAGCGTCACGCGCCGCCGCATCACCCTTCTCGAGATAGACCTCGATCTCGACCGCATGCTGGTAGTAGGCATTCCCGAAGCCGCCAAGCGCTTGCTCGGGCTCGCCCGGATCACCGTCGCGCAGGATGATCAGCCCGCTATCCGGGATCTTCTCGGGCAGAACGCTGTTGCGGTCGATGGCGGCTCCGGGCACCGTCTCAAGCAGCCCTCTGAGCGCGTCCATAACCTGCTCGGCCTTGCTCGCCGGCATCGCCTCATTCCGACCGGAGCTGCTGCTCGATCAGCGCCGGCAGCTGCGCCGACCAGCGCTCGGCCGCCCGGGCGACGTCGAGCCGCTTGCGTAGTGTCACCTGCGCCACGAGCAGGAACATCACGACCGTGGTCAGACCCTGACCGCTGCGCCAAGCGCGCTCGGTGGCACGCCGGAAGCCTCGGAGCTCTCCGGTTTGCCTGCTGAAGGAGGCGCGCAAGCCGTCCGCCACGAGGAGCGACGGTCCGCTTGGCCGCGGCACGAACCGCAGCGGCCCGAACCGATGCTCGGGGAAGGTGCTCGGTCTGATCCGCCTGCCATCAGTGCCTTTCCTCGGCGCGTTCTCGGTCGGGATCGCGAGAAAGCGCCCGCGCCTGCTTCGGATCACCGCGCCCTCGTCGAACGCGCGGATGATCTGCGGCACCTTGGTGTAGACCAGGCTCGCGGCGTCTAACTTCTGGTTCGGGTAGTGCTTGTCCCGCCAGCTGTTGGCGAGCCGCTGCCCGAGCCCGGCGCTCCCAACCTGGCGGCGGAGCTCGGTCTTGAGGCTCTGACCTGCCTCCCTGGTGCCGCTCGCCACCGCGCGCTCGAGGTCGCGCAGCTCCGCCTGCATGCCTGCCTGCAGCGAGCGTGTGATCGTGGCAGCGAACTTCATGCGGAAGCCTGGCAATTACCGGTGCGGGCGATCGGAGCGACGGCGGCCCGTCTCAGCTGAAGGAGCCTTTTCGTGAGGACTGCGTCGCGAGGCTGAACCCGAAGTAGGCCAAAGCGCCGGTCACGATGAGCGCAACCCAGCTCAGCCACATCGGCATGCTCCAACTGGCAAGCATGACGCTCCAGCCGAAGATGATCCGCACCAAATGAAGCAGAGCGATGAGGGAAAAAATGACGGCTGTGACAAGGAGGTATGCTCTTCGGGACATGGCTTGAGGCCTTCCGCAGATACCAGGTTCGACTGGCCATCCTGGTGGCGTCTGCTCCTTGTTGGCCAGTCCGGGGCGCAGTATCCTGCCACTCCTACTGCACTTTGAGAAAGGAGGGGACCATGCCGACCTGGCTCGTCCCCACGTTGAAGTGGGGCGGTATCGGCCTTGCGATTATTGCTGCCGTCGCGATCCTTTACGTGCGGTTCATTGCTGCCGCTCCAGCGCCGGAGGCCGGCGCTCCGTCAGGCGGGGCTCCAATCGCGCTCTACTGGATTCTCTTCGGGATCGGCGTCGTGGCAGCCATGGCCGGGTATGTTCTGGAGGGGCGAACGAGGCCCGCCTGAGCGCCGAGCCGCTTACGCCGGCCGCACATCGACTGTCCACACGAGCCAATCGGGATCGCGCCGCTCCGGCTCGTCCGGCGAAGGTGTCGCACCGATGCTCGCCCCCTGCCTCCCAACCCTGGTCACTTGCGGCTTTCCCACGCTCCATCAGTTCTCATAGAAACGACTTGAGAGCGTCGACGAGCGCTTCCGGCGCCTCCTCGGCCATGTGGTGCCCGCTATTGATCCCGTGGCCTCGCAAGTCCGGCGCCCAGCCGCGCCACACGCCGAGCACATCGCCGTAGAGATCTTCGAGGTCGTTCCGGAGTGACCAAAGACACAACACAGGGCACTGGACGGTTCGCCCATGGCGCCGGTCGTCCTCGTCGTGGTCGCGGTCGATGCCGAGGCCGGCGCGGTAATCCTCGATCATGCCGTGAATGGTCTCCGGATCGCGAATAGCGGCGCGGTAATCGGCAAAGTTGTCGTGCCCCATACTGTCTGGCGAACCGCCGTACCACGCATCCGGGTCGGCGAGAATCGCTCGCTCGGGTTTCTCCGGCTGGCCGAAGAAGAACCAATGCCACCAAGCCTGCGCAAAGCGCGCGGTGCACCGATCTAGCGCCTCGATGATGGGAACGCCATCGAGAACGGCGAGATGAGTGACCGCAAAGGGGTGGTCCATCGCGGTCCGAAACGCCGTGTAGGAGCCGCGGTCGTGCCCGACGATCGCAAATTGCTCAAAGCGTAGATGCTTCATTAGGGCCACGCAGTCGCGGGCCTTGGCGCGCTTGGAGGAGCCAGCATGATTTGGGGTGTCAGCGGGCCTAGAAGACCGACCAAAGCCGCGCAGGTCCGGGCAGACAACAGTGTGCGAAGCAGCGAGAAGCGGCGCCACTCTGTACCAAGTTGTGTGAGTCCGCGGATGACCGTGGAGGAGGAGGACCGGCGGCCCTGATCCCCCGTAGCGAACCCTGAGGTTCGCCTCGGGGAGTGCGACCATTTCAAGTGCAAAGCCCTCGAACATCGGGGCACTCCAGAACATGAAAACGGCCAAGCAGCAAACGGGACTGCTGGGTCAAGCGATCCGCACACCTGCAGAGAAGCCCTCAAACTCACAGAGGTCTTACATCGAGACGCCACACCAACCGATCAGGATCGCGCCGCTCCGGCTCCCCCTGGATGACGAGGGTCTCACTGCCGACGGTGAGCTGATCGCCTTGGCGCGGGTTGGCCACCTCGCTCGCCTGCACCTCGAACGTCGCAGTCTCGAAATGGATCCGGGTCTCGCCGAAGCCGACGATCGTGTCGGGGCGCCGGGCGATCACCCGCACGCTGACCGGACCCCCGCCCGCCGGCGTGTAGACTGCATCGATCCCGAAGGCGGCGAACGTCGCATCCACCGCACCCTGGAACACCGTCATCAGGTGCGCTTGGCCTTGATCAGCACCCGCGGCCGCGTGCAGATCGGCAACGGGTTGGACTGCACGTGCAGCATGACCCAGCGGGCGAACTGCTGGTCCGCGGCCTGCTTGGCGTAGCGCGGCAGGCCGATGGTATTGGCGGTCTCGACGAAGTCGGCGGGCGCGTTGTATTGCCGGAACAGCCCCGGCACGCCGACCGGGAAGAAATACGCCTTGCTGGCGTCAGTGAAGTCGACCGTGCCCACTCGCCCGCGGTACTCCTCGAACACGATGCCCGAGTATTCGAAGGAGCCGCGCGCTTGGCCCTGGCGCAGGAAGGCGCCGTCCAGGTATCGGTCATAGGCCTTCGCGACTTCGGAGTGAGTGATCAGGTCGTCGAAGAAGTCGGCGCCGCAGATGGTATGGATGTGCTCATACGGCTGCGCGCCCAGCTCGTCCTCGATCTTACGCCGGATGTCGTGGCACTTCTTCTTGATAACGCCAGGAGCCGGGCTCGCGTTGTCGAGGTCGAAGTCGATCTCGGTGTGCTGACTGACCCCAAACTCGGTGAACAGGTCGTAGATCACCGCCGAGCCGTCGGCATCCAGGATCTGGCCCTTGATGGCGCCGATCCGAAGGTGCTCGAGCGTGGCGTCCATCTTGGTCGCCATCTCGGACATGCGCTGGTTGACCACCGCCTGCACGCCCTCAAGCATGCTCTCCGAGCCGAAGGCGCGCACGTTCTGCACCTCGTCGGCGAGGATGGTGTCCTCGAGCGCGATGTGCGGCACCACGAGTGAGCGCGCCTTGCGCTTGTTGGTCGTGTTCTGAATGGCAGGTGCACCGCGGGCGGTGGTCTCGACCAGGTTAAGGCTGCCCTCGCGTTCCTCGATCATCACCGAGGTAGTGGAGACGCCCTGCTCCCGGAACAGGCCGAGCTGGCCGATCCGGCCGGGGACGTAGGGCATTTTGTTGATGGCATCGGTCAGCGCCACCATCGAGAAGGCGCTGCCGGAGAAGATGTCCAAAGCGGGCATCAGCGTTGTCCTTCGAGTGAATCCCGCGCGTCAGCGCGCGATGATGTTCAGGGATGCGAGCTGACCGAGCGCGGTGGTCTTCTGGCCGCCGGTGATGCCGGCGGGCCAGACCAGCTCGGCGGCATTGACCTCGGCGAGACGCAGGATGGCGACGCCCTCGGCATCGGCAGCCGAGGCATCGACCGCGTCGTAGAGGACCCCGGCGGCGGTCTGAGAGCCGTCAGAAGCTGCCGGATCGAGCGCCTTGTATTTGCCGCTTGCGGTGATTTTGCCGAGGACCGCGCCGGCCTCGAGGTTCTGGCCGGAGAGCACGGTGATGGTCTCGCGCGAGATCCGACCGTTGCCCTCGGAGACGACGAACTCGCCGGCGTACCGGCCTTCATTGAGCACGGGCATGAATGCCTCCTATCGGCAGTGCTGGTTGCGGGCGGCGTAGATCGCCGCGGTGTCGATCGCCGGCTGGGCGGGCTCGACCGTGGCCGGCCGGACCTGGCTGCGGATGGCGGTGGCCTCGTCCTCGGCGGCGCGGGCCTCGAGCAGCGCGCGCCGGACTTGGGCGACGGGTGTCGCCTTGGTGACAAAGCCGGCGGCGAGATCGCCCCGGCCGCCCAGGGCGCACAGCTCGTGCACCTCGCTCACGTAAGCGAGCGTCGCCTTGCGCTCGTCCGCCCGGACCGTGTCCAGGTCGATCACCTGCGCGCTTACCTGCGCAGGCGGTTCGCCTGGGCGAGCCGGCCCCGCCGCAGGCTCCGCTGTGCCGTTTGTGGGAGCGGGCTCCGGCTCCGCGGCGGCAGCCGGCTGGCTTGCCGGGCTCGCCGCCGTGTCATAGGCGCTCGTCTCGGGTGGCGCGGCCTGGGCAGTTGCGGATTCGTCCGGGCCCGGCTTGCGCGGGCTGGCCTTCTTGGAATCAGACATGTCGTCCTCCTGCGGACTGGGCGTGGCGGCGAGCGCCGCGAGCCGCGGCGGCGTGTTGCGGAAGCGGGAGAGATCGAAGTGCGCAGCCATCGCGACCGGCGCCTCGACCCGGTCGGCCAAGCCGAGATCCAAGGCTTCCTGCGCCGAGAGCCAGGTCTCTTCGCGCATCAGCGCCTCGATCTCGGCGTCGTCGCGGCCTGATTTGTCGCGGTAAGCGGCGACCATGCCCGCTTTCATCCGGTCGAGCGCCTCCGCCATCCCGCGCATATCGGTGGCGGTGCCCATGACGAGCCCCGCGGGGTCGTGCAGCATGAGCATCGCGTTCTCGGGCATCACGACCTCGTCGCCCGCCATGGCGATCATGCTGGCGATCGAGGCGGCGATGCCGTCGATCCAGACCGTGACCCTGGCATCGTGGCGCTTCAGCGCGTTGTAGATCGCGACGCCATCGAATACGGAGCCGCCCGGGCTGTTGATCCGGATCGCCAGTTCGGAGACAGGGCCGAGCGCCTTCAGCTCGTCGAGGAACGCCTTGGCCGGAATACCGAAGGCGCCGATCTCGTCGTAGATCACGATCTCGGCGCCTCTGGCCTGGGCGCGGAAGTCGTACCAGCGGCGCGTCATGCGGCTTGCTCCTCGCTCTGCATCGGGCGCTCGCGGTCCTCGGCATCGAGCTCGGCCGCTTGCTCGGCGCGCGTGGTTGCAGGCGGGCCGAACTTAAGGCCCAGCTCCTCCTCGCGCGCATGATCGGCGGCGATGCGCCGATCCACCTCCTCGGCGTCGTAGCCTTCGCTTTCGATCACATCGGAGCGCGACTTGAGACCCGCCTCGATCGCCTCGATTTCGGCCTTGCGGTCCTTAAGCGGGTCGACCCAGTCCCACTTCGGCGGGATCCACTTGACCGCGAGGTACGGTGCCGGGTCGGAGGCGAAGCCTGGCAGGTCCAGCGCGCCGGCGAGCACGGCATCCCGGATCCAGCGCCGCCACACCGGACGGCACAGCTGGAACACCAGCGTGCTGTGCTGGAACTGCTCGATGCGGCGGCGGAACTCGAGCTTGCCCTCGCGCAGGCTCGAGTAATTCGCCTGGCGCAGATCGCCCGTGACATTGGTGTAGGGCACGCCCATAGCGGAACAGCAAGCCAGCAGCGTGCGATACTGGAACGCCTCGTAGCTGCCGCCGACGTCGGCCGGATCGGAGAACTTGATGTCCTCGCCCGGCAGCAGGAGCTGCATCGTCCCGGGCTGCAAACCGATCAGCGCGGCCCCGTCCTGATCCTTCTGGGCGCTGTCCTCACCCATGACGTCGTCGGCGCCGGGCCGGGTGACGAAGCCTGCGAACATCGCGGCGACCTTCTTCCGGTCGAGTTCGGCGTCGTCGTACTGATCAAGAAGCCACAGCCGGACCATCGCCGGCGCCACCCACGGCACGCCTCGGATTTGTCCTTCGGCGACCGGGTGGAACACATGGCACACCTGCTCCGCCGGCACCCGGACCAGGTCGGTCCCGCGTTGCTGACGGACATCGCCGGGGTGGGTGCGATGGAAGTGGTAGGCGACCCGGCGGCCGATGCGGTCGAGCTCGGTCCCGAAGACGATCTCGTTGCCATCCGGCAGCGTCTCGCACCTCGCGAGCGGCAAGTGCTCGGAGGAAAGCATTTGCAGCTGCAGCGGGACCGCGAGCCCGTCGTCAGGACGGCGCGGGCGGAAGCGGAAGAAGCATTCGCCGGCCTCGAACATCGCGCGCGCGGCCATCGCCTGTAGACCGTAGAAGTCGGTCAGGCCATCGGCATCGGCCTCGTCGGTCCAGGCGAGCCACAGACGCTGGATCTCGTCCTTGAGCGCGCCGTCCTCGACAAGGGACGACGGCTTGATGCCGCAGCCGACCGCGTGCGCGGTGAAGCTCGCTGCGGCGTTCGAGGCATACGGATTGGTCCGCACCAGCTGCCGGGCGCGCGCCCGCTGCAGCTCGCCGCCCTGAAGGATCAGGCTGTTGATGCTCTCACCGCCGGCGCGCCAAGCAACCAGGCGGCGCTGCATCTGCGCGCCGTCGAATCCTGTGCTCGGGGCGAGCTTGCCCGTCGCCAGGAGCCGCGCCGCCCCGGCGATCCGTCGAAGCGCGTTCAAAGCTCAGAGACCTTTCGACGTATAGACCCGGATCTGCCGCACGGGCGGCTTGCCCTCGAGCGCCTGCAGCTCGCGCTCCAATTCCGCCATGGCGGAATTGATCTCGGCCGTGCCGCGGTATTCGACCATGCGACCGTCGTAGGACACGCGCGCCACCGCCGAGTCACGCTGCGCGCGCAGGGCTTCCAGGCGGGCTTCGAGGTCGGCCAAAGTTGCCATGTCGGGGCACTCGTGTCGGACGCAGCTTAGCTCAGCGACAGGCGGTCGAGGAGCGAACAGGGCGAAACACACCGCAGATTGCCGCGCGCGTCCCCATTGCGGGCCGAGCTCAAAGCTGAATGGCGCGCCGATGAACGAGCTCACCGGATGCGAGGTACGCGAGCTCATCCTCCGTTGACGTCCGACCGAGCACTGCATTGCGATGAGGATGGCGACCGAAGCGAGCGATAACGTCGCGATGGCCGCGCGCCTGCGATGCCGAATGCGCATAGAGCTTCTGCAGATGCTCCGGCGCCTCGCCGGCGAGAGCTTCACAAAGCGCAACGCAGCGCTCGAGCAGCGCGATCTGCTCCGAGTGGCCGAGGGGAAGCACAAAGAAGGTCTTCTCCCATACGGTTGCCAGTTGAGCGTAGTGTCCGCACTCGAGGCCATCGATGGCGAGGCGGAGGGCCTTGCTGTCCTGCGCGAATGCTTGCGCGGTATCGCGGTAGACCGATCGCGAGAACTGATCGAGCACGATGATGAGCGCCAGTCGCGAGCGCGCCGCGTGCTCCCAGCCGTCAAGTTCGCCCTGACAGGCCGCCTGGAGCACCGGCTTGTATTGCTCGATGATGGCCGGGTCGGCGCCCCCTCGAAACCACCACTCGAATTGGCGGCGATGGGTCTCCTGGTCCGCATCCAGCCCCGCCGGGAACCAGAATCCGAGAATATCCTCCGGTGTTGTCATGACGGCCTCTCGTCTTCCATCCGCAACTGCCGTCTTCCTGGCGGCGCGGCGCACAACTTCTCGACACGGGGCACTTTAGAAATCTACCGCGCCATGTAACCGCTGTGGATCACCTGCCGCGCCGGCGCGCGCACCACGGGCACCCGCGGCAAAGCCGGCTCGGACTCATCTTGCCCAACCGTTCGCGCCAGCGATTCCTCCATCCGCCGCCAGTGCCGCTCCTCGAACCGGTCGAGCCCGTAGATCGCGGCCGCGGCACGGGCATAGACGCGGCAGTCGAGCGCCTCATTGCGCCGCCCGAGTTCCTTCTCCCACGAGCCGCGCGGGAAGCCTTTGACCATGCGGGTCACCAGGCGCTCGGCCGTGAGCTGCTTGAAATACTCCTCGCCGTACTGCGGAAAGTGGCAGGCGCCTGGAGGATAGGTCGCACCCGCCTCGAGCGCCTCGTCCGTCGGCCATTCCAGCTTCAGCCAGCGGTACAGCTCGCCCTTCGCGACCGGCGTGCCGACCGACCAAACCCGCAGACCGCGGCGCTTGCCGCCGGCGTCGGCGCGCGAGACCGAGAGCAGCAGCGCCGTTTCCTGGTCCCGCCCCTTGACCGCGACCGCGGTACGCGGCTGCCGCGCCGCGGCGCCGGCCGGCCCCCAGCTCGCCTGCGGGTGCTGCCGCACCCAGGCGTAGACGTCCTGGGTCGCGTAGCCGGCGTCGAGGCACATCACCCGAATCGGCAGCGTGTGGCCGCTGGCGTGCGGCCAGTCCCGTTCGAGCACCGCGTCCAGCCTCGCCCAGACCTCGGCTCGTGCCGTATCGCCTTCGATCACACGATAGTCGACCGACCAGCTCTCCTTACCCCGGCCCCAGGCGACGACCTCGACCTCGATCCGGTCCTTCTGCACGTCGACGCCGGCGGTGAGGAACAGGCCGGCCTCGGGCACGATGCCGATGCGGTAGATCTCCCGCCGCTCATACAGCCGCTGCCACTCCGGCGCCTCGGCCTCCTCCTCGAACGGCAGCCCGAGCACCGTGTTGACAAAGCCCTTCATCAGGTCGGGCGTCTTTTGGGCTTGTTCGTACATCTCCGCAGCGTCCGCCCAGCTGAACCACCCGACCGGGCTGTAGAGGCTGGACAGATGGAATCCGGCGGTGCGGCCGTCGCTCTCAGCGGTGGACCGCCACGCGCCGTGCTCCAGCATCCAGGTCTTGTGCCGCTCGCCGATCAGCGCGCCGCAGTGCGCGCAGGCGTACTCCGCTTCCCGCGGCCGGCTCTCCGGCCAGCGGAGGTTGGCGAGCTCCAGCGTCTGGTGCTCGGCGCAGTGCGGGCAGGGCACGAAGTAGCGGCGCTGATCGCTCGACCCATACTCCCGCTCGATCCGCGACAGCCCCTTGGTCTTAGGCGTCGAGACCAGTAGGATCTTCCGCCTCTGGAAGGTTGCCGACCGCCGCTCGGCCAGCAGGATCGGGTCGCCTTCGCCCTCGACATCGCCCGGGTAGCCGTCGACCTCGTCGAGGAACAGATAGCGCGCCGGCATGGAGCGCAGCCCAACCGCTGTTGGCGCCGGTGAGGATCAGCA
>JBKPNX010000172.1:0-3611 GCA_046732855.1 Pseudomonadota bacterium
GAGGCGATCAACGCGATCTCGGGCGAGCGCTGCAACCCGCATCCGCACAACTTCACCGACCGGCTGATCCGCCCGGGCGATCAGGCGTTCTTCGACATCCTCCAGGCGTACAACGGCTATCGCACCTGCTACTACCGGACCTTCAACGTCGGCCGCGCGACCTCCGCGCAGCACGACGCGTACCGCCAGTGCCGCGACTGGCTCGACCGGGCGATCGAGCTGATCCGGCCGGGCGTGACCACCGACGTCGTGGCACGCGTCTGGCCTGCGGCCGAGGACTTCGGCTTTCCCGACGAGCGCGCCGCGTTCGGCCTGCAGTTCGGCCACGGGCTCGGGCTCTGCCTGCACGAGCGGCCGATCATCAGCCGCCTGGTCTCGCTCGACCATCCGATGGAGATCAGGACCGGCATGGTGTTCGCGCTCGAGACCTACTGCCCGGCGACCGACGGCTTCTCGGCGGCGCGCATCGAAGAGGAGGTCGTGGTCACCGACAAGGGCTGCAAGGTGATCACCCATTTCCCGGCCGAGGAACTGCCGATCGCGAACGCTTATTGACGCGCGGCGCCCCGCCGATGGGAGCGCCGCGGGACGGTCCCCCTGTCCATGCGGCTCGGCCTGCTGCTGACATGCCTTCTACCAACCCGTATAAGCAGATCCGGAGTCTAAACCAAAGGTTGATGAACCAAGTCGGTTCCTATAGACTTATTCCCTGCACGGTGCATCCGAGTGGACTGCCAACCCGGGAGCAACTGCACGAAAAGCATCGGTCAGATCTACGGCATTTCTGTGGGCCGAAGCCTGCCTGGCAACCGATATGACTCAGAGCCAGCTTACGCTCCGCTGGATGTGAACAGAGCCTATGGCAACACCTGTCAATACGACGTGGTTGCTGGCCGAGCTATGAGTGCACGAAGTCGAGCGGGAGCATCATGGCACATGTATCCGCTAGCGTCTAAGAATGGAAGAAAATGACGGAAGACGCTGCCGCCAAGTCGGATGAGATATTTGCCCTCGGGTTGCTGATGGATCACCTGACAACCCGTGGGGACGCGGGATTTCAGTGCAATTGCAATGCGAATGACCCTCCGGACCTCATCATCACGTGGAAGAACGACAGACAATGGGGGGTAGAGGTCGCTCGGGTATATCAACAAGTCGATCAGATCGGCAGAGCAGAGATTGTTTCCTCGGAGAGTGTCAACGTGTTTCTGCGGGCTTTCGGTAACGAGCTCGCGAGAGAGACAGCAGGCAAACGTCACCGTGACTACACCCTCTATCTGGAGGGGCCGGGTCCGTTCAGTTCATGGAAGCGATCCGTTTCCAGCCGACGGTGGAAAAAGCAAACCAAAGTATTGATCCTGAGTCACATTGCCTCAGGAGACAGTGGAGACCTTGCGTTTCCAGGAGGTGTCCTCATACCAGGTGAGCCGGGCGAGCGCTGGGGAGTCATGATTGCGGGCCAGGTGGCCGAAATCGATTCAGCTACTACCGGGATGTTGCGACGCGTCTTGAAAGATAAAACAAATGACCCCCAACGATGGAACGGAACATTCTCACAGCACTGGCTTCTCCTTCTGAACTGCTACCCTCTTGCCGATAACGCCGCCGAGGTGGAAGGCACGCTCCGCCGACTCGTTCGTGAGAACGCGGGACCGGCCGAATTCGACGGTATTTTCTGGAGCGGGTATCCCGACCGGACGCTCATCCCGATTTTCCTATCCAAGCCGCTCTGATATTTTGAGACGAGCTTAGATTTTGGTTCGAGGGAAACGAAGGTGGCACGAAAGAACCGTCTCGGGAACTATCGCAGGCCGATGGATGGTGCTTGATCCTTGAGCCGGTGGCTGAAAGAGAAGCGATGCAGTCATATCAGAGGAGTGAACCATGGTCGATTGGAGCGCTCCAGGCACGCCGATTGACCGTTGGATCGGTACAATTCTTGGCGCCGTGCTTGCCCTCGTCGCCCTAGGCGCGCTCAACTTCTGGGCCTTGGAGCCCCGTCTAGAGCAATGGCTCCTAATCGTGTTCATCGGTGTGGTGGCCTACTGGTGGGGCGAGCGGGTTGGCACCTGTCGCGAACAAATTCTACTGGACGAGCGCGAGCGGAAATGCGGGCCGTTGTTGTGGCTTACAGATCCGGTGGTTAATGATCGTGGCTTCATCGAGCAGTCGGACCTGTCGAGCGGGGCCGTCATTGAGACGAACCCGAGGCACCTGACCTTCGCCGACGCGGTCAAGACTGGCGGGGCCGCGCGCGTCAGAATCCAGGGCGTCGAGATCCCCTTTGTCCAGCGCCAAGATGCCCTTAAATGGGTCAGCCACCTCGCGTGCAAGCCCGATGGACACGGGTTCGAACGTGCCGCACTGACGGAAACGGAGGCTCGCAAGATTGCAGACCTCCGACGCGAAGACTTGGAGCGCGCCGCGGCGGAGTTGGGACGATGAGCGACGGAGGCCTTTCCAGCGTGTGGGGATGCGATCGAGGATACGCCAGCTGCGGCGGAAAACCTGAGGCTTGGGTCGGCGCTGATGCTCGCCCTTAAGGAGCAGATCGAGCGTCGGCACTGGACCAGGCCGAGGCTGCCCGGCGGTTCGGCGTGACGCAGCCGCGTATGTCCGACCTGATGCGCGGCAAGATCGAGCTGTTCGGGCTGGACACGCTCGTCAACATGGCCGCGGCGGCCGGCCTGCATGTCGAAACGCGGATCGCCGAGGCAGCGTGAGCAAGCCTGACCCGCCAGCGACCTGTTGCATAAATTCCTAAGACGAGCTACGCTCGCTACCTTGGACATGCGTCGCGGCAGGTTGGCGATCGAGTGCCATCCGTGGTATGCGAAACTGAACGAATCTTTGTCCCTATCAAGCGGTTAGCTTTCCGAATGTAGCTGGGCGAGGCGGCGCCGTGCGCGGTCGCTGCGCTCTGCCGCGCTTGCCTCGTCCCGAAATATTTGGCGCCGTCAATCTGCTGGACGACGGGACTGAACGGCCTCGTTTGCTCTTGCACCCCGCTTCATGCAACGCCAGTGGTGGCAACCGTTCGCTCCGATGGGGCGAGCTCATCCCGAGCAAGATCGGCCGCTGAACCTGACCCTGTTCTTCACGAGCGATCACCATTTCGGCCATGGCGGGGCGCGCGGGCTGTTCCGGCGGCCGTTCGCCACGACGGCTGCGATGGATGCCACCATGCTCACGCGCTGGAACGAGGTGGTCGGGCCGGACGACGAGGTTTGGCACCTGGGCGATTTGGCGGTGCGCCAGTCGGCGGCGCGCATGGGCGAACTGCTGGACGCGCTGGCCGGCGCCAAGCACCTGATCGTCGGCAACAACGACGGCCCGGCGACCACGGGGCTCAGCCAATGGGCGAGCGTCCAGCGCTACGCCGAGCTCGACGTGGACGGCACCTGGCTGGTGCTGTGCCACTACCCGCTGCGCACCTGGCACCGGATCGGCCGCGGCGCCCTCAACCTGCACGGCCACAGCCACGGCCGCCTTGCGCCGCTCTCTCGTCAGATCGACGTCGGCGTGGACTGCTGGGACTTTCGCCCGACCACGCTCGCCGACATCCGGGCGCATCTCCGCCGTCGCGGGGCCGGAGCCGGGGGTACGCGGCC
>JBKPNX010000173.1:0-12848 GCA_046732855.1 Pseudomonadota bacterium
GCTTTACGCTCCCATCATACACCAGCCGCGAGTGCCGCGCCGCCGGCCGATCGATTGAGGATGCGCGCGAGGGGCGCGGCCTGCCGACGTTGGCCCTGTTTTGCCATCGCGAGACCGCGCAGCGGGCGTGGCGATCCAGGCCGGCGCGCGGTACCTGGATTGCTTCGCGCCTTCGGGCGCTGGCAATGACGAGTCAGTTAATCGCTCGCCATGGCGGACCCGAGGTGCGCTTCACCTCATGCAGATGGTTTGGTTTCCGTCGAAAACGCGGCCGCAGGTCGCTGGTCTCGTACTCCCCACAGTCCTGACGAGAACGGCGCTATGCTGTCCAGCGGCCGATCGCTCGGGTTCGAGGAGACGGTCGCGCCCGGCGATCGGACAAGCAAAAAATCGTCCTGCTTCGGCCGTGAAGCACAATGGCTCAGCGCCAGAGTTCCTTGAGCTCTGGCGGCAGGCGGTCGATGACCTTGCCGACCTCGCCCAGATCCAGCTTCGCCCACATCACGCCGAACACGGCACGGGCCGCGGCCTCGGGGTCGATCGGCGCGCCGCGCGCCAGCTCGCTCCGTAGGTGCTCCAGGAAGTCGGCCCGGGTCCGCTCCTTGGTCCGCGACGCCGCCAGCCGCCAGCCCTCGTAATAGAGGCCGCGCAGCAGCATCGGCAGCTGCGCCGCCAGGTGGACCGCGTTCTCCGGACCGAGTCGATCGCGCAGGGCGTGGAGCGTTGCCCGAAGCGCGAGGTAGGCGAGGTGCCGATCGTCGGTGTCGAGCGCGTCCATGATGGCCTTCAGCCAGAGATTGGTCTCCTGCACCGTGGTGTCGAACACCGGCAGACCCGTCGTGCTCATGATAGGTCCATTCCTCGATCTAGGGGTGAAGCGCCGCCGTCAGCTGCCAAAGAGCACCGGCACCGTGGCGGCCCGCAGCACCTGGCGCGTGGCGCCGCCGAACACCAGCTCGCGCAGCCGGCCATGGCCATAGGCGCCCATGACCAGCAGATCCGCGCCGTGCGCCGCCGCTTGGGCGAGCAGGACTTCGCCGGCAGCGCCATCCGCCTGCTCGATGCGCTCCGCCTGCACCGCGGCACCGTGCCGCCGCAGCATGGCCGCTGCCGCCTCGAGGTCACGCGCGGCTGTCTCGCCAACCGCGCACAGAACCAGCCGCTTCGCGCCGCAAAGGAATGGCAATGCCTGGTGCAGCGCGCGGGTCGCTTCGCGCGTGCCGTTCCAGCCAGCGATGATCGTCGTGCCGAAGGCATCGGACGCGTCCGGCGGCACCATCAGCACCGGGACCCCGGCCGTGAGCGCCAGCTGCTCGACCACGGGCGAAACGTCGATTCCTTCAATGTCGGCTTTTGCGGCAAGCACCAGATCCGCGGTCCACGCGGCCGCCGCCAGAAGCTGCGCCGGGTCACCCTCGGCCTCCTGCCAGACCACGCCGGCTCCGGCACCGCAGATCCGTTGGAACGCGGCTTCGATCCGCTCCTTGAGCGCGCGGCTCGCCTGACGCTGCGCCTCCATCAGTTCAGGCGCCAGATAAGCCACGCCTTCGGCGTCGATCAGGGGAATGAACGGCGGCGGCATCACGTGCATGCCCATGAGCAGCGCGTCGAACCGCTTGGCCACTGCCTGGGCGATACGCAGGAGCGCTTCCAGCCCGCGATCGCCGGTGAGCGCCACTAGAACCGTACGGTAGTCCATGGAAGACCCTCTGCTGCTGCTTCCGACCAGGATGCGCAGCGGCAGTAAGGCGCGCATTGCGCTAGATCAACCGGACCCGAGCAATACTTTAGAGACCTGATCCAGGAAAAACGGGCACCGGTGCCGCTGCGCGGATCGGGGGCTCGTGCACGTGGGCGACCTGACGCGTCAGAACGCGAGGCCGAGCCGGCCGGACCGCCGCGTCAGCCCATCTTGTCCGGATGTGGTCGGGCGAGATGCTCGTCGATGAGGCGCCGCAAGGCCTGCTTCAGCTGGGCGGCGCGCACGACATCGCCCCGCCGCTCGGCGGCACGAATGTCGTCGATCAGCATGTGACTGACCAGCAGCTCGCCGTCGGGCCCGCGCAGCAGGAAGTTGCCCAGCTCCAGCGCGACGATCTCCGGCAGATGCTCGTGCTCGGCAATCGCGCGAACCTGCTCCTCGCTCAGCTCGCATAACCCAAGACAGTCCTCGAACGTCAGCACCCCTGTCCTCCACAAATCCTGCGCGAGGCTGCGACGGTCAGGTGGCCGCCACATTGACGTTAGTCAACCATCCTCGGTCGGGCCTCGAGCCGGGTGCCGACCTGCTGAGGCCGTCGCGGGATTCCCGCTGAACCGAAGACCCCCCAGGCCGGCCGACACATGCCACAGCGCACCAGTTGCCTGCGCCCCGAGCGGCCGGGTCAGGTCGCGTGCTGCTCGGGCCGGGCAGCGTCCGCGTCCCGGTCCGCCTGCGCGACCTCGCGCGCGACCTCAGCCTGATAGGCGCGGAGCCGGTCGCTCGTCTCGACCCGGTAGCGCTGCTCGGCCGGCCGGATCGCGCGGATGTGCTCGGGCAGTCGGGCGATCTCCTCCTGCGCATGCCGGCGCGCCGCATGCAGATTGATCGTACCCTCGGGCAGCCGGCGGCCACCGCGCATCACCGGATGGAGCAAGGGCCGGCCGGACAAAGTCTCCTCGACGCGGGCGATGACGTCGCGAACGGCCCGGCCGTCCTCCTCGACGCGGAAGACCTGCTTGCGGCCCGGCAGGACCGGCTTGCCGGTCGAGAGCTTGAGCCGACCGCGTCCCCCATAGGCGCAGAGCTTGTAGGCGATGTCGAGGCCCGGGGCATCTTGCGAGACCCCCATCGCGGTGCCGACCCCGAAGCCGGTGATGGGCGCGCCTCTGGCCACGATTGCGGCGATCGCGTCCTCATCCAGGCTGCCGCTTGCGAAGATCGCCACGTTCTGCAAGCCCGCCTCGTCCAGCATCGCGCGCGCCTTGATCGCAAGGTCGGCGAGGTCGCCGGAATCCAGTCGCACCTCCACGTCCTTTTCGTCGATGCCCGGCAATTCCGCCTCGATCTTGAGCTCGGCATCCGTCTCGCTGATGTCGAGCCGGGGCGACATGGTCGTCCCGGGTAGCGTGGCCGCACCCCCGCCGAAGTCGCGCCAGAAATCCTCGAACACTCGGTCCAGGTCGCGACGGAGCCAGCCGAACGGCTCCAAGATGTCATGGCTCGGCAGAAGTTCGCCTCCGGCGCGCCGCGAGCGCCACAGTGACGGCAATGCCATAGCTTTCCCCCTTCAGCATCGATTCTCTGACCTGCGCCCTTAGACCGAGGCGGACACCCGACGCGTTGCGCTAGATCAATCCTGCCGCGTTTTCGATTGACCTATGGAAGAACCGCAGACGCATTCGGCGCCGCCGCCATGGCATGTTCCGGTGGCCCACCGGCCATGCTGCGCGACAGACCGCACCTGATCGCGCGCCTTCGCGCTCTCCCGCCCGGCCGAGATGACTCATTGATCTGGGTCAATGCAGGAGTTTCGACTTGCAACAGACAAAGCACCGCGCGGGGGCGGCCCATGCTCGTCAACTGACGACGAAGTGTAGGTTTCGGTTATCGGGCTCGACGCCAGTCTCGGCAGCTTGCATGATGCGTGATCACGACATCGATCGGCGGCTCACTCGCCGCGAAAATGCCGGCTGGCGACCAGCTCGAGTGGGCTGAGCTGGCCGCCGGCGATGGCCGTTGGGTTCGGATGAGGCGCGCGAATGACCTACAAGGACCTGCTCGTGCATCTCGACGACAGCAAGGGCTGCGAGCAGCGCGTCGAGGCCGCCGTCCGCTTGGCGGAACGGCACGATGCCCATCTCACCGCCGTCTATGCGATCGTCGAAATCCCTCTGCTGCACTACATCCGGCGGCATATTCCTCGAGACGTCCAGGCGAGCATGGATGCCGAGGCGCAAAAGCAGGCCGAGACGGCTCTCGAGCGCTTCCGCAAGGCTGCAGAGCGTGGCGGCGTCGCCTATGAGACCCGGACTGAGCATGCGCTCGACACGACGCTCGCGAGCGTGCTCACCATGCATGCCCGCTATGCTGACCTCGTCATACTGGGCCAGGCGAACCCCGATGAGCCACCCTACATCGGTCATTATCCGCCCGAGCAGGTCGTGCTGTCGTCCGGACGGACGGCCCTGATCGTGCCATACGACTGGACGCTCGGTACTCTCGCCGAACGGGTTCTGATCGCGTGGGATGCGAGCCGGGAGGCGGCGCGCGCCGTGAGCGACGCGATGCCGGTCCTGGAACGGGCGACCTCCGTGCTCGTGGTGAGCATCAACCCGAAAAGCACACCGCTTGGCCACGGCGAGCTGCCGGGCGCCGACATCGCTCGGCACCTCGCCCGTCACAACATCGAGGTGGAGGTGCGATCCGTCGAGATGGACCTCATGGACGATGGTGAAGCGCTCTTGTCCTTCGCCGCCGATCACGGCCGCGATCTGCTGGTCATGGGCGCGTACGCGCACTCGCGCATGCGCGAGCTGGTGCTCGGCGGCGCCACCCGAACGATCCTCAAGAAGATGACCCTGCCTGTGCTGATGGCGCACTGATGGTCGGAGTCGATCAGGGATCACAGCGACGTGCGGCCGAGTTCGAATGGTTCGCAGGACGGCCGACCTGCGCGAGCCAATTGAGCAAGTCCGCGAGCAGTGGCATGCCGAGGGGAAGGTCGGCCGTCTGAGAATGGCGGCCGTCGCCTGCGCCCGCTCGGCCACTCATCGATGGCGAGATCCCCACGGCCGAGTTCCGGCCGCGCACGAGCCTGGTCGCGCACCGGGCTGCGTCAGCTCGGAACCGGCTCATGAGGCCAAGTCAGTCGCTTGGCGAGACGGTCTAGGCCGACTGCCACCGCCAGCTCGGGACGCCTGTCGGGGACGCTGCCGCGATCACTTGACCGTGACGCAGGTGCAGGTCGCCTGATTGGTTACCTTGTGCGACACGCTGCCGAGGAAAAGCGCCTTGGCGTCGCTAACTCCGCGGCTGCCCATGACGATCATGTCGACGTGTTCGCTGCCCGCGACCTCGAGGATCTGCTCGGCGGGCCTGCCGTCGACCGTGCGTCCGATGACTGCGCTCACTCCTCTGTCGCGAGCACGCCCTTCGGCGGCGCGCGTCAACTGATCAGCGAGGGAGCGGGCATAGAGGTACCGGCCCTCCTCTTCCTCCACGGAGAGGCGTTCGGCCTGCGCGAATTCCCTCAGCGCGTCGGGCAGAGGCTCGAATCGAACGACGTGCAGCACGATCAGCTGGGCACCCTGCTGCCGGGCCATGTCTGCCGCCAGATCCAAGGCCTTCCAGGCATGCTCGGAACCATCGATTGCCGCCAGGATTTTTCTGACCATCTCGCCACCTCCTCTTCTGCGGTCGCTCGACCTGTCGCAATCCACAGGTGCCTTGTCTGATCCGCCAGTGAAGCGGGCCCACAATGCGGGCCGATCTTGTGGCAACTCCGAACCCGATCGCCTTGACATGGCTCGATGCCGAGCGTCTCACCTCGTCGACGAGTGCGCGGCGAGCTCCGAAAGCAGCGTCTTCGTCATACCAACGGCTCCTGTCGCCTTCGTTTTGACCAAAATCAAGGCGCGGCCACCTCTTCGCGATATCAGGCAAGTCTCGCCAGCTGACTGACGAGGAGGATCATGCTGAAGCATATCGCGATGATTGCTGCCGTGATGGCCGCGAACGCCGCGCCTCCTGCGGTCGCAGGCAGCGGCCGATTGGATCGTGAAGGCGGCCTGGACATTTCGGCCGGGGCCGGAGGCGCATGAAGTGCGTCCGGCGAGCCGGCATGCCGCTCAGGGGGTTGGCCGGGTGGTCGGGGAGCGCAATGACAGCGGCCAAGCTTGGTCGAAAACCGTAGCTACGAGCGAGGTGAATCCATGCTGCGCTCCTCGATGGCCTATGTGGTTCTTGCCGGCGTCATCCTCGCACAGAGTCAAGCCCGCGCCGGAGGCGACCCCGAAGTTGGCCAGGACCTCGCGGCCGATTGGTGCAGCCGCTGCCACGACATCGGGCGGGAGGGACGGATGAAGCAGGAGCCGCCGTCCTTCGCCGCGATCGCCGTTTTCCGAGCAGATCCGCAGCAAGATCACTGCGCCGCACATGGGCATGCCGGAGATCGCGCAGGTTCTCGGTCTCAATGTGCACGATCTGGTCGCCTATATCGTTTCGCTCGAGGAAGAGTGAGCACACAGATGCCGTGTTGATCGGCGCCGTTGGTCGACCACAGACCGCGCTGGACTGCCATTCAATGCCGGCCTCGAACGTGTCGACGCGGCGGCCGCTGAGCCGTCCTTGGCTAGGGAGTCCGCAGTGAGCAGGACTTCGTTCATGGGCCGGCGAGCTCGCCCTCCGAGCCGACCGCAGGTCATGACCCGCCTCACGCCAGCCCTTGTGCTCGCCCGGCTGGCCTGATGGAATGGCGCCGCTGTCTCAGTGGTCAGGTCGGTAAAGATGAAGTCACTCCCGCCTGCTGGTTCTCCTTCCACTCTTCTGGGTCTGCGCCCCGACCGCGCAGGAGTTGCCGGGTGATCCTATCGCCGGAGGTAAGCTGGCGCGACAGGTTTGCGCCACGTGCCACATTGTTTCCGAGGACCAACTCGTCGATCCGGACGTCGGCGCGCCGACCTTCTTCGAGGTGATTGCTGACCCTTCCGTCTCGGAGCTCAGCCTTCGCGCGTTCCTTCAGACATCGCATCCGACGATACCCAACCTGGTCCTGACGCCGGAGGAGACCGACGACATCATCTCGTACATGCTCAGGCTGAGACGGGTTCAGCCATAGAGCGGTCCAGCAGATCCCGAGCGTTCGATCCATGGTCGTCCGCGCCGGACGATCGCCACCTGGCGGCGAGCGCGGTCAGGAGCCAGCTCCACAATCGTGCCGCGCGAGCGAAGCCTCCGAGCAGCAGCGCCGATAGGGCGGCGGGCGGCTGAGCTCGGCTCCGCCGGCCTGTCGAGAACGGGCGCGTGCGCGACGCGGCGATTCATTGGCCCGTCAGGCGCCGCAGATAGGCCATGATGTCGTCGATTTCCTGTCGCGACAGGTCGAGGTTCGGCATCGGCGGGTGTGGATCTGCCAGCCAGCCTTCGATCTGGTCAGCGCTCCGCTTGCCGGCGAGCAGAGCCGGGAGCGGCGGGCCGGCGTCGGCGCCCGTCCCTTCGAGGTCGACCACGTGACAAGCGGTGCACCAGCGGCGCGCGAGTTCCCGACCGACGTCCGCATCGCCCTGCGCGCGCGCTGGGGTGCTTGGCAGCAACAGGAGCAGCAGGAGAAACAGTAGCATGTACCTTACTCTTTGCATATCGCGTCCATGGCGCTGGACCTGACCTCTCGTACCCGGAATGGGCGCCCTGCGCCAGCTCCTGGCAAAGCGGACCGGCTCAACCGATCGCAGCTGGCCCGGCTACAGTTGCAGCCCGTCCGCCACATCGATTCGGGTCGCTGTTGCCGGCCGCGTTCAGCGCGGGCTTGGCCCAGATCAATGGCGCGCGCGCGGCAGGCTCTGTAGGATCGCGACGGTCGCGGCGAGGCTGCTTGCGTGATCGAGGTGGTCGACCACGCGGAACGAAATGGCCAAGCTCGGCGCCGCACCTGCGCCTCGCGGAACTGCCGCACTTGGGCCGATGGATGCGCGCCTGGCTGAACGGTGTCCCGCGCCAGCCCCGCACGGTCCCCGAAGCCGGGAGCGGGCGCCGGGCCAAAGACCGAGGAGGGAGCCGATGGCGTACAAAGACCTGCTGGTCCACGTCGACGAGTCCAAGGTGTGCGCGGCGCGCGTCCAGGCGGCGGTCGACCTCGCGGCCGGCCACGAGGCCCATCTGGCCGGCGTGTACATCATCGACGATCCGTCGCCGGCCACGTTCGCCGGCGCCTACGTGCCTCCGGATCTGCTCGATGGCCTGCTGCAGCGGGCGCGCGAACGCGCCGAGGTCGCGCTCGCGCGGTTCGCCGAGGTCGCCGCACGCAACCGGATCTCCTTCGAGACCCGGGTCGACCGGGTGCTCTACACCGAGATCGCCGACGCGCTCGCGACGAACGCCCGCTACGCCGACCTGGCGATCGTCGGCCAGGCCGACGCGGAAAACCCCGCGGCGCCGAGGTACTTGCCCGAGGAGGTGACGCTCGGCTCGGGGCGGCCTAGCCTCGTGGTCCCCTACATCGGGGCCGCGCCAACGCTCGGCCAGCGCGTCACGGTCCTGGAACGCCGGACGGGAGGCGGCGCGCGCGGTCAACGACGCGCTGCCGATATTGGCGCGGGCGCAGGCGGTCGACGTCGTCGCGATCAATCCGAGCGAGGCGCCGTTCGGCAACGGCGAGGAGCCCGGCGCCGACATCGCGCTGCATCTCGCCCGCCATGGCGTCAAGGTCGAGGTCTAGCGCATCCAGACCCGCGACATGGATGTCGCCAATATCCTCCTGTCCCACGTCGCGGACCGGGGCAGTGATCTTTTGGTGATGGGCGCGTACGGCCATTCGCGCCTGCGCGAGCTGGTGCTCGGCGGGGTCACCCGCACCATCCTGCGCGAGATGACCGTGCCGGTGCTCATGGCGCACTGAGTCTTTGCATCAGGCGCCGCAGGCGAACCCCCGCCGCGCGGCCTTCTCGAAGGCCCCAGAGAAGTGCCGGGACGATCCGGCTGCTTCAAGCCATGCGGCCGTCAACGACGCGGCCGGCCTTCGGCTCTCGTCGTGTCGGCGGTGCGCGTTGACGCGCGAGGGCGTGGTCAGGCTGCTGACGCTTCCCCGTCCGCATTTCGGCTGGTCGCGCGGATGACGAATTTGCTCAGTTCGCGCAGCCACAGCACCGAGCTCGCTACCAGAGCGCAGCGCAGCCAGTCGCCCGCGCTGAGGCTCACGGTCGAGAACGCTGCCTGCATGAACGGCAAATAGATCGCCGCGACCTGCAGGAGAAGTGACAGGCCGATCGCGGCCCAGAGCCAGAGGTTGCCGAACAGCCCCTCGAACACGCTCCGCTCGTCGGAGCGGGCATTCAGGACATTGAACAGCTGGAACAGCACGAGCGTCGTGAATGCCATCGTCTGCGCGTAGCTCAAATTGCCCGAGCCTTCGATCAGGCCACCGGGCAGCGATGCATCGAGCACGAACAGCGTTCCGACCGCCATCACCGCGCCGACGAAGAAGATGCCTGCCCACATGCGGCGCGTGATTACCCCTTCGCCTCGCCGGCGCGGCGGTTGGTCCATGATCCCCGAATCCGCAGGGTCGACGCCGAGCGCGAGCGCGGGCGCGCCGTCGGTCACCAGGTTGATCCACAGGATCTGGGTTGCCAGCAGCGGCAGCACCACGCCGCCCGCAGAGGCCGCGGGCAGGCCGATCACCTCCGCCAGCAGCACGCCGAAGAACATCGTCGTCACTTCGCCGATGTTTGACGAGAGCAGGTAGCGCAAGAACTTTCGGATGTTCGAGAAGATCGCCCGTCCCTCCTCGACCGCCGCGACGATCGAAGCGAAGTTGTCGTCCGTCAGCACCATGTCGGCCGCTTCCTTCGAGACATCCGTTCCGGTGATGCCCATCGCCACGCCGATATCCGCGGTTTTCAGGGCCGGGGCGTCATTGACGCCGTCGCCCGTCATCGCGACGATCATCCCCCCGCGCTGCAACGCCCTCACGATCCAAAGCTTGTGCTCGGGGTTGACGCGCGCGTACACCGACACGTCCCGGACCGTTCGGTCGACGCTCTGCTCAGGCATTCTTTCGAGTTCCGCGCCCGTGACCGCGCGACCGTTGGTTGCGATGCCAAGCTCGGCGGCGATCACCGTGGCCGTCTTGGGGTGATCGCCGGTGATTATGATCGGCCGAATGCCAGCGCCCTTCGCTCGCGCGACCGCGGCTCTCGCTTCGTCGCGCGGGGGGTCGATCATTCCGATCAAGCCCAGGAAGACGAGATCCCGCTCGACCCGCTCATCGAGCTCCTCGCGCGCGAACGCCTCCTTCGGCAGCAGCCGGAAAGCGACCGCCAGCGTGCGTAGCCCCTGGCCGGCCAAGTCTTCATTGCACGTCGAGATCTCCGCGCAGCGGTCGTTGGATAGAGCCCTGATCTCCTCTCCCGCCAGCTCACGTGAACAGCGCGCGAGCAATACATCCGGAGCGCCCTTGGTGAGGGCGAGCAGCTGTTCTTCCTGCTCGGCATCGAGATGAACGGTGGTCATCAGCTTGCGCTCGGACGAGAACGGCACCTCGCCGATCCGGGCGAAGCGAGCGTCGAGCGCCTCAGCCTCGAGGCCCGCCTTGCGCGCCGCGATGATCAGCGCGCCTTCGGTCGGGTCGCCCTGCACCGTCCAGCGCCCGTCCCGCTCCAGCAGCACCGCATTGTTGGCGCGATCGGCGGCGGCGAGCGCCCGCACCAATTCGAACCGGAGCGCGCCGTCAACCGCCCCGCCCCCGTCCCGCCGCACGTCCCCATCGGGGGCATACCCGGTGCCGCTCAAAGTCACGCTGCCGCTGGCGGTGACCACTCGCCGCACGGTCATCTCGTTCTTCGTCAGCGTGCCGGTCTTGTCGGAGGCGATGACGTCCGCCGAGCCGAGCGTCTCGACCGCCGCGAGACGGCGGATGATGGCGTTTCGCCTCGCCATCCTCTGGACGCCGACGGAGAGCACGGCCGTAACCACCGCCGGCAGGCCTTCCGGGACGGCCGCGACCGCGAGCGCGACGCCGAGGATGAACACGTCGAACACCGCCGAGAAGCCGTGCACGTCCTCCACGAGGAGAATCGTCGCGATCATCACGACGGCGATGACGCTGACGACGATGCCGAGAAGCTTGCCCACGCGGTCAAGCTCCTTTTGCAGCGGCGTCGGCTCGTCCGGCGCCTCTTCCAGCATCCCGGCGATGCGCCCCATCTCGGTCTGCATGCCCGTCGCCGTGACCACTGCGCGACCGCGCCCGTAAGTCGCCGCCGTCGCGCTGAACACCATGTTGTGGCGGTCGCCCACGCTGTTCTCTTCCGAAATCGCAGCGGTGTCCTTCGAGACCGGCAGGCTCTCGCCGGTCAGCGCCGCCTCCGCCATCTGCAGTGCCGTGGCCTGGATCAATCGCGCGTCGGCCGGAACCGTGTCGCCTTCTTCGATCAGGATGATGTCGCCGGGGACGAGCTCGGTTGCCGGGATGCTCTGCCGCGCGCCATCGCGTATGACCTGGGCCTGGGCCGCCGACATCCGGCGCAGGGCGGCGACCGCTTTCTCCGCGCGCGCCTCCTGAACGTAGCCCATGATGGCATTGAGCAGCACGATCGCGAAGATCGCGAACGCCTCATAGGGCAGGCCCGTGTCGCGCTCGTACAGCCACAGGGCCGCGGAGATCAGCGCCGCGACGAGCAAAAGAATCACGAGCACGTCGGTGAACTGCGCGAGAAACCGTCGCCACCCGGGGACGCGTTTCTCCGCCGCCAGCTCGTTCCTGCCGTATCGCTCGAGCCGCGCCCGCGCCTCCGCCTGGCTCAGGCCGGCGTACGCATCGGTCTCGAATGCGGCCAACACTTCATCAACGGAGTGCCGATACGGCGTCACCCGGCTCAACGGGGCATTCACTCCGGCGGTCGACCGGGCTGCGCCGGGCCCGCCGTGCAGCGGGGGCTCATCAGACCGGCTCATGTGACCAGGATCAAAGCTGCGTTCCGTATGTCCTCGAGTTGCCTCAGTCAGCGTCAGGGCGACAGCGCTCGATCGCGTCTAACTCACGGGCCCGAAAGGAGGCTTCTTGGCGCGGGCGCAGAAGCTGCGTGACCTTATCGATCCCGGCCGCCTCCGGGGCGCGGGCCCAAAACGCCCTGGATGGTCTGCGCGGCTGCCCTCGGTGGTCAGATCGACTCGTCCTTTGCGGCCCTCAGCACATATCTCACCGCCGTCGCGTTGCGGACGGGCTCGGATGCCGCTCCCCTCAGGCCCACGCGATGGGCGCTTCAACTCTGCCACACCCGAGCAACACGGTCACCGCTCCGATCGGTTTTGCCCGCGATAGCTTGCGAACGGCACGCACTGCTTGACCTTGCGGTCCTCATTGGGCCAGGTCGACGATCGCCCCATGATGACGCGCATCGGCCGCGGCGTCGGAAGCCGGCAAGCCAGCCAACCTCACCCGCAGTTTCGTGCCCGCGACCTGCTCCAGGCGAGCTGATTCCACCATCCGAGAAGAGCTCCTGATGCCGCTGATTGTTCCCTTGGCGCCCTTGCTTAAGTATCTGATCGTCCTGACACGGATGGGTGGCCGAGCGGTTGAAGGCACCGGTCTTGAAAACCGGCAGGGGGCAACCCCTCGTGGGTTCGAATCCCACCCCATCCGCCAGAATCATAGGAATGCCGCGTCTTAGCGACCGCATCACTGGTCCTGCGTACATAAGGGACTACAGAATGCCCCGCTGCTGCCCTACATCCGGTCACATGCAGAGCGGCCACACGTCCGTTGCGCCAGATTTTAGATGCACGGCCGCAACGTAGGCGCGGACTAACGCGAACCGACGTGGGTCGGCGGTATCTTGGCCCTGGCAGGGTGCAATTAACTGCACACCCTGCCGACTGGAGGCCATCTGCGCCGGACGATAGTGGACGCATGGCGCGCAGTAGCCTACTAGGTCGTAGCCATCCAGAGCGTGAGATTCAACTGAAGATATATCCTGCAGAGCAAATAGGAATGGATAAGCGATAAGGCTGGAAAAACAGCTGTGTGCCCAAAATGTACGATTGATCGGCCCCCGTAGGGTGGTCCGATTGGGATGTTAGTTTAGGGTTGGTCGTGGCGCCAGTGGCAGCATGGCCGGCGGAGCTGGTCGGGGTTGCGCAGCCGGCCATGCGG
>JBKPNX010000174.1:0-3950 GCA_046732855.1 Pseudomonadota bacterium
CGCTTCGATAACTCTTGGCAGGATTAACGTTCGCGCCGCGCCGGCGTCTGTGCGCTCGGTCAGAGGTGAGCGGCGATATAGTTTTCGAGACCGATCTTCTCGATCAGCTCCAGCTGGGTGATCAGATGATCTTCATGGTGCTCTTCGTCGGTCAGGATTTCGACCATCAGCTCGCGGCTGACCGCATCGCCCGTGCGTTCGGCCGTGGCGATGCCTTCGCGCAGGTCGGCCATGCCCTTGACCTCGAGCTGCAGGTCGCGCTTGAGCACCTCGCGCACGTCGGCGCTGACCTGCGCGGCCGCGCCGCCCTCCATCTTGGGCGTGCCCTCGAGATAGAGGATGCGCTCGATCAGCCGCTCGGCGTGGCCGACCTCCTCCATCGCCTCCTCGCGTTCGGTCTTGGCCAGCTTTTCGATGCCCCAGCTCTTCAACAGCTGGCTGTGCAGAACGTATTGATTGAACGCCGACTGCTCATTGGCGAGCAGCTGATTGAGGTGCTGCACGACCTCGGAATTGCCTTTCATCGCGTGCTCCGATGATGACTTAGAACGTTTCCAAAGTGGGCGCGAGCTCGGAGCCCGTCAAGACCCGCGCGACCGCGCAGCCCGGCTCTGTTCCGCTTGCGTCGGCCCATGACCTCGACGAGCGTGGCAGAGGATGGCCCAAAAGCATTACCGGACCGCGCCGCCTTGACGGCGGTTTGGGGCGCGCCTTGCGGGTACCGCGTCCGGCGCGAAGCGATCCTTACTTGCTCATCATGTTCCGAATGAGGCCGACGATCAGCGTCAGCACCGCGCCTCCGGCGCCGCCTCCGATCAGCTGCGCGATCAGGGCGCCGATGTCGAAGCCGGTTCCAGCCGGCGCGGCTCCTTCCGCCGGGACCATTGCCGGCTCGCCGATGCCCATCGCCGCGAGAATCTGTCCGAGCACGAGACCGCCGATGCCGCCGACGATCGAGTTGCCGGCGGTGCCGAGGTTCGCGTTCTTCATGCCGGCGCCGGCCGCATTGCCGCCGATGATCTCGATGATCAGCCCGATAATTCCTTGCATCGTAGCGCTCCCCATTCCTACCCGGGGTGGGATCTTGCCACGGAGCGCATCAGCTGAATAGCTGCGCTGCCTTTGGGAAATCCTGCCGTTGCGCAGGCGCGCGGCTCAGTGCACAGGCCGCCGGCCAAGGATTCGGTGTAACGCGACTGCGTTTTGGCGAGGCGGTATCAGACCCAATTCGAGGTGAGGCGAGGGGCGATGGTAGAGGCGACGCGATGCCGAACGCTCAACGTTAAGGGCCAGCGCCGCGGGCGCTATGTGCTCTACTGGATGCAGCAGTCGCAACGCGCCTCGTTCAACCCGGCCCTCGAATACGCGATCGAGATCGGCAACCAGCGCGGGCTGCCAGTGCTGGTCGCCTTCGGCCTGATGAACGACTACCCGGACGCCAACCTGCGTCACTACCGCTTCATGTTGGAGGGGCTCCGCGACAGCGAGGCGAGGCTGGCCGAGCGCGGCATCAAGTTGGTGGTGCAGCGGGGCGCTCCCGACCACGTCGCGGCGGCCCTGGCGGAAGGCGCCGCGCTCGTGGTGTGCGATCGCGGTTATCTGCGCCACCAGAAGGCGTGGCGGGCGGCGGTGGCCCAGCGCGCGCCGTGTGCCGTGGTCGAGGTCGAAGGCGATGTGGTGGTGCCGCTCGAGATGGCTTCGGGAAGAGCCGAGGTCGCGGCACGCACGCTCCGGCCCAAGCTGCAGCGGGTCTGGGATCAGTATCTGCGGGGCCTCGAGGACGCTGCCGTGCACCAATCCGCGCTCGATCTGCGGATCGAGGGCGTGATCGACCTGTCCGATCTCGACAGGGTGCTGGGCAGCCTGCAGCTCGACCGCTCGGTCCCCCCGGTCGCCCGCTTCAAGGGCGGCACAACCGAGGCCCGCCGGCGCCTGCGGCAGTTCCTCGCCGCCAAGCTCGATGGCTATGCCGACGCGCGCAGCGAACCCGCGGCGTTCCACTGCTCCCTGCTCAGCCCGTACCTGCATTTTGGCCAGATCTCGCCGGTCGAGTGCGCGCTCGCGGTGCGCGCCGCTGAGGGACCCGCCGACGCCGACCGCCGAGCCTATCTCGAGGAGCTGATCGTGCGCCGCGAACTGGCCGCGAACTTCGTCGAGTTCGAGCCGCGTTACGACGACTATGCGGGTCTGCCCGAATGGGCCCGCGCCACCCTCGATGCCCATCGCCCCGACAGCCGCTCGCACATCTACACGCGGCAGCAGCTGGAGAGCGCGCGCACCCACGATCGCTACTGGAACGCGGCGATGCGGGAAATGCGGGACACCGGGTTCATGCACAACTACATGCGCATGTACTGGGCGAAGAAGATCCTGGAGTGGAGCACGGACCCGGCGGCCGCTTTCCGCACCGTCCTGCACCTGAACAATAAATACTTTCTGGACGGCCGCGATGCCAATTCCAACGCCAATGTCGCATGGGTGTTCGGTCTGCACGACCGCCCTTGGCCCGAGCGTCCCGTGTTCGGCAAGGTGCGCTACATGAACGCCAAGGGCCTTGAGCGCAAATTCGACATGCCGGCCTACCTGCGCGCGGTCGACGCCCTGGTCGACGCGGAAAGCGGCTGATCGGGCCCTGGGTTCAGTTGCCCGCCGAGCCGGCGCTCAGTCGCTGCGCTCGACCTTGATCGGCGCGCCGACGCGCACCGAGCGCAACGCAGTCACGTCGTCGAGCGCCCTGCCCCAGATGTTGCAGGGGCTGGCGAGCCGGCATTCGTCGCCGCGCGAGATCGGCGTGCGGCCGAAGCCGATCGCGATGGCGTCGCCGTCCGGCCAGAACGCCAGCTCGCCCGGCTCGACCACCGCGCGGGCATCCGCCTCGCGAGCGCACGCGACCGGCGTGCGGAAATAGACTTCATCGCCCCAGGTCGAGGCCACCGCCTCGAACGGCGCCGCCTCATACAAGGCCGCAGCGGTTGGCGTGTCGAACAGATCGGCGCGAATCGACACGCCCCCGATCGTGATCTTGAGCTGACGCATCACGTTGCCCTCCATACTTCCGGGCCCATTGGATGGTGCGCGCAAGCCGCATACGGTTCTCAAAGGGCCCCGTCTGCGATCACCTCGCCAAAGCCGACGGCGATCCGGGTAACCTTTCCTTAACCAATTTGGCCGCATTCTGCTTCGATCCCGTGGTCCATGCGATCCAGGGAGTCGTATTGCTCCCCGGGCGAAGCGCGGGCGCGGATTTGCCACGGTCGCATGGACCACCGCAGCGGTCGTAGGGGCCAACTGTTAAGGTGCGGTTAACATTGAGAGGCAGAAAAGGCGCTGCCCGGCTTCGCCCTTGCCTCATTCGTGCCTGGCACTGGGTTGCAACCGCGCAGTCTTCGCCGAGCCGGGCCATCGTCCAAGAGTAAATTTTCGTCATCCGAGCCGAGGCGCTCGTGAGGGCTGCGCAGCAGTCCCGCGGGCGCTTCAGTCGCAGCGGCCAATCTGGCCCCGCCGCCCCGTCGCTCGCGAGGCCTCCGCAGACAGCCCGCTGACGCTTCGATCGCAGCAGCTCAGGCTTGCCCGGCGGCCCAGGCGGTAACCGCCTCCGCCCGACGACGCCCGCTCAACGCCCCCGGCGATCGCTTCGCCGATCACCGCCCCGAACTTGAAGCCGTGGCCGGAGAAGCCCGCCAGCACCCAGGCGCGGCCCATCGGCTCGACGATGAACCGTTCGCCCTCCGCGACGCTGTAGAAGCACGTCCCGGCGCCTGCACGCGATAGCGCTCGAACTCGACCAGGCGCGAGCGGGCCAACGCCAGCGCCAGTTCCCGCTCGGCCTCGGTCGGCTCGCGCTCGAGGTCCGGCTGGCCGCGCAGCGAGAAAGCGTGATCGCCGACCTTGAGACGCGTCCAGGCCCCGGGTGGCGCGGCGTAGAAGCCGCCGCGCGCCGCCTCGATCTG
>JBKPNX010000175.1:0-17175 GCA_046732855.1 Pseudomonadota bacterium
GCAGACCGCCGCCAAAGAGCCCGCCGCCGAAGGGGCCGCGCCGGCTGGCGCCGCGCCATCGGGCGGTGCCGGCGGGGTCGCCGCCCTGCTCGCCCACGCCGACCCCGGGGCGGGCGCCAAGGACGCCAGAAAATGCGCCGCCTGCCACAACTTCGAGGAGGGCGGTCCGGCGAAGATCGGCCCGCCGCTCTGGGGCGTGATCGGCCGGGACATCGCCTCGATCGAGGGGTTCGCCTACTCCGATGCGCTGACCGGAAAGGAAGGCGCCTGGGACTACCAGAAGCTCGACGCCTTCCTCGCCGAGCCGAGGGGCTGGGCGCCGGGCACCAAGATGGCGTTCCCCGGCGTCAAGAAGCCCGAGGAGCGCGCCGACGTGATCCTCTATCTGCGCTCGCTCTCGCACGACCCCGCGCCGCTGCCGTGACCGGCCGCCGGGCCGCGGGGCGGCGCGAATGACCGGAGGCAACGAACCGGCCGCAGAGCTCGTGGCGTTCGCCCTGCGGCTGGCGGACGCGGCGGGCGCCGTGGTACGCAGATACTATCGGGCGCCGCTCGCGGTCGAGAGCAAAGCCGACGCCAGCCCGGTGACCGCGGCCGACCGCGAGGCGGAGCAGGTCCTGCGGGCGATGATCCGCGCGGCCTATCCCGAGCACGGCATCGAAGGCGAGGAGTTCGCGGGCGAGCGTCTGGATGCCGAGTTCGTGTGGACCCTCGATCCGATCGACGGCACCAAGTCGTTCGTGATCGGCCGTCCGCTGTTCGGCACGCTGATCGCGCTGACCCGGGCGGAACGCCCCATCCTGGGCGTGATCGACCAATGCATTCTCGGCGAGCGCTGGCTCGGCGCGGCGGGTCGGGGCAGCACCTGGAATGACCGCCCGATCCGCGTGCGCGCCTGTCCCGCGCTCGCTCAGGCGGTGCTGTCGGTGACCTCGCCGCAGATGTTCAGCGCTGTCGAGCGCGCCGCCATCGCCCGCCTGGAGAGCGCCGTCCGCTTTCCGGTCTATGGCGGCGACTGCTACGCGTACGGCCTGCTCGCGATGGGCCTGATCGATCTGATCGTCGAGGCGGACCTGGACGTGCACGACTTCATGGCGCTGGTGCCGGTGATCGAGGGCGCGGGCGGTCTGGTCACCGACTGGCAGGGCGCTGCCCTGAGCTCACGCTCGGACGGTCGGATCGTCGCCGCCGGCGATCCGAGAGTGCACGAGAGCGCCTTGCAGTTGCTGAAGGCAACCAGCCATTAAACATCGGTCATCGATCTAGGATCGGTGGCACAGCGCCGCTATATTGCGACCGTAAGTTACGAACCGCGCCGGGGGCGCTTCGCCGATGATGCGTTGCCACGTGCCGCTTTGCCTCGCCGTTGCGCTCGCTGTGGCGGTGCCGGCCTGGGCCCAGGAGGTGCAGCCCGCCCATGGCGTGGCGATGCACGGCGACCTCAAGTACGGCCCGGACTTCGACCATTTCGACTACGTCAATCCGAACGCGCCCAAAGGCGGCACGGTCACCTTCTCGGCGATCGGCACCTTCGACAGCTTCAATCCTTACATCATCAAGGGGGAGGCGGCTGTCGGGATCAGCTTGCTCTACGAGAGCCTGACCACGCAGTCGCTGGACGAGCCGTTCTCCGAGTACGGCCTGCTCGCCCAAAGCATCGAGATGCCGAAGGACCGCTCCTGGGTCGCGTTCACGCTCCGGCCCGAGGCGCGCTGGCAGGACGGTCAGCTGGTGACGGTCGAGGACGTGATCTGGAGCCTTGAGACGCTGAAAGAAAAAGGCGCGCCTTTCTATCGCTACTACTACAAGAACGTAAAGACGGTCGAAGCGGCCGGAGAGCGCCGCGTCAAGTTCACCTTCGATCAGACCACCAATCGTGAGCTGCCGCTGATCATCGGCCAGCTGCCGATCCTGCCCAAGCACTATTTCGAGGGCCGCGAGTTCGACCGCACCACGCTCGAGCCGCCGCTCGGCAGCGGGCCCTATCGGATCAAATCGTTCGAGCCCGGGCGAACCGTGGTGTACGAGCGGGTCAAGGACTACTGGGGCGCCGATCTCCCGGTCAATCGCGGCTCCAACAACTTCGACGAGGTCCGCTACGAATACTATCGTGACGCCAATGTCGCGATGGAAGCGTTCAAGGCCGGCGCCTACGACATCCGGCAGGAAAACAGCTCCAAATTCTGGGCGACCGCGTACGTCGGTCCGATGTTCGACGCCGGCCTGATCCACAAGGAGGAGATCCAGCATCAGCTGGGCACGGGCATGCAGGGCTTCGCGTTCAACCTGCGACGCCCGCTGTTCCAGGATCCCAAAGTGCGCCGGGCGCTGGCCTACGCGTTCGACTTCGAGTGGACCAACCGCACGATCATGTACGGCCAGTACGCGCGCACGCAGAGCTACTTCTCCAACACGGAGCTGGCCGCCCAGGGCCTGCCGGACGAGGCCGAGCTCGCGCTGCTCGAGCCATTCCGCGACCAGCTGCCCGAGGAGGTGTTCACGCAGGCGTATCAGGCTCCCTCGGCCGAGGGCGAAGGCGGCTTCCGGCAGAACCTGCGCACCGCTCTGCAACTGCTGAACGAGGCTGGCTGGCAGGTCGAGGGCGGCAAGCTGGTCAATGCCCAAGGCCAGCCGTTCCGCTTCGAGATCCTGCTGGACGGGCCCTCGTTCGAGCGCCACACCCTGCCGTTCATCAAGAACCTCGAGCGACTTGGCGTCGAGGCGACGCTGCGCACCGTCGATCCCGCGCAGTATCAGAATCGCATGGACGAGTTCGATTTCGACATGACCGTCGAAGCCTTCGGTCAGAGCCTGTCGCCGGGCAACGAGCAGCGGGATTACTGGGGTAGTGAGGCTGCCGAGATTCCCGGAAGTCGCAACGTGATCGGCATCAAGAACCCGGTGATCGATCACCTGATCGACAAGATCATCGAGGCGCCGACCCGCGAGGATCTGGTGACCGCGACCCGTGCTCTGGATCGGGTGCTGCTGTGGGGCCACTATGTCATCCCCCACTGGCATACGCGATCGTTTCGGGTCGCTTACTGGGACAAGTTCGACCGACCGGACGCCAACCCGCCCTACGGCCTGCCCCTGTTCAGCTGGTGGGTCGATCCGGTCAGGGTCGCCGCGCTGGAGCAGCGCAAAGGGGCGCAAGGCGGCGCCAAGGCGGGGACGCTGGAGTAGCGGGCGCCAGCCATGCTGGCCTATATCGTCCGCCGCCTGCTGCTGATCGTCCCGACCCTGTTCGGCATCATGGTGATCAACTTCGCGGTCATCCAGACCGCGCCCGGCGGGCCGGTCGAGCAGTTGATCCAGCAGCTGACCAAGGGCAGCGCCGGCGCCGACGTCACCGCGCGGGTGAGCGGCACCGGCAGCGGCGATGTGGCGCGCGCGGCCGAGAGCCGCGGGAGCGCCGGCGCCGGGACCAGTCAGTATCGCGGCGCCCGTGGCCTCGACCCCGAGTTCGTCAAAGAGATCGAGCGGATGTACGGCTTCGACAAGCCGATGTACGTACGCTTTTTCAAGATGATCGGACAATATCTGCGGTTCGATTTCGGCACCAGCTACTTCCGCGATCAGACGGTGGTCGACCTGGTGCTCGAGAAGATGCCGGTGTCGATCTCGATCGGCTTGTGGACCACGCTGCTCACCTACCTGATCTCGATCCCGCTCGGCATCCGCAAGGCGGTCCGGGACGGCTCGCGCTTCGACGTCTGGACCAGCGGCGTGATCATCGTCGGCAACGCCATCCCGGGCTTCCTGTTCGCCATCCTGCTGATCGTGCTGTTCGCTGGCGGCAGCTTCTTCGACTGGTTTCCGTTGCGCGGTCTGGTCTCGGACAATTGGGAGCAGCTGTCCTGGCCGGCGCGCATCGTCGACTATTTCTGGCACCTGACCCTGCCGCTGACCGCGCTGGTCATCGGCGCGTTCGCCGGCATGACCATGCTGACCAAGAACTCCTTCCTCGAGGAGATCAACAGGCAGTACGTGATGACCGCGCGCGCCAAGGGGTTGACCGAACGCCGGGTGCTGTATGGCCACGTGTTCCGCAATGCGATGCTGATCGTGATCGCCGGCTTCCCGGGCGCGTTCGTCGGCATCCTGTTCACCGGCGCCCTGATGATCGAGATCATCTTCTCGCTCGACGGCCTCGGGCTGTTGGGTTTCGAGGCGGCGCTCAAGCGCGATTACCCGGTGATGTTCGCCTCGCTCTATTTCTTTGGGCTGCTCGGCCTCGTCATGCAGCTGATCTCCGACCTGACCTACGTGGCGATCGATCCGCGCATCGACTTCGAGTCGCGCGAGGTGTGAGGGTGGCGACCATCGCCGCCGCGCCGCCGCGTGTCGCCCGCCAACGTCTGCTCGGGCTGCCGCTGCACCTCAATCCGGTCAACCAGCGCCGGCTCGCCAACTTCAAGGCGAATCGACGCGGCTACGTCTCGCTGCATGTGTTCCTGGTGCTGTTCGTGCTCAGCCTGTTCGCCGAGTGCATCGCCAACGACAAGCCGTTTCTGATCTACTACGATGGCGGCATCTACCTGCCGTTCCTCACCGCCTACCCGGAGACTACGTTCGGCGGCGATTTCCCGACCGAAGCCGATTACAGCGACCCGTTCGTGGCCGAGCTGATCGAAGCACACGGCTGGATGCTGTGGCCGCCGATCCGCTACAGCTACGACACCGTGGTGCTCGATCTGCCCGGACCGGCGCCCTCGCCGCCGACGCGGCAGAACCTGCTCGGTACCGACGATCAGGCACGCGACGTGCTGGCACGGGTGATCTATGGCTTTCGCATCTCCGTCCTGTTCGGTCTGGCGCTGACCATTTTGAGCTCCGCGGTCGGGGTGCTCGCCGGTGCGGTGCAAGGCTATTTCGGCGGCTGGGTCGACCTCCTGTTCCAGCGCTTCATCGAGATCTGGACGTCGATGCCGACGCTGTTCCTGCTGATCATCCTCGCGAGCGTCGTGACGCCGAACTTCTGGTGGCTGCTCGGCCTGCTGCTGCTGTTCAGCTGGACCGCGCTGGTCGGCGTGGTGCGCGCGGAGTTTCTGCGCGCCCGCAACTTCGACTTCGTGCGCGCCGCCCGCGCGCTCGGGGTCGGGCACTTCACCATCATGCGCCGTCACATCCTGCCGAACGCCATGGTCGCGACGCTGACCTTCATGCCGTTCGTCCTGATCGGCGGCATCACCAGCCTGACCGGTCTGGATTTTCTCGGCTTCGGCCTGCCGCCGGGCTCGCCGTCGCTCGGCGAGCTGCTCGCCCAGGGCAAGAACAACCTGCAGGCGCCCTGGCTGGGCATCAGCGGCTTCACGGTCATGGCGGTGATGCTGTCGCTCCTGGTGTTCATCGGCGAGGCGGTGCGCGACGCCTTCGACCCGCGCAAGACGTTCCGCTGAACGAGCGCGGGCGATGGCTCTGGTCGAGGTCAAGGACCTCTCGGTCAACTTCAAGGTTGAAGGCGGCGTGCTCGAGGCGGTGCGCCACGTCACGTTCCACATCGACCAGGGCGAGACGCTCGCGCTGGTCGGCGAGAGCGGCTCGGGCAAGTCGGTAACCGCGCTGTCGCTGCTCCAACTGCTGCCCTATCCCAAGGCGTCGCACCCGAGCGGCAGCATCCGCCTGGATGGCCGCGAGCTGATCGGCGCCGACGAGGCGACGCTGCGGCAGGTGCGCGGCGACCGCGTGGGCATCATCTTCCAGGAGCCGATGACCTCGCTCAATCCGCTGCACACCATCGACCGGCAGATCGGAGAGACCCTGATGCTGCATCGGGGCATGAGCAGGACGGCGGCGCGCGCACGCGCGCTCGAGCTGCTCCATCTCGTGCGCCTGCAGGAAGCCAAGGAACGCCTGCACGCCTATCCGCATCAGCTGTCCGGCGGTCAGCGCCAGCGGGTGATGATCGCAATGGCGCTCGCTAACGAGCCGGACCTCTTGATCGCCGATGAGCCGACCACCGCGCTCGACGTCACCATCCAGGCGCAGATTTTGAAGCTGCTCAAGGAGCTCCAGCAGCGCCTTGGCATGGCGATGCTGCTGATCACCCATGATCTCACGATCGTGCGCAAGGTCGCCGATCGGGTGTGCGTGATGACCGACGGGCGAATCGTCGAGACCGGGGCGGTCGACGAGGTGTTCGACCGGCCGCGCCACGCCTACACCCGGCACCTGCTGGCGGCCGAGCCGAAGGGCAGGCCGCCCGCCCCCTCGCCGGATGCGCCGGTGGTCATGGCGGCGGAGCGGCTCAAGGTCCATTTCCCGATCCAGCGCGGCCTGCTGCGCCGCACGGTCGGCCATATCCGGGCGGTGGACGGCGTCGACCTCGACGTCCGGCGCGGCCAGACGGTCGGCGTGGTCGGCGAGAGCGGCTCCGGCAAGACCACGCTCGGTCTGGCGCTCCTGCGCCTGATCCGGAGCGACGGCGCGATCCGCTTCCATGACCAGGACATCCAGGGCTGGGCGTCGCGCCGCCTGCGCCCGCTGCGCCGGGACATGCAGATCGTGTTCCAGGATCCATACGGCAGCCTGTCGCCGCGCATGTCCGTCGGCCAGATCGTCGAGGAGGGGCTGACGGTGCATGGCATCGGCAACGGTCGTGCGGACCGCCGCCGCCTGGTCGCCAAAGCGCTCGAGGAGGTCGGCCTCGATCCCGAAAGCCAGGACCGCTACCCGCACGAGTTCTCCGGCGGCCAGCGGCAACGGATCAGCATCGCCCGGGCTATCGTGCTCGAGCCGAGCTTCGTGGTGCTCGACGAGCCCACCTCCGCGCTCGACATGTCGGTCCAGGCCCAGATCGTCGACCTGTTGCGCGACCTGCAGGCGCGACGCGGGCTGGCCTACATGTTCATCAGTCACGATCTGCGCGTGGTGCGCGCTCTGAGCGATCAGCTGGTGGTCATGCGCGACGGGCAGGTGGTCGAGCATGGTCTGGCGCAAGAGATTTTCGCGCGCCCGCAGCATCCCTACACCCGCGCCCTGATGGCAGCGGCTTTCAACATTGAAGCCGTGGAAACCGAGTACGTGGCGACCTGACTCGCTGTTGCGCTGCAGCAAAGCCCGGGGCCACCTGCCAGATCTGGCGGCGCTGCAACGGCGCGCGCCTCCATCTTCGCCTGATGTACTGGTTTCGTTCCGACCATATCATCAACTGTCGCAACGGCGCTGCACAACGTAACTGCGCTGGATCGACTCTCAAGTGTGCGGAGGCGGCGCTGGCAACCGGTACCCGGCTGAGCGCGATCGCGCCAGAACGATAACGCCTCGTCGGGCTGTTGCTGTCGTGCCGGTCAGCAACCGGCTATATGAGGGCCGGGCCATGTGCGCGGGCCGCGGAGGAGGCAGTGGAGCGTAACCTAAGGCAAGGCTCGATCGTGGTGCTCACGGGCGCGGGCATCTCGGCCGAGTCGGGCCTGCCCACGTTCCGCGGCAGCGATGGCCTGTGGCTCGGCTGGCGGCTGGAGGACGTCGCCACGCCCGAGGCGTTCGCGCGCGATCCGGCCGTGGTTCAGCGCTTCTACGATCTGCGCCGTCGGCAGCTCCTGGCGCCGGAGATCGGGCTGAACCCGGCGCATCGCGCGCTGGCCAAACTCGAGCAACGCTGGCCGGAGCCGGTCGTGATCGTGACCCAGAACATCGACGATTTGCACGAGCGGGCAGGCTCCGAAAATCTGCTCCATATGCACGGCGAGCTGCTCAAGGCACGCTGCACGGCCTGCGCGGCCGTGAGCCCCTGGCGTGACGATCTGGCCGCGCAACACCGCTGCCCGGCCTGCGGCGGCGCGGACGTGCTGCGGCCGCACGTCGTCTGGTTCGGCGAGATGCCGCTCGAGCTGGACGCGATCGACCAAGCGCTCGCGGCATGCGATCTGTTCATCGCGATCGGCACTTCGGGCCAGGTCTACCCCGCGGCCGGGTTCGTCGCGGAGGTCCGGCGCCAGGGTCGGGCGCATACCGTTGAGCTCAACCTCGAGCCGAGCGCCGTCGACAGCCTGTTCGCCGAGCGCCGCCGCGGCCCGGCGAGCGACGTGGTGCCGCGCTACGTCGATGACCTGCTCGCCGCCGTGTCCTGAGGCACCTGCCGGACCCGCTGCGGGCCGCGCCGTATCCCGCACGCGGTCCGGAGGGCCGGACGCAGAGGCGGCCGAACTGCCGGGCGTGGCATTATGGTCGACAAGGGCGGCGAGGCCGGCAGGCCGGCGCAGACGCGTCATCACGGCTCGCGCGAACGCTGCCCAGGCACGGCGCGCGGTGCTCGAACGGCGGAGCGCAACCGCATGAGCAAGCTCCGGCTCGATCAGGTCATGGTCGATCGCGGCCTGGCCGAGAGCCGGGCCAAGGCGCAGGCCCTGGTGCTGGCCGGACAGGTGTTCAGCGGCGAGCGCCGGCTCGACAAGCCCGGCCAGACGGTCGCGCCGGACCTGCCGGTCGAGGTGCGCTTGCCGGCCGTACCGTACGTCTCGCGCGGCGGCCTCAAGCTCGCTCACGCGCTCGAGCATTTCGGCATCGATCCGAGCGGCGCGGTGGCGGTGGACATCGGCGCCTCGACCGGCGGCTTCACCGACGTCCTGCTGCGCCGCGGCGCGGTGCGGGTGTACGCCGTCGACGTCGGCCACGGCCAGCTGGACTGGCGCCTGCGCAACGATCCCCGCGTGGTGGTCCTCGAGAAGCTGAACGCCCGTCGCCTAAGCCGGGAACACGTCGCCGAGCCTGTGGAGCTTATCGCGTGCGACGTCAGCTTCATCTCGCTCGAGCTGGTCCTGCCCGCGGCCTTCGCGCTTGCCGGGGCGGACGCCTCTTTGATCGCGCTGATCAAGCCGCAGTTCGAGGTCGGCAAGGGTCAGGTGGGCAAGGGCGGGGTGGTCCGCGATCCGGCCCTGCACCAGGCCGTCTGCGCGCGCATCGCCGGCTGGCTCGCCGCGCAGCCGGGCTGGCACGTGCACGGCATCATCGATAGCCCGATCACCGGCCCCAAGGGCAATCGCGAGTTCCTGATCGCGGCCGCCCGCTTCGGTTGAACCCTTGCAAGTGCAGCTGGCTCTGTCTAAATCTGGACTATGCCGCCTCGTTCATCGTCATTGAGACAGGCCGACCATGCCGCGGCGGAAGCGCACCAGGACGACGTCGCGCTGCGCGCTTTCTTTCGGCTGACCGAGCTGTGGGGCCTGACCATGGAGCAGGCGCGCCTGCTGTTGGGACGGCCCTCGCGCGCCACATTGTACAATTGGAAGGCGGGCAGGGTGCGCAGCGTGCCCTACGATACGCTGCGCCGCGTCAGCTATCTGCTCGGCATCTACAAGGCGCTGCAGATCCTCTATTGCGACCCGCAGCTGGCGGACGCCTGGATCAGCCGGCCGAACGCGGCGTTCGGCGGCCAGAGCGCGCTGGAGCGCATGCTCGCGGGCGACCTCGCCGACCTCGCGGCGGTGCGCGCCCATCTCGATGCGGCACGCGGCGGCTGGACCTGAGCCCGGTCCGGGCATCTGGCCGCAGAGCCTCGACGCGTGGCGGTTCAGATTTCGAACGAGCAGCCCCCGCTGCGGCGGGTGCGCTGGCCCGAGGCGCACCGCATCGTGCCGTCGCGCTATCCGCCGGTGCAGCTGTTCGAGCGCCTGTCGAACGACCCCGCCGACTGGGAGGCGCTGGCCGAGATCGAGAGCCTGACCAATCCGCGGCTGCGCGACGAGATCGGCGAGATCCGTCTCGTACCGATCGAAGAGCGGGTGAGCGGCCCCGGCGCCAGCTGGGTCATGGCGCCGTTCACCCACATCAATCCCCATGGCTCCCGCTTCTCAGATGGCAGCTACGGCGTCTACTACGCCGCGCGCGAGTTGCCGAGCGCGATCGCCGAGACGGTGTTCCACATGGGTCGGTTCTACGCCGCGACCGCCGACCCGCCGCACGCCGAGGACATGCGCGTGCTGACCGGGCGCATCGGCGCGACGTTCCATGACCTTCGCGGCGGCGATGCCAGGTGGGCGCCGCTCTTGGACCCGGACAGCTACGATGCCAGCCGCGACTTTGGCCGTGCGCTGCGGGCCCGAGGCAGCAACGGCGTCGTCTACCCGAGCGTGCGCCGCACCGGCGGGCAGTGCGTCGGCGCGTTCCGGCCGAAGGCGGTCGGCCTGCCGGTCCAAGGGCGGCACCTGCAATACCATTGGGACGGCAGCGGTATCAGCCGCTACTTCGACTACGCCGAGGACCGCTGGGTCGCCCTCCCGTGACCGAAATGGCGCCCCTGTGACCCAAGGCGCGCGGCAGCGGCCTGGACGTCCACAAGCTCCGGCGTTTGAGGTGCCCGAAACGGGCGATCCGCCCTCATCGGCCGCTCATTTGATCGAGCCGCGCGAAGCCCGCCTCCAGGTCGGCGATCAGATCGTCGGGATCCTCCAGGCCGACGTGCAGGCGCAGGCTCGGGAACGAGGCGTCCCAGGTGGTCGCGGTGCGGTAGCGCTCGGGATGGTTCGGCATGATCAGGCTCTCGTAGCCGCCCCAGGACGCGCCAAGGCCAAACAGCTCGAGGCCCTCCACCATGGCGGTCCAGGCCTCCTTCGGACAAGGCTTGAGCAGAATCCCGAACAGGCCGCAGGACCCGCGAAAGTCCCGCCGCCACAGCGCATGCCCGGGATCGTCGGGCAGCGCCGGGTAAAGCACCCGCTCGACCTCCGGCCGGGTCTGCAGCCAGGTCGCGAGGCGCAGCGCGTTCGCCTGATGTCGCTCGAGCCGCACCGCGAGCGTGCGCAGGCCCTTCAGCGCCTGGTAGCAGTCGTCCGGCGAAATGAAGGCGCCGAGGTCCTGCATGCCGTGGCGCAGCTGCGGGTACAGGTCCGCGCCGGTCGAGGCGACGCCCATCATGGTGTCGGAATGGCCGCAGAGGTACTTGGTGCCGGCGTGGATCGAGATGTCGACGCCGTGCTCGAGCGGCTTGAAGTACAGGGGCGTCGCCCAGGTGTTGTCGATCATCGTGAGCACGCCGCACGCCCGGGCAATCGCGGCGATCGCCGGCACGTCCTGGACCTCGAAGGTCAGCGACCCCGGCGACTCGAGGAACACCACCCGCGTGTTGGGCCGGATCAGGCGTTCGATCGCCGCGCCGATCAGGGGATCGTAGTAGGTCGTCTCGACGCCGAAGCGGCTGAGCACGCGGTCGCACAGCTGGCGGGTCGGCGCGTAGGCGCAGTCAACCATGAGCAGATGATCGCCGGCCTTGAGGAACGTCAGCAAGGTCTGGGCGACCGCGGTCTTGCCGGAGCCGGTGACCACGGCGCCGTGCGCGCCCTCGATGGCGGCGATCGCGTCCTCGAGCGCGAAAGTGGTCGGGGTGCCGCCCCGCCCGTAGTACACGCCGCGCACCTGGCGCGGGGCCTCGAACGCCTCGACGCTCGGGTACAGGATCGTGGAGGCGCGGAATACCGGCGGGTTCACGACGCCAAAATAGCGTTCCGGATCGCGTCCTTCGGCGACCAGCTTCGTGTCATCTCTCATGTACGCCCCTCGCGTCTGGATTTTCGGCGTCCTTTGTGGCAAGACCCCGGGTAGCCGCTGGCCCGCATCATCGCAACGGCTGGATCGGACCGTCGATACCGCAGCGAGCGTCGTCATCGCTCCCGCGCAACCGTGCAGGCAGTGCCGGCCGGCCTCGCCAATCAATGGAGGACCGTTCATGCGTCTTGCCACCGTCTTCATCGCCGCTTCCGGCGTCGCCGTCGCGGCCTCGTCCGGGACCATTCAGGCCGGCCCTATCTTCGACGGGGTCAAACAGAAGGGTTTTGTCCAGTGCGGCGTCAACACCGGGCTTGCCGGGTTCTCCAATCCGGACGACGCCGGCAACTGGTCGGGGATCGACGTCGACGTCTGCCGCGCCGTGGCTGCGGCCGTGTTCGGCGATGCCAAGGCGGTCAAGTTCACGCCCCTTACCGCGAAGGAGCGGTTCACCGCGGTCCAGTCCGGCGAGGTCGACGTGCTGTCGCGCAACACCACCTGGACGCTCAATCGCGACAGCGCGCAGGGGCTCGATTTCGTCGGCGTGACCTATTACGACGGACAGGGCTTCATGGTGCCCAAGTCGCTCGGGGTGAAGAGCGCGCTCGAGTTGGACGGCGCCTCGGTCTGCGTGCAGACCGGCACCACCACCGAGCTCAACCTCGCGGACTACTTCCGGGCCAACAACATGTCGTACACGCCGGTGGTGTTCGAGCGCGGTGACGAAGCGCGCACCGCATACGAGCAAGGGCGCTGCGACACGTTCACCACCGATCAGTCGGGCCTGTATGCCGAGCGCATCGGCCTCAGCAACCCCGACGACCACATCGTGCTGCCGGAGGTGATCTCCAAGGAGCCGCTCGGCCCGGTGGTCCGCCACGGCGACAACGAGTGGGGCGACGTCGTCCGCTGGACGCTCTATGCCATGGTCGATGCCGAAGAGCTCGGCGTCACCTCGCAGAATGTCGACGACCAGAAGGCCAAATCGACCAATCCCGAGGTCCGCCGGCTGCTGGGCGTCGAGGGCGACATGGGCCAAGGCCTTGGTCTGCCCAACGATTGGGGCTATCAGGCGATCAAGCAGGTCGGCAACTACGGCGAGATCTTCGAGCGCAACCTGGGCCCGAGCACGCCGCTCAAGATCGAGCGCGGTCTGAACGCGCAGTGGACCAAGGGCGGCCTGCAATACGCCATGCCGATCCGCTGATCGGCACCCGAGCCGTTGCGAGGAGCGGGCGGGGCATGCACCCCGCCCGGTTCCTTGGCTACTTCAGCTGGTCCGCGACCGCGTCCAGGCCGGCCTGGGCGCACGCCTCGTCCTGATCGCCGGTGCCGCCGCTCACCCCGATTCCGCCTAGGTGCGCGCCAGCCGCGGTCTTGATCGGCAGGCCGCCGGGAAATGCGGCGATTCCCGGTACGAAGGCGATCCCGGGCGTCCGGCCCGGCTCGCCCTCCTTGCCGAACGCGATCTCGGCGAGTCCCCGGCTCGGGAACGGAAACATCGCGGACGTCCTGGCCTTCATCTGCGCGATCTGCACGCTGCCGAGAAAGGCGCCGTCCATGCGCCGGAACAGCACCAGATTGGCGCCGTCGTCGACTACCGCGACGTTCATTTTCCAGCCCTCTTGCGTGGCCTTCGCCTCGCACCCGTCCGCCATCTTCTTGGCCATGGCCAGTTCGACCGCGTGGGCCGAGCCGGCCGCGATCAGCGTAGCGAGCACAGCCGTGACTGCGATCGGTTTGATCGCCATCGGTGACCTCCTCTGATTGAGCATCGACACAGAGCGTTATCCGACATTCGCCGCGAGCTGACCACCGGCACGACGGCGGCGCGTCGTCTCAGGGCAGATGACGCGTCGTCCCGGTGGCGGGGCCCGGCATGCGCCCCCGCGCGCCCCGCGCCGCCCACCGGCCCGAGCAGTCGATGGCGGCGGCTGAGGGCTGCCGGCCTGGTGCATCCGCTCCGTCTGCAGGCATTTGGGCCGGTCAGCGTCGGGACGGCAACAGCCGATGCTTGCGCAGCTGGTTGCGCAGTTGATCGTAAGTCAGGCCGAGGGCGGCCGCGGTCGCCCGCTGATTGTGGCGGTGCCGCGCCAGCGCATCGTGCAGCAGCCGCCGCTCGTACGCGGCCACCGCCTGCCGAAAATCGATGGCAGCCCCGTCGTGCGGGCTGGCCGGCCCATCCTCCCGCGGCGGGATCTGGTCGGCGCGACCGGGCGCGGCGTGCGCCGGCGCCGGACGGAACGGCGAGGCGAACGGATCGAATTGCACGCCGGCGATGGGCCGCCCCGGCGCGCCGGCCCGGTAGACCGCCCGCTCCACCACGTTCTTCAGCTCGCGCACGTTGCCCGGCCACGGGTGGGCCAGCAGCGCATCGAGCGCCTCGGCGCCGAAGCCGGGAAAGGCCGGCCAGCCGAGATCATGCGCCATGGCGCGGCCGAAGTGCTCGGCGAGTAGCGGAACGTCATCGCGCCGGGCGCGCAGCGGCGGCACCGTCAGCACGTCGAACGCCAGCCGATCCAAAAGATCCTGACGGAAGCGGCCGGCCGCCGCCGCGGACGGCAGATCGACGTTGGTCGCGCCGATCACTCGCACGTCGACCTGTACGGTGGCGCTGCCGCCGACCCGCTCGAACGCGCCATATTCGACCACGCGCAACAGGCGCTCCTGCAGGGCGAGGCTGGTGCTGGCGATCTCGTCGAGGACCAGGCTGCCGCCATCGGCCAGCTCGAAGCGCCCGCGCCGCTGGCGCACCGCGCCGGTGAACGCGCCCGCCTCGTGGCCGAACAGCTCGCTGTCGAGCAGCGTCTCGGGCAGGGCCGCCGCGTTCAACCTGAGCAGCGGCCGGTCCCAGCGCGTTGACAGGTAGTGCATGCGCGCCGCGATCAGCTCCTTGCCCGTGCCGCGCTCGCCGATCACCAGGACCGGGCGATCGAGCGGCGCGACCCTCGATACCTGGTCCATCAGATCGAGAAAAGCCGGCGCTTGGCCGACCAGCGGCGGCAGTTCGGGCGCGTTCCGGGCCATGATCAGCTTTTATGTGGCAGTTCTCGCTGAGAGATGGTGAGATTTGCTACGTCGGCAAGCGCATCGTTGGCGGGCCACTCAGAAGAGCTGCTACCGTTCAGTGACTTGGCGACCTCGGCGCCACTGGCATGCCGCTTGCGTGTAGCAACCCTGAACAGGTCACCCCAGCACAGGGAAACCAGCATGCGCACGGACTATCGGGCAGACCCATACGGCTATCGCAGTCAACGCACAGTGTTCGAGCGCGTTCTGGCCAGCGCGCTCGACTACCTGCGCAGTCGCAACACCGAGCACTGGCTGATGTTCTGCGCCGGCCTCGCGGTCGGCCTGTTGCTCGGCTGAAGCGGCCCGGCCTGAGGAAAGGAGCACGCAATGGGAATCTTCTCCAGACTCACCGACATCATCAACGCCAACCTGAACGCCGTGCTGGATCGGGCCGAAGACCCGGAGAAAATGATCCGGCAGATGATCCACGAGATGGAAGACACCCTCGTCGAGGTGCGCGCCAACGCGGCGCGCATGATCGCCGACCGGAAGGGCATGGACCGTCGCCGCGGGCGCCTGGACCACGCGCAGGAGGAATGGCGGCGCAAGGCCGAGCTGGCGTTGTCCAAGGATCGTGAGGACCTGGCCCGCGCCGCGCTGACCGAGAAGGCGAAGCTCGCTCAGGATCTGAAGGACCTGGACGAAGAGCTCGTCCTGCTCGACGAAGGCCTGGTGAAATACGAGGAGGATATCGGCAAGCTGGAGGCCAAGCTGCGCGAGGCGAAGGCGAAGCAGAAGGTGATTCTCGCCCGTCAGGCGACGGCGGTATCGCGCCTCAAGGTGCGCCGGCAGGTGCACGACCAACGGATCGATGACGCTTTCGTGCGCTTCGAGCAGATGGAGCGGCGCCTGGACACCGCCGAAAGCGAGGTGGAGGCGTTCGATCTCGGCCGCGGCAGGACGCTGGCCGACGAGATCGAGGAGCTCGCGGCCGACAGCGTGGTCGAGGAGGAGTTGCGCGCGCTGAAGTCCAAACTGGGCCGGGGCCAGGCGCCATCCGGTGAGGCCTGAGCGGCATGGACGTGCTTCAACTGCCGCTGATCCTGTTTCTGGTGATCGTGGCGCCGATCTGGATCGTCGCGCATTACACGACCCGCTGGCGCATGGCCAAGACCCTGTCGCCCGAGGACGAGAAGCAGTTCGCGGAGCTATGGCAGATCGCCGAGCGCATGGAGCAGCGGATCGACAGCATCGAGCGGATTCTCGAGGCCGAAGAGCCGCATGAGGAGAAGACGTGATGTACCCGGGCGATCGAGAGCACGAGGCGCGCCACGACCATGCGGGGCCGAGCCGGCGCTGGATGTACCGGGACACGCGCCGGGCGTGGCTCGCGGGGGTATGCGCGGGCATCGCCGATTACTTCGGCGTCAGCGTCGGCCTGGTGCGTTTCCTTACGTTCCTCAATGCGCTGTTCTTCACCATGCCGACCCTGTTCGGCTACGTCATCGCCGCGCTGGTGCTGCAGCGCAAGCCCGAGCACCTGTACTCGAGCCACGAGGAAGAGGCGTTCTGGCGCTCGGTGCGCCTCGAGCCGAGCCGCACCGCGCGCGACCTGCTGCGGAAGTTCCAGGATCTGGAGCGCCGCCTGCGCGCCGCCGAGGCGCGGGTCACCTCGAGCGAGTTCAAGCTGCGCCGCCAATTCAAGGACCTGGAGGGCTGAGGCTCGCCGCCTTCCCTATGGAAAGGCCGGGCGAGATCGCAATCCGCGCGATCGCAACCAAAGCGGCCTCCCGACCGTCCCCGTGTGCTTCTTTGGTAGCATACGACTGTCCTCCGCGCGCCCTTTGGTAGCATAGTTCTTTGGAAGCATATGTACCACTGTACGCCTTATTCATCCTTGTTCGGGTGATGGGGAGCGGGACTATGCGCAGCGTCGAGAGCATGGTGCTCCGAACCCGGCGGGGGATCTCCCCAAGGGGGTGTCTCCCGAAAACTCCAGTTCGCCGGGAATGCCCTCCGCACCGAGGTGCGGAAATCGATGGGGATGAAGTCTCATGAACAAGACCCTGACCAGTGTCTTGGCTCTGGCCGGTTTTACTGCAGCAGCGGGCGCCGCGCAGGCGGCTGATGCGGTCGTTGCCGGCGACAGCGACCAGCCGACGTTGCTGACCAGCACGCAGATGGATGCGGTGACTGCCGGCCAGCTAGAAGTCTTTGCTATCCAGTTCGCCAAGCTTGTGGAGATCGCGGAACAAGTCGACATCGAAAAGCAGTTCGACATAGATGTGAATGTCGAAGGCACCTCGGCCATGGCCAACGTCAAGGCCGAATCCACCGCGCTGGGTCCCAACACGCATACCGAGACGCTGGGTTTGACATCGACAACTGCCATCCAGGGTGTCGGATCGAGCTCTAGCTCTATTGCGGAGTCTGTGTCTCTGGCGACCAGGAACGCGATGTAATCATGCTGACCTTGCCGGTCGACATGCTGCAGGTCTACGACCGCGTGTTGCCACCGGCCGGGTGCGTTGAGCGATCCTGCCAGGACATCCGCAAGAGCGTTGCAGGCCGTCCGCAAAACATCGACGCGCAGTCGATGTTGGGGGGCGTTTGAGAATCGCCGCCGCCGGCACCGGCTTCAAGCCGCTGCCGGCGACGGCGGACTGGCGCAGGTTTTAG
>JBKPNX010000176.1:0-38829 GCA_046732855.1 Pseudomonadota bacterium
GCCCCGCGGGGGTCGCGCAACCGGCTGCATAAGCGACGAGAGACTACTCCGGTCGGCCCGACAGCGTGTTCGTTGCCGCAGCCACGCCGTTCTCTTCCTACTCGCGACCTCAAGTTCGGAACGCGACCGTATCGGCCGGCGTTGTTACTTGCTGACTTACGCGGACGGGAGCCCGAGCATGGCGACGCTGCCGCCGGTCGTGAACGCCGGCACGGAGGATATGGATCCAGAACTCAGGCGACGGATCGAGGATTGCGCCTATTCGCTATGGGAGGCCGACGGCCGCCCGGACGGGCGTGCTCTCGAATACTGGCTCCGGGCGGAGCAGGCGGTCCTGGATCAGCCGGCGCAGCTGGAGCAGCCAATCCAGGAAGCGCGTCGCCAAAAAGGAGCACGTCCGCCGCGCGATCGAGCTGCCGAGAATCGCCTCACGAGCCGCTGATCGCAGGCGCCCTGAAGTGGCGGGCGGCGCAGCCCGCCACGTTCATGCCTGCGTCTACTCCCAATAGGGACGGGTGCCGTAATAGTCGCTCAGCTGCTGGCCCCAGCCGCGGTCGCTCCAGTTCGGCGTCTCGGTGGCGCCGTAGCTCGGCGCGCCTTCGAGCACGCCGCGGTCGAGATCGATCACGTAACCGCCCTGCCCGGTGTCGTAGGTCAGCACGTCCCACGGCAACGGATGGTAGCGGTCGCCCATCCCGAGAAAGCCGCCGAACGACATCACGGCGTAGCCAACCCTCCCGGAGATCTTGTCGATCATCATGGAATGGATAGTACCGAGCTTTTCGCCCTGGCGGTTGTAGACAGCCGTGCCCTCCACCTTCTCGGAGGAAATCAGATCGCTGGTCTCATCGGTCGCAATGGACTGGGTTTCCTGCATCGCCATCTTGGGTCTCCCTTGGTCAGTGGGACGGGCGCCTACGACGCCGCGAGAGACAACGCTGCGTTGAAAGACCGGTTCCAGGATATTGTATTCTACAGCTAAATATCGAAGAACATACGCTCAAGTAAATGCCAGAGAAGATCTAGTCTGCTTGTGAAATGTCGTGTGGAAGTATCTTGGCCCGTTCCGGTCGTATCGCCAGATCTACATCGATCTGAGCGGCCAAAACCAGCTGATGAGGAGCGTGCCAAGGACGGCGACGATGACGGACAGCGGCAGGCCGAGACGCCAATAGTCGCCGAAACGGTAGCCGCCCGGGCCCATGACGAGCGTGTTGCACTGGTGCCCGATCGGCGTGAGGAAGTCGCAGCCGGCGCCGATCGCGACCGCCATGAGGAAGGGGTCCGGGCTCAACGCCAGCTTGGCCGCCAGGCTCGCTGCAATCGGCGCCATGACCAGGACGGTCGCGGCGTTGTTGAGGAACGGCGTCAGCGCCATCGCCGCGAGCAGCGTCAGCCCGAGACCTCCGATCGCGGGAAGATGTTGCGCCGCGCCCGAAAGCCAGCCGGCGACGAGCCCGGTGGCGCCGGTGGTCTGCAGCGCCTCGCTGACCGGGATCAGCGCCCCGAACAGGATCAGCACGGGCCACTCGACCGCCTCGTACGCTTCCTGAAGCGTCAGCAGCTGAAAGACCAGCACCGCCACCGCGGCGCCGAAGAAGCCGAGCGCCACCGACACCATGCCGGTCGTCACCAAAACCATCGCGCCGCCGAGGATCACCGCGGGCAGATAGAGGTTGCGCGGGCGCCCAAGCGGTACGTTGCGCTCGGCCAGAGGCAGGCAGCCGAGCGCGGCCAGCTTGTCGTTGATGCGCTCGGTACGGCCCTGCAGTGCCAGCAGATCGCCATCCTGGAAGCGGACCCGACGCAAGCGTTGCGCGATCCGTCGCCCGGAGCGGCTCAGCGCCAGCAGGTTGAGGCCGTAGCGCTCGCGCAGCGCAAGCTGCTCGACCGTGCTGCCGAGCATGGGCGAGTTGGCGGTGACCACCGCCTCCACGACCGTCAGGTCTTCCGGCCGAGCATCGCCCAGGGCGAGCTCCTTGCCGTGGATCAGCTCGAGCTTGGCGGCATTGACCAGCCTGGACAGCGCGTGCGTGTCGGCCTCGAGAACGAGAATGTCACCGTCGAACAGCGGCCAATACCCGGCCGGAACATAGCGGCGGTAGCCTTCCCGAATGATCGCGGCCACGGTGACGTCGCCGTCGCCGAGCGCCTCGAGCTCCCGGACGGTCCTGCCAACGCATGGGGAAGTCGCGGGCAGACGCACCTCGGTGACGTAGTCCTCGATCGAGAAGCGGGTCTCCGGGGTCGCGCCGGTTCCCCGCTTGATCTTCGGCAGGAGCCGCCAGCCGACGGTGAGAAAGGCGACGCCGGCAATGGCGAGGCAGACGCCCACCGGAGCGAAGTCGAACATGCGAAACGGCTCCCCGGTGATCTGCTCGCGCATGCGCGAGACGATGATGTTGGGCGACGTGCCGATCAGGGTGATGATGCCGCCGAGCAGCGAGCCGGACGCGAGCGGCATCAGCACGCGCGATGGCGGCTTCTCGGTCCGACGCGCGACCTGCAGCGCGATCGGGATGAAGATGGCGAGCGCACCGATGTTCTTCATGAACGCGGACAGCGCCGTGACGGCCGAGGTCAGCACCGCCACCTGCATGCCGCTGGTCCGCATCCGGGGTATGAGCGGCTTCATCAGCGTTTCGACCAGACCCGATCGGCCGATCGCGGCGCTGACCACCAGAGCCGAGCCGACGATGATCACGATGTCGTCGCTGAAGCCGCGGAAGGCCTCGTCCGGCTCTACGATGCCGCAGGCGACCGCGGTGAGCAAGGCGAGCAAGGCGACCAGGTCGTAGCGAATGCGACTCCAGATCAGCAGGCCCATCGTCCCGACAATGACGGTGAACGCTAACGCCTGATCGAGCGTCATGCTTGGCCCTTTTCAGGTCTGCCGGGTATGACAGGTTGCCCCCCGACACCCGCAGATCTACCAATGAGACCGGGCCGAGGCTAGATGTCGGCCCCGCCCTGTTTCAAGCTTGGCCGGATGCCTCCGCGGCCGGCCCGGTATAGCGCCGGTCGATCGCCTCCTTGATCCGCGCTCGGCTGCGGGCGGCGGACAGCCCCCGGGCGCGCTCGACGGCAGCGACCTCATCCGCCAGGTCCTCGTCCTTGATCGCGTCGCGGATCCAGCCCGAGTAATCGCCGGCATGGAGGTGGTGCAGCCAGGTCCGATCGTCGACGCCTGCCCCGATCTGCAGGAACAGGGACAGGTTCTGGACGCGCAGGGACAAGGCGCCGTCGGGGCCGCGGAAATAGAAGCTGCGGTCCTCGCCAAGCTCGCCCTCGCTGTACTTGCGGGCGTGGCGCTGACGCTGCAGCTGGGGCTGGACCACCTGAACCCGGACCGGATCGCGTCCGGAGTCACGCTCCCACAGCAATGCTTCGCCGGCTTCGAGGCGGTCGTTCGTGGGCAACGGCGGCGGCGGCGTCCCCATGGCGGCACAGAACTGGCGAATCGTGCGCGCGGGCGAGTCGCCGACCGCGGCCAGGGTCTGGACCGTGGCCAGAACATCCGCCGCCAGCTGATCGGGATGGACCGTGATCAGGATCATGTCCTGCAGCTCGCGGGGCAGAGTCGGGGCGGTGGGCCGCGACGCGGGCGCGAGGTGATGGGCCTCGTCGAGCACGATCCAGTGCGGCCGGCCGGTCTGGGCGCGCAGCTCCGACAATCTGGTCAGGAGCCCCTCGAAGAAGGTCGACCGGTCGGCCAGGTCGACGTCGAGCATGTTGACCACGGCGTTGGCATCCGGCCGGCGCAGGATCTCCAGCAGCTCGGGGATCCTCGGCTGCTGCCGCGCGTCGCCGAGCACCAGCGCATTCTCGAGCTCCGAGTAGTCGCCTTCCGGATCGACCACGCAGAACTGGAAGCCTTTTTCGGTCAGACGCTCCAGAATGCCTGCGACCAGGGTCGACTTGCCGCCGCCCGAAACCCCTGCCACGAGCAGGCTACCGTCGTTCGGCCGAAGAAAAAACTCGTCGTGCCGGTCGTCCGCGCTGATCGGGATCCGATGGCGCGGCGAGGCTCGAACGACGTCCGCGAGATCGTTCTCGAGCAGACGGTCGATCAGCTCACGGACGCCGTCCCCGCGCGCGCCCGCGGTGATCAGATCGGCTTCGACCTTGACGCTGTCGAGCGCGTTTGCGACCGCTGCCGAGCAGCCGCACATCGCGAGGAACGCATGATCGTTTTCGGCGTCGCCGATACCGACCACATTGTGCGGCGAGAGACCACATTCGGCGAGCGCCGCGGCGAGCCCGCTTGCCTTGTTGACCCCGGACGGCAGCACCATGACCGCCCCTTTGTTGAACACGATCTGCAGCTCGAGACCGAGCTCGCGGACCGTCTCGAGCACGACGTCCTGCATCGGCTCCCAGCTGGCGACGATGCTGCGACCGACGGACAATGGATGGACGCCCCGCTCGCGCAGTCGCGCGACGAACGCCTCGGGCGGCGGCGGCGCGAGCACGGTTTCCCGGCCCGTGCCGGGCTCATAGAGAAGCGCGCCGTTCTCGGCCACGATCAGATCGCAGCAGCCCAGCTCGGGAAAGGCGCGTTGCAGGTCCGGCAGCTCGCGCCCGGTGACCAGGATCAGGCGGCGACCAGCATTCTTGAGCCGCTGAAGCGAGGCGAGAGCGTCGGCGTCGACCACGCCGTGATGGGCCAGCGTGCCATCGTAGTCGGTGGCCAGGGCCATGAAATACACCGGCTTGTCTCCAGCTCGATCGGCTCGGGGGGTAACGACCACCAAACCGGTGCGGTTCCGGCCGGGCACGTGCCCGCCGGCTCCGGCTCGATTCGCCCGCCCCGCATGGCGGCAGACCCCGAGCGGAGGGCTCAACCGTCGCCTCGCCATCCGACGAGCTCACTCCGCGGTCCAGCCGCCGTCCAGCATGAGCGCGCTCCCGGTCATCAACGCCGATGCGTCGGAGGCGAGATAGACGGCTGCACCGACAACGTCTTGGACCTGGCCAAGGCGTCCCAGCTTGATCTTGGCGAGGACCGAGCGGCGGAACGCCTCATCGCGGAAGAACGGCTCGGTCATCGGCGTTTCGATGAAGGTCGGGCAGATCGTGTTGACGCGGATGCCGAGCGGACCGAGCTCGACCGCCAGCGCCCGCGTGAAGCCCTCGAGCGCCCATTTCGACGCGCAGTAGAGCGTCCGGTTGGCGGCGCCGACATGGCCCATCTGCGAGGACATGTTGATCACGGATCCCTTGGTGCCGCATTCGGCCATCCTCCGGGTCACGGCCTGCGCCACGAACACCGCCGCCATGAGGTTCAGGTCCATGACCGCCCGGTAGTCCTCGACCGTGACGTCCGAGAGCGGTTTCGGGCGGTTGGTCCCGGCGTTGTTCACGAGCACATCGAAGGCGGGCCTGGCCGCGATGGCGCGGGCGAAGCCGTCGATGTCCGTCACGTCTTGGGCGAGGGTTTCGGCGCGGCCGCCGGCCTTGCGGATGTGCTCCGCCGCCGCCTCGATCTCGGTTGCCGTCCGGGCGCACAGGGTCACCTCTGCGCCGAATTCGGCAAGTCCGCAGGCGAGCGCGCGGCCGATCCCGCGCCCGGCCCCGGTGACGAGCGCTCGCTTGCCATCCAGCCGGAACAGCCCCGGCGCGCTCATTCCGCCGCTGCTCCGTAGGGCACATTGCGCCCGCCGTAGCGGCGCACCCGGATGTTGCACTGCTCGGCATGGCCGACGAAGCCCTCGAGCATGCAGAGGCGCGAGCCGTAGGCGCCGATCCGGGCTGCCGCCTCGTCGGTCGTCACCTTTTGATAGCTGTGGGTCTTCAGGAACTTGCCGACCCAAAGCCCGCCGGTATAGCGGCCCGCCTTCTTGGTCGGGAGGGTATGGTTGGTGCCGATCACCTTGTCGCCATAGGCCACGTTGGTGCGTGGCCCGAGGAACAGCGCGCCGTAGCTGTGCATCTTTTCGAGGAACCAGTCGTCCCGGTCGGTCATGACCTGGACATGCTCGGAGGCGATGTCATTGGCCACGTCCAGCATCTCCTGATAGGTATCGCAAACGATCACCTCGCCATAGTCCGCCCAGCTGACGCCGGCGGTTTCGGCGGTCGGCAGGATGGCGAGAAGGCGCTCGATCTCGGCGATCGTGGCCTCGGCCAGTCGGCGCGAATTGGTCACGAGCACGGCCGGGGAGTTGTAGCCGTGCTCGGCCTGGCCGAGGAGATCGGTCGCGCAGATCTCGCCGTCGACGGTATCGTCCGCGATGACCATCGTCTCGGTCGGGCCAGCGAACAGGTCGATCCCGACGCGGCCGTACAGCTGGCGCTTGGCTTCGGCGACGAAGACGTTGCCCGGGCCGACCAGCATGTCGACCGGCTCGATCGTATCGGTGCCGAGCGCCATGCCGCCGACCGCCTGCATGCCGCCGAGCACGTAGATCTCGTGCGCGCCGCCGAGGTGCATCGCCGCGACGATCGCCGGGTGGGGCGCCCCGCCGACCGGCGGGGCCGCGGCCACGATGCGCGGCACGCCCGCGACGTGCGCCGTCAGAACGGACATGTGGGCCGAGGCGACCATGGGGAACTTGCCGCCCGGCACGTAACAGCCGACCGAACGGACCGGGATGTGGCGATGGCCGAGGATGACGCCCGGCATCGTCTCCACCTCGATCTCCCTGATCGAGGCAAGCTGGGCTTCGGCGAACGTCCGGATCTGCTTCTGGGCGAACTTGATGTCCTCCAGGTCGCGCGCGCTGACCTTCTGCACGGCCGCGTCGATCTCGGCCTGCGACAGGCGGAAGGACGGCGGGTCGTAGTTGTCGAACTTCGCCGAGAGCTCGCGGACGGCCGCATCGCCCCGGGTTTCGATGTCCTTCAGCGTCGTCTCGACGATCGCGCGGATCTTGGCATCGTCGGCGGCCCGCTCGGCTTCCGGTTTGCCGCGCTTCAGGTAGTGAACAGCCATGAGCGACCCTCCGAGTTTCGTGGTTTTGCCACCCCGCGGGCGGCCTGCCTCAGCAGCACGGTCTACCAGATCACCGGGTCGAGCCGGAGCACCGCGTAAAGGTGGCATCGGGTCGCTGCCGGCGGCGCCCGGCTGCGCTGGCTCCCGACCATCTGCTCGGGCGACTACGCCCCGGATCTCTGGGCACCGGTCAAGGCCACCGGACGGCGGAGCTCGGGCCAGTGCCAGGCGGCGAGCGCAAGCAGGATCAGGCCCTGAACGGCGAGCGCGGCGACCGCGGCGGGGGCGCCGAGCCAGTCGGCGAGCACCCCGACGTAGAGCATGCCGATCGGACCGCCGCCGATCGCCACGGTGAGCAGGCCCATGACGCGCGAGCGGACCGCGGCGGGGGCGGCGAGGAACACGATCGTGGTCTGCATCACGGCGAAGCCCGCGATGCCGATGCCGCAGAACAGCATCAGCGCGAGCGACAGGGGAAACCAGGCGGACAGGGCGAACGCGAGCACCCCGAGCAGGAACGCCGCGGACGAGACGGTATAGATGCGGGTGTACTGGCGTGGCCGGTCGTAGCGAGCGACGAGCAGCGCGCCGATCACCGCGCCGAGACCCTCGGTCGACATCAGCGCGCCGATCAGCGCCGGGGACAGCCCGAGCACGCGCTCGCCGATCACCGGCACCATCGTGATGTAGGCGAAGCCCCAGAGGTTCACGATCAGGGTCACCGCGAGCGCGCCGACGATCAGCCGCTCGGCTTTGGCGAACCGCCAGCCGTCCCGCAGCATCGCGAGCAGCGAAGCCCCGCCCGCCGCGCTGGCCGAGCGGTAGGCGACCGGCAGGACCAGGGCGGCGCTGGCGAGATACAGGAGCGCGCCCAACGCGTAGACGCCGTACAGGCCGGTCGCTTGGATCAGCACGCCACCGAGCGCCGGCCCGATCATGCGCGTCGCGTTGCTGGTCGCCGACTCGAGCGCCATGGCGCGGCTCAGGCGCGCCACGCCGGCGATCTCGCCGAGCATGATGCGGCGCACCGGGAACTCGCTCGCCCAGAACATGCCGTTCAGGAAGGTGCCGGCCGCGATCTGCCAGAGCGCGATCCGCCCCTGCGCGGCGAGCAGGGTCAGCAGCGCCGCCGCAGCAGCGAGCGCGAGCAGGCCGACCAGCAGCAGGCGCTTGCGATCGTAGCGGTCGGCGAGCGCGCCTGCCGGGATGCCGAACAGGAACATCGGCGCCATGCGCAGGAACGTCATGAGCGCGACCAGGAACGGCGAGCCGGTGGTCTCCAGCACGTAGACGCTGATCGCCAGCAGCTCGAGCCAGCGCAGCACGCCGGCGGCGCCGCCGGTCAGCCAGACGCGCAGGAACCCGCCGTCGCGCAGCAGCGAGGTGGCCGCGGGCGCGGCGGCCCGGGCATGGTCGACATCGCTCACGACATCTGGTCCGAGATTGCGCGCGCGCCAGCAAGACGGCGCTGCGCGGAAAAGTAAAGACGCGCGACCGCTGCAGCCCATCGACGCACGCGCTCTTGATCCTGGCATCGACCGGGCGCCGGCCGAAGCGGTCCGTACCAGCCGCGTCACCGGTGCGGCGTGGCTCCGGGGCGCCGACCGCTTCCGGCAGCGCCGGGTCGGGTCCAGCCATCAATTACACGTTTGCCGCGCCGCCCGTGCGGCGGAGTTCCGGAGGTACGGACGGCTCCCTGCACCGCCATCAACGCCGCAGCCATTGATCAAACGTTTGCCGCGCCACCGGCGCGGCGTGGCTCTGGGCCGCCGACCGCTTCCGGCAACGCCAGGCCGGCCCCAGCCATCGATCACGAGGTTGCCGCGCCACCCGTGCGGCGGAGTTCCGGAGGCACGGACGGCTGCCAGCACCGCCGCGGCCGCAGCCATCGATCACACGTTTGCCGCGCCGCCCGTGCGGCGTGGCTCCGGGGCGCCGATCGCTTGCGGCAGCACCGCCCCGGCTCCAGCCATCGATCAGACGTTTGCCGCTGCACCGCCGCGGCCCCAGCCATCGATCACACGTTGCCGCGCCGCCCGTGCGGCGGAGCTCCGGAGCGCCGACCGCTTGCGGCAGCACCGTCCCGGGTCCAGCATCGATCACACGTTTGCCGCGTCACCCGTGCGGCGGAGCTCCGGACACGAACGGCTCCCCCGACACCATGCCGGCTTCAGTCATCAATCACATGTTTGCCGCGCCACCCGTGCGGCGAAGCTCCGGACACGGACGGCGTCCTGCAGCGGTGGCAGCTGCAGCCGTTAACCGTATGTTTGCCCTCGACGGTTACTCTGCCCCGCCGATGATCCCTGCGATCGTGGGGAGCCGTGCCCCGATCTGTCGCCTCTCCGCGACGCGGACTCCCAGGGTCGCATGGACCATCGCATAGAAGCAGAATACGGCCAAACGGTTGAACGAAAGATTAACCGGACAGGGAGCGACTTGAACCGGCGACTATTCGTTGGGCGCCGGGATCAACTCGGACCATGACAATGATGGTGGTCCTGCGTCTGCTTTGGATCATGCGCGACGCGCACCGGGTGCGCTACGCCGACCGGACCGCGTGCGGGTGGAGCGTCGGCGCGGGGCAACCAGCAGCTCGACCGGCCATCCGGCCTTTGGACGGTCAAATCAAGTCGGGCCATGACAAGAAGGTCGATCCACACCTCTGCCGTCGACGATCGGCCCCGCGCTCCAGATGCCCGCAATTGGCGGGCGCTCGGCCCGCGGGCCGTCTGGAAATGCGGCGCCTCGCCCCGAGCGCCAGCGGGTTGATCCGCCATCCGGTCTCCGGGCGCCGGATCAACTCGAGCCATGCCAGCGGCGTCGGGCGTCCTCGGGGGGCGAGCGACTCGGGTGCGCAACGCCGGCTCGGGCGCTCGGCAAGGCTGAACGGCGGCGCGGCCGGCGCGCGTGCGCCGCCCAGGCGATGCCGCCGGTCGCAAGCGTTGGCGCGGCGCAATCGGCGGGCTCGGCGCGACGCTTTACTTGATGAGCGTCGATTGTCTGTCCGACGCGATCCCGTCACTGGGCGCCGGGATCGAGCCCGGGAGAACCATGGTGCCGATCGCACCCCTCCCTTGGATTGCCAACGAGCCGCCCGGAGCGGTACGGAGGGCGGGCCCGGGTGCGTGAATCGTCTGCGCCCGGGGCGCGGGAGAGGACGAGCCCATGGCCAAGGTCCCTGACACCATCGCGGGCTTCGGCTTCTGCACCGACGGGGCGCTGCCCGATCTGTCCGATCTGGATGCCCAGCTCGCCCGGATCGAGGCGGCCGGCGCCAGCCACTGCGAGCTGTCGCTGTACGAGCTGGACCTGATCGCCGGCGGCCGCGTCCTGCCGGAGCGCCGGCGCCGTCTCGAGCAGATCTGCGCGCGCCGCGCGCTGCGCTATACCGCGCACGGCGTGCTCACAGTCAACTTCATGGACGAGGCGCATCTCGAGCTGCACAAAGCGGTGTGCCGGGCGACGCTCGAGCTGTGCGCAGCGGTCGGCGCGAGCGTGCTGGCGCACCATCCGGGCAGGGCGCCGGCGGCGCGCACCGCGCAGCTCGAGCGCCTGCACGCGCTCGAGCGCGACACGCTGCGTGAGATGGGCGATGTCGCCGCCCGCTATGGCGTGAGGATCGCGGTCGAGAACCTGTTCGTGGAGGATGCCGCGACCTACACCGCCGACCCAATGCGCCTCGCCAGCGAGATCGCCGCGGTCGACCATCCGCAGGTGTGCGGCCTGCTCGATTTCAGCCACGCCTACATCATGGCCCGGTTCCAGGGCTTCGACTTCGTCGAGGCGCTCGCGGCGTTCGCGCCCCAGGTCAATCATTTGCACGTGCACGATTCGTTCGGCCGGCCGAGCAGCATCGACGGCTTCTTCCGCTTCGCCGAGAAGATCGCGTTCGGCATGGGCGATCTGCATCTGCCGATGGGCTGGGGCGACATCCCGTGGGAAGCCGTTCTGCCCCAGCTGCCCCTGCGCGCCGGCACCGTGCTGATCGTCGAGCTCGCGCAGCGTCATTTCGCGGAGCTCGAACCGTGCGCCGCCACCGCAAGGCGGTTCGTCGACACGATCAATCGCGCGCAGGCCAAGGCCGCCTGAGCCCGCTCACTCCTCGATTTCGACCTCGAGGCCGAGAAGAAGAAAGCTCCAGGACTTGCCGTGCGCGTCCAGGTTCAGGGACTGATTGACCCCGCCCTCGAGCGCCTCGTCCATGACGAAGTTCAGCGCGCCAAGGTGATCGAGCGCGAAGCGGCGGACCGGCCCGCGCAGCAGGCCGCCGAACTCGGCCTTCAGCCGCTCGGGCGTGAGCTGCGCCTTGAGCGCCGGATAGTGCTTCGGGTCGTACACGAACACGGCGACGTTGGAGCGGTCGCCCTTGTCGCCGGCGCGGGCGTGGGCGACCTCGCGCAGCGGCGCCCGCCGGGTCATGTCTCGATGATCTCGAGGCGCGGCCGCACCTGCGCCCGCTCGAGGTAGGCGCTGTGCGTGATCACTGATGGCGTGATCTGGCCACGATAACCGCCACCGCCGGCCGGGCCGCAGCACAGCAGGGACTCGACCTCCCACAGCAGCAGCTCGGCCTGCTCGCGCGAGTCGGCGCGCAGCGCCGCGCGCAGGCGCACGTCGCGGGCATCGCCCGGGTACCGGAGCGCGCTGCCATGCAGGGCGGCGACCCCGATCAGATCGATCCGCAGCGGGGCGTTGCAGCCGTGCAGACCGACCATGCGCTCCTTCACGATGGCGCCGGCCAGCTCGGCGCGCGCCTTCGCCCCCGCTCCGGCGTAAGACACGCCCGCTTCGGCCAGCAGGCCACCGTCGAAGGCGACCGTGACCTTGAGCCGATCCGGGCGCGGCCGCCCGTGCGCGCCGCCGACCGCGACGCGATCCGGGCCATCTTCGCCGATCTGCACGCGGCTGAAGTCCGCCACGACGTCGGGCGTGACGTAGGCGGCGGGATCATGCACCTCGTACAGCAGCTGCTCCTTGACCGTGCGCGCGCTGACCAGGCCGCCGGCGTGCGCGAGCTTGGTGATCACGGCGCGCCCGTCCACGCCGACCTCGGCGATCGGAAAACCGACGTAGGCGAGGTTCGGCACGTCCTTGAACCCGGGATCCGCGAAGTACCCGCCGGTGATCTGCGCGGCGCATTCCATCAGGTGCCCGACCAGCGTGCCGGCGCCGAGCACCGGCCAGTCATCGTCAGCCCAGCCAAACGCGTGGCGGAGCGGCGCGAGGAACAGGCTGGGGTCGGCCACCCGCCCCGTGATCACCACGTCGGCTTCGGCCTCGAGCGCGGGCAGCAGCGCATCGGCGCCGAGATAGGCATTGGCGCCGACCAGCGGCCGGCCGACCTCGCCGACGGTCATCCCGGCATCCGGCAGCGGCGTGTTCGGGCCGATGAGCGCGCCGACGTCGTCGCCCTCGAGCGCGGCGATCGTCAAGCCGTGCAGGCCGAGGTCCCGCGCGATCCCCGCAGCCCTGGCCGCGGCGCCGCGCGGATTGGCGACGCCCATGTTGGTGATCAGCCGGGTGCCATGCTCGACGCAGAGCGGCAGAATGCTGCGCAGGCGGCGCTCCAGCAGCGGATTGAAGCCGGCCTCACGGTCGGCCATGCGATCGCGATGGCCGAAAGCAAGCGTGCGCTCGCCGATGCATTCGAACACGATCGCATCGAGCTGGCCCTTGGCGACCAGATCCACCGCCGGATCGAGACGATCGGCCGAGAACCCGGCGCCGGTGCCGAGGCGGAACTGGGCGCGCGTGGTCATCCGGCGAGCTTAGCCCGGCCAGGCTGACGCAGCCAGCCGCCCTCGCCGCTCAGGCCTCGATCGTCTGCCCTGAGCAGGCGCGCAGCCTCAGGTCGCGCGTGATCAGGGTAAGACCCTCAGCCATTGCCTGCGCCACCAGCATGCGATCGTGATGGCGCGGCAAGTCGCCGGCGGCGAGGGCATGTTCGGCAGTGATGGGCAACACGCGGAGGACGCCTCGTCGTATGGTGTCCAGCAGGACCGGCGGCTCGAAGCCCAGCTTGCCTGGTGCACGCTTGATGGCGGCCTGCCAGATGCTGGCTGTGCTGACTACGATTTCACGATCGGGATCCGTGATTGCCTTGCGAGCATCAGCACGAAGCCTGGGATCGTCAGCGATCCACCATAGCAGGACGTGGGTATCGAGCAGGTATTTCACGGTCGCTCGCCGCGAAACGCGGCCCTGATCTCTCTCCGGCAACGGCTCGTCGAAGTCTTGGGCCATCCAGATCTTCCCTTTCATCAGACCCGGCTTGCGGGGTTCACGGCGAGGCTCAAACGGCAACAGGCGAGCCACCGGCCTGCCAGCCCTGGCGATCACTATCTCCTCTCCCGCAGCGACCTCGTTGAGAAGCCGTGAGAGATGGGTCTTGCCAATATGGATGTTGACCAAGCGCATCGCTTTCTCCTGACTAGACTTCGTTTAGCTGGTTGGCTTGCCTTGCAAGTGGCGAGAAGTCACAGGAGGTCAGCTTGGAGCACGGACATCCCCGCGCCGGCGCTCGCCAGTGGCTTGCGAGACGCGCTCTCGACGGAGCGCGCTCGCTCGAAAACCATGCTCGCCGAAGGTACGGCTGCCCGCGGCCAAGCTCGCGCCTCAGGATGCCGGCCAGCAAACTTTGCGCAGTTTTCCGCCGTGCGGCGGCGTGCCGCTGGCGCCGTTCCTGGTCGAAGCGCCGGCGAAGTGCCAGCTTTCGATCGGCATGACCGCACTCGGTATTGTTCCTGACCTGCTCGACCAGAAGCCATCGCTCGCCCATCAGCTGGTGGCGCTCGGGCGACAGGACCATGGCGCTCGGGCGCGGCGCCGCGGCGCCCGCCTTCGGCGTCGGCAACGCCTCGACGGCCCGGTCTGACGCGCCATTCGACTGATGACCGCCCGCTCCGAGGTTGCCGCGCCCATCCGTCGCGCCACACCGCAGTCCACGCGCTCGGTTGCCGGCATCGGCCTGATGGTCCTCGCCATCCTGCTGTTCACGGTGATGGACACGCTCGGCAAGCAGCTGACCGGCCGCTATCCCGTGCCCCAGGTGGTGTGGGCGCGCTATTTCTTTCAGCTCGCGCTGATGATGCTGCTGATCCCGCGCGTCGGGATCATGGAGCTGGTCCGCACCGCACGACCCGGCATCCAGGTCGGGCGAGGTCTGCTGCTCGCGGTCTCAACGCTCTGCCTGATCGGGGCGATCAGCTTCGTGCCGCTCGCGGACGCTTACACGATCACCTCCACCGCACCGTTGCTGGTCACGGTGTTCTCGATCCCCATGCTCGGCGAGCGCGTCGGCTGGCGGCGCTGGAGCGCCGTGCTCGCGGGCTTCGCCGGCGTGCTGATCGTGATCCGGCCGGGCTTCGGCGCGGGCCACTGGGCGCTGGCGCTGCCTTTGATCTCCGCGCTTGGCTTCGCGCTGTACCAGATCCTGACGCGCAAGGTCAGCGCGGTGCCCGGCGAGTCGCCGCTCGCCATGCTGTTTTACCTGGCCGGCGTCGGCACCGCGCTCATGACCGCGCTCGTGCCGTTCTTCTGGCGGCCGGTCGCACCGGTCGCCTGGCTGGCGATGATCGCCATGGGCGCGCTCGGCGGGGTCGGCCATCTGATCCTGATCCGCGCGCTGACCATCGCGCCCGCCTCGCTGCTCGCGCCGTTCGTCTACAGTCACATCGTGTGGGCGCTCATGCTCGGCTATCTGGTGTTCGGCGACGCGCCGGATCGCTGGATGCTGGTCGGCTGCTGCGTGATCGTCGCGAGCGGGCTGTACGTGTTCTATCGGGAGGCCGTGCTGGGCAAGTCCTGACACCCGCACGACGGCTGCGGTTCAGCGCTTGCGCGCCAGCAGGATCGGCCGGCCGCGCTCGCTGGTATCGACCAGCTCGATCTCGGTGAAGCCGGCTTGGCGCAGCCGCTTCCGCTCGGTCAGGCTGCTGTCGTGGCCTTCGAAGATAACCTCGTCGAAGCGCCCGAGGAACGCGAGGAAGCGCGCCTTGTCCTGCAGCCAGTGGAGGACGCTGAGCGCGACCACGACATCCGGCGCAAAGCCGTGGAGCTGATCCTCCCAGTCCGGGTCGTGATCGAACTCGATCCGGCGAAACTCGGGCTGCACGCCGAACGCTCCGGCCACGCGCGCGGCCGCCTCGAGAATCTCGGGATCCCGGTCGACCGCGAGCGCCGCGGCGGCGCCGGCCTCCTTCAGCACGAAGGTGGAGACCAACGCCAGATTGCAGCCGAGCTCGAGCACGCGGCGGTCCGCGTAGCCGGTCGCGCGACGCAGACCGCGCCAGCGGGCGGCCCACGGGCGCTCGCCCGGCAAGCGCAATCCATTGTATTCCAGCTCGTAGTACGCGATCGCCTGCCCGGGCGAGCTGGCGCTCGCCTGCGCGGCGAAGCGCCACGCCTCGTGCAGCATCCGAAGGGCCGCGCCGGCATCCGCCGGCAGCGGCGGCAGGGCGCATGCGCGCGGAATTCGCAGCCGTCTTCCACGCAGCGCCCGCAGAAGCCGCGGCGACAGCCGCGCCTGGATGCGCTCGCGCAGCGGCGCGAACAGACCGTTGCACACCGGCGCGCCGCCGACGCCCAAGCCCAAGCCGGCGAGCAGGCACTCGATCAGGCCGCCGCTGCTCGCCTGATCGAAGTCCACGAGATGAACCCGGCCGTCCGGCGCGACGATCACGTTTTCGGGTCGCAGGTCGTTGTGGCGCACGCCCCGGCGGGCGATGGCCCAGACCAGCCGGATCAGTTGCAACATGATTTGCGCGAAGCACAACCAGCCGAGCTCGAGGCTGCCGAGCGGTCGTCCCGGTACTCGTTCGAGGACCAGAACGTGCTCGCCCGCTTCCTCGAGCAGCGCGAGAGCCGCCGGCACTCCGGCCAGACCGCGGCAGCGCCGCAGCATCGCGAACTCGCCGCGCGCGTCCTGCCAGCGCTCTCCCCCCGGCGCGTGGCCCGCCACGGCCTTGTAGAACCGGTCGCCCGCTGCATCGAAGGTGCGCGCCGAAGCAAGCGCAGCGGGGCAGCTCCGGGTTGCGTCAAGCCGCGCCGGACGAAGCGGATCCGGGTCGGCCGCCGGCGCCGCATGCTTGTTGCCCATGGCGGGATCGGCTAGCAGAGCTCCCGCGCTGATTCAATCATAGGTTTAGGCATGCCCGGCCTGATCTCGGTGATCACCGTCAACCTCGACAACGCGGCCGGTCTGCGCGCGACCGCGCAGAGCGTGGCGGCACAGGAACGGCCGCCCGACGAGTGGATCGTGATCGACGGCGGCTCGCGCGATGGCTCGATCACGGTGATTCGCGAGTTCGCGGCGCTGATCCACGCCTGGAACAGCGCGCCCGATCGGGGCGTCTACGACGGAATGAACCTGGGACTGCGGCGCGCGCGGGGATGCTATGTCCTGTTCATGAACGCCGGCGATCGCTTCGGCGGCGCCGACAGCCTGGCGCGGATCGCCGCCGCGCTCGAGGGGTCGCCGGGCGTGGATCTGCTGTTCGGCGGCACCATCCTGGCGTTGCCCTCAGGGCATCGGCTGTACCGGCCGCCGCGGGCGCCCGCCCATGTCCGCCTCGGCCCTCCCGCTTACCACCAGGCCACGGTGATCCGGCGCGTGGCCCATCTCCTGACACCTTACGATCTGTCCCTGCCCGTTTCGGCCGACTACGGCGCGGTCGCCACACTCATCAGCCGCGGCGCCGGCAGCATCCGGCTCGACCATCCGATCGCAATCCGCGACTGTCACCCCGACAGTCTTTCCGAACGGGAGACCGCGCGTCGCTTCGTCGATTTCGTGATGGTCCAACGCCGGGTCCTCCATCTCGGTCTGGTCAGCGTCGCGGCGCACGTCGCCCGCCTCGCGCTGATCCACTGCGCTTACCGGACCTTGCGCACGTTCGGAGCTGCCGCCACCACGTCTACGCTGAATAGGTGATTGTTCCTGTATCACAGCAGGTTGCAAAACCATCCTTCGCCAACAAATACAAGAAGCCGATTTTTCGTGCTTCGCCAAATAGTAGAAAACTCTTGTTAACTGACTTTGGTCCATGAAATAAGATGCGCGCTTAGGTTCTCCTCATGGTTGAAATCGATGAAAGTCCTCATCCTCGGTCTCAACTTCGCTCCCGAACTCACGGGGGTTGGACGATATACCGCTGATTTCGCTGCATGGCTCAGCGGCCGGGGTCACGAGGTGCGTGTGATCACGGCGCCGCCCTACTATCCCGAATGGCGGGTCGGCGCCGGCTACACTGCCTGGACCTGGCGATGCGACCGCGTGGGGACTGTGTCGGTGCTGCGCTGCCCGATCTGGCTGCCGAACGCGAGAACGCTCCTCGCCCGCACCGTGCACCTGGCCTCGTTTGCGCTGAGCAGCCTGCTGCCCTGTCTGTGGCAGGCGATACGCTTTCGCCCCGATCTGGTCTGGGCGGTCGAGCCGACCGCGTTCGCCGCGCCGGCCGCGCTGCTCGCCGCGAGGCTGTGCGGCGCGGGCGCGTGCCTCCACGTTCAGGACCTGGAAGCGGAGGCGGCGTGCCGCCTGGGCATGGTGCGATCGCCGTGGCTGCGGCGCCTGCTGCGCGGGGCTTATGGCTGGCTGCTGCGCCGCTTCGACCTGGTCTCGACCATCTGCATGCGCATGCGCGGGCAGCTGCAGCGTTTCGGCGTGGCCGAGAGCCGCCTGTGCCTGTTCCCCAACTGGGTCGATACCGATGCGATCCGGCCGCTTGCGGCGCCGAGCATCCTGCGTCGACAGTTGGGCGTGGCCGAACATCAGGTGGTCGCGCTGTACGCGGGCAGCATGGGCGATAAGCAGGGCCTCGAGGTGCTGGCCGACGTGGCCGAGCGGCTGCGGGCGCACCCGCAGGTTCACCTGGTCGTGTGTGGCGCGGGCGCGGCCCGGCCGCGGCTCGAGCGCCGGCTCGCCGGATGCGCCAATGTCACGCTTCTGCCGCTGCAGCCGGAAGCCTGGCTGAACGCGCTCCTCAATGTCGCGGACGTTCATCTTCTGCCGCAGCGCGCCGAGGCCGAGGCTTTCGCCTTACCCTCCAAACTGGCCGGAATTCTCGCCAGCGGCAGACCGCTGGTCGCCCAGACGGAGGGCGGCGAACTGGCCGCCGCGACCCGCCACTGCGGCATCGTGGCGCCGCCCGGCGACGCCGCAGCCATGGCCGCGGCCATCCTCGAGCTGGCGGCGGATCCCGGCCGTCGGCAGCGCCTCGGCGAAGTGGCGCGTCAGCTCGCCGTCGAGCATCTGGATCGCGAAACCATCATCGCCCGCTACGAGCAGCGGCTGATCTGGCTGGTGTCGGAGCGGGCGGCCCGGGGGCGCCGGGGCCACGACCGGGGCGGCGGCATGGCGCGCACGGTCGACCGCTTCGCCCCCAGGGCACCCGCGCAGATGCGGCGCGGATGAGCCGCGCCGACTGCGCCGACATCAGGATACGCTTCGAATACTGGCCGGTGGTGTGGCTGTGGCCGCTCAGCCTGGTCCTGATGCAGGTGACCTTGACCCAGATCGGCGACTTCTCGGTCACCCTCGCCGTGATCGCCTGCCATCTGCTGCAGCTGCATCTGATCATGTTCTATTGGCTGAATCGGCCGCCCGACTGGCAGATCGCGGCGGCGCTGGTGGTCCTGGCGTACAGCTTGGCAGCGGGGGTGTTCGCGCGGGATCTCGTGGAGTTCCTGCGTAGCCTCGCGCACGTCGCCAATCTCGTGATCATGGGGCTGCTCTGCCTGAACGTGCGGCTTGGCCGGGGCGATGAGGTGGGCCGGTCGCTCGCCCGGTTCTGCGTGCAGGCTTCGGCGGCGGCGCTGGTCGTCATTGCCCAGGCGATCAGCTTCAACCTGATGCACGATTTCCGCCTGGCCGGTCTGCTCGGCGCCTTCGCGCCCATCGGGCCGGGCGGCGAGATTTACCTGCCCTCGCCGCTTGCCGCGGCGCCACGCGCCAGCGGCCTGTACTCGGAGCCGTCGGTCGCTGGCTGGTTCATGACCTTCGCCACGGCGCTCGCTCTGGCGGCGCGGCCGCGTCTGAAAGCGCTGGCCCCGCTCACCGCGGCCGCGTGCTCGTTCGGCGCCTTCGCGACCCTCAGCCTGACCGGCATTCTGGGGCCTACTCTCGTGTGGGCGGCCTACCTGCTGTTCGTGCGCGACGATGGCCGGTTCAAGGCGATCGCCGGGGTTCTCGCCGGCGCGGGCATCGTCGCCGCGATCCATCAGGCGCATGGCCTCGGCATCCTGGCGCGCTTCGGCCACCTCAACACGCCCGGGACTTCGATCTATTTCCGCCTGACCGCGCCCTATCGCCTGATCAGCGAATCGCTCGCCCGCTATCCCTTCGGCTACCCGCTCGGCCAGACCGATTTCATCGCCAGCCGCCGCTACTACATCAACTGGGAGTACGGCTCGCAGACCAACGTGGACAACACGCTCTTGATGATCGTGTTCTACTTCGGTCTGCTCGGGATTTTGTTGAATGCGGCCTATCTGGTGAAGGTCGCGCAATTCTTGGTAGTGCGGCGGCACGCGGTCGGCCTGATCATCCTCAGCCTGCTGATCGCGGCGAGCACGACCGGGGCCGGCTGGGCGCACCATTTCGTGCTGATGATCGGCTATGCGATCGTGGTCGGCCGCTGGCTGTATGCCCGCCCCACGCTCCAGCTGGCCGGTTCAAGGAGCGCGGCGCCGGCGCCTTACTCGGCGGCGCTCAGCCGGCTCTCCGGCGCGCGCAGCGCAGCGAGCAGCTCGCTTTCCCGCTCCTTCGCCGCGACGAGGTGACGCTCCTTGACGTGACCGAAGCCCCGGATCTGCTCGGGCAGGCGCGCCAGCTCGAGCGCGATCTCGTGATTGGCGGAGCTCAGTTGCCGCAGCACCTCGTCGAGCACGGCCTCATACTCGGCGATTAGACGGCGCTCGAGCCGGCGCTCGGCGCTGTAGCCGAATGGGTCGAACGGCGTGCCGCGCAGCCGCCTGCAGCGGGCGAGGTAGCGCATGGCGGTCAGCATCCAGGAACCGTACGCGCGCTTTTTCGGGCGGCCGGTCGCCGGGTCCCGCTGCGCGACCAGCGGCGGCGCCAGGTAGATCTCGAGCTTCGGCCGCCCCTCGAACTGCCGGCTCAGCTGGGCAAGGAACTCGCCGCTCGTGTACAGCCGCGCCACCTCGTACTCGTCCTTGTAGGCGAGCAGCTTGAAGTAATAGCGGGCGACCGCCTCGGTCAGCTCGGTGCGGCCCCGGGCCCGTTCCGCCTCCACCCGACCGACCCGCTCGACCATGGTCCGGTAGCGGTTGGCGTACGCGGCATCCTGGTACTCGGTCAGATGCGCGACCCGGCGCTCGATCATCTCGCCCAGGCTGGCCGAAAGGCGCCGGTGCTCGGGCGTCTCGGAAGCCGGCGTGGCGCGTGCCTCGACCGCAGCGAGATCGTGCGCGGCGCGCCGGCCCCACAGGAACGCGCGCCGGTTCATGTCGACGCCGACCCGGTTGAGCTCGATCGCCCGTTCGATCGCCGCCGCCGAGACCGGCAGCAGCCCTTGCTGGTACGCGACCCCGACCATGAACAGATTGGTCGCGATGGCGTCGCCGAGCAGCGCCGTGGCGAGGCGCGTCCCCTCGACGATGATCGCGCGCTCGCCCACGGTCTTTTGGATCGCGCGCTTGAGCGCTGCGGCCGGCAGGCTGAAGTCGGCGTTGCGGGTGAAGTCGCCGGTCATCATCTCGTGCGCGTTGACCACCGCGTGGCCGCGGCCGGGCGCCAGCGTGAGGAGCGCCTCCTTGCCGCCGGCGACCACGAGGTCGCAGCCCAGCAGCAGGCGCGCGCCGCCGGGCGCGATGCGCACCGTCTGGATGTCAGCCGGGCGCGGCGCGATGCGCAGGTGGCTGAGGACCGCTCCGCCCTTCTGCGCGAGGCCGGTCATCTCGAGCACGGCGGCGCCCTTGCGCTCGAGATGCGCCGCCATGCCGAGCAGCTGGCCGATCGTGACCACGCCGGTGCCGCCGACCCCGCCGACAACGATCCCGTAGCTCTCGGTGAGCGTCGGCAGCTCCGGCTCGGGCAGGGCCCCGAATTCATCGTCGGCGGAGGCTGACGGGCGCGGCTTGCGCAACGGCGCGCCTTCGACCGTGACGAAGCTCGGACAGAAGCCGTTCAGGCAGGAGTAGTCCTTGTTGCAGCTCGACTGGTCGATCTGGCGCTTGCGCCCGAACTCGGTCTCGACCGGCACGATCGAGACGCAGTTCGAGGCCAGCCCGCAGTCGCCGCAGCCCTCGCACACCAGCTCGTTGATCACCACGCGCCGCGCCGGGTCGGCCATCAGGCCGCGCTTGCGCCGGCGCCGCTTCTCGGCGGCGCAGGTCTGGTCGTAGACCAGCACCGTGGTGCCCTCGATCTCGCGCAGCTCGCGCTGCACCTCATCGAGCTCGTCGCGGTGGCGGATGGTGACGCCCGAAGGGAAGCCGGCGTGCAGCGGATACTTGTCCGGATCGTCGGTGACCACGACCACCTGCCGCGCGCCCTCGGCGAGCACCTCGCGGGTGATCTGCGGCACCGACAAGGAGCCATCGACGCTCTGGCCGCCGGTCATCGCGACCGCGTCGTTGTACAGGATCTTGAACGTGATGTTGACGCCGGCCGCGACCGCGGCCCGGATGCCGAGGCTGCCGGAATGGAAGTAGGTGCCGTCGCCGAGGTTCTGGAACACGTGGCCGCGGGTCGAGAACGGCGCCTCGCCGACCCAATTCGCGCCCTCGCCGCCCATCTGGGTGTAACCCATGTTGGCACGGTCCATCCACTGCGCCATGTAGTGGCAGCCGATCCCGGCGCGGGCGATGCTGCCGTCGGGCACCCGGGTCGAGGTGTTGTGCGGGCAGCCCGAGCAGAAATACGGCGTGCGCAGAATGGGGCTCGTCAGCCCCCCCTCGGTCTCGTGGCGCCGGCGCAGCTCGGCAAGCCGGGCGGCGACGGTGTCGTCCGGGTCGAGCTTCATGATGCGCTCGGCGAGGGCAATCGCGACCTGATTGCTCGAGAGCGCGCCGTGCGAGGGGAACAGCGGCGCATCGCGCTCGTCCCGCTTGCCCACGATCTGCGGCGCGCCGGCCCGGCGGTACAGCAGCTCCTTCAGCTGGGTCTCGATCAGCGCGCGCTTTTCCTCGACCACGACGATCTGCTCGAGCCCGGCGGCGAACGCTCGCATGCGCTCGGGCTCGAGCGGCCAGACCAGGCCGAGCTTGAGCACGCGCAGGCCAAGCCGGGCGGCCATATCGCGGTCGATGCCGAGGTCGGCGAGCGCCTGGCGCAGGTCCAGATAGGATTTGCCGGTCGAGACGATGCCGAGGCGCGCGCGCGGGCTGTCGAACACCAGCCGGTCAAACGAGTTCGCGCGGGCGAACGCGCGCACCGCGTCCAGCTTGAAGCGATGCAGCCGTTCCTCCTGGGCGAGCGGCGTGTCGGGCCAGCGGATGTTCAGCCCGCCCGGCGGCGGCGCGAAGTCGTCCGGCGCACCAATCGCGAGGCGCGCAGGGTCGAGCTCGATCGAGGCCGCGGTGTTGACCGTGTCGTGCACGCACTTCAGCCCGACCCAGCAGCCGCTGTAGCGGGACAGCGCGAACCCGAGCAGGCCGAACTCGAGCAGCTCGGCGACGCCCGCCGGGTTGATCACGGGGATCATGGCGTCGACCAAGGCGAACTCGCTCTGGTGCGCGGTGGTCGAGGACTCGCAGGTGTGATCGTCGCCCATCAGCACGAGCACGCCGCCCTGCGGCGCGGTGCCGGCGAGATTGGCGTGGCGGAAGGCGTCGCCGGTGCGATCGACCCCTGGCCCTTTGCCGTACCACATGCCGAACACGCCGGCGTAGCGGCCCTCGCCGTGCAGGCCGGCCTGCTGCGTGCCCCAGAGCGCGGTCGCGGCGAGGTCCTCGTTGACGCCCGGCTGGAACACGACGTGGTGCTGCTCGAGAAAGCGCCGGGCGGCGATCAGCTGCTGGTCGAGGCCGCCGAGCGGCGAGCCGCGATAGCCGCTGATGTAGCCCGCCGTGTCGTGGCCGGCGGCGAGGTCGCGCTGGCGCTGCAGCATCGGCAGGCGGACCAGCGCCTGGATTCCGGTCAGATAGATCCGGCCAGAGGCCTTGGTGTACTTGTCGTCGAGGCTGACCTCAGCAAGCGCCACGCCGTCCACCCCCAGATGCCGCAAGCCGCGCCCGCGGGCGCCGCTGCGGAAGCTGCGCAGCCGGTCTTAAGCTAGCAAGATCGGACCCACCGGTCGAGCCGGGCGGATGGGCCTCCGAGAAGCGAGATCGGTCCGCAGGCTGTTTTCCCCATCCTGCCCCGCGGTTCGCGGTGTGAGGCGAAACAGAACGGCGCGTGACCAGGCTTCAAGCACCTTGACCGGTGAGAGAGATTGGGGCCGAGGCGCGGCAACGAGTGGTCAAAGGAATCGAAAGTACTCGGTGCCCGACGCGCTGTGCCCTATCGTGTACATAATCACACGCCAGGGGTTGCCCGATGACCGACTCGACCACAATGACCGTGCGCCTGAGCAGTGACCTAAAAGGTAAGCTCGAGCGCTTGGCCGAGACCACCAGGCGCTCGAAATCTTACCTCGCCGCCGAGGCCATCGCCCAGTATGTCGACGCAAACGCCTGGCAGGTCGAGGCGATAGGCAAGGCGGTCGACAAAGCTGACGGCGGCGGTCCATTCGTGACGGATGAAGAAGCGACGCGCTACCTCGACGCGCTCGCCAGGGGCCAAAACCCTAAGCCGCCGAAGACCTTCAAGACGCGCTAGGGCGGATGCAGCTCCACTGGCTCGACGATGCGCTGGCCGACGTCACTGCGATTTACCGGTACATTGCTGCTGACGACCCAGGGGCGGCGGCGCGGGTGGTGGGACGGATCCAGGCTGCCGTACGCCTGCTGGCCGATGTCCCGCACCGAGGTCGTCCGGGGCGCTGGCCAGGCACGCGGGAGCTGGTCGTTCCGCGCACGCCGTACATCGTGCCTTACCGTGTCCGGGGCGACGTAGTCGAGGTCCTGCGCGTTTTCCACAGTGCCCGCCGCTGGCCAGAGGAGTCGGCGAATAGCGGTTAGCGGCGCTGCAACTGAGCGTGCGCCACCGTAATGCGAACGCGATGCGCGGCTCAGGCCAAATGACTGGGCAGGCGCCAGCGGACGTGGTTAGTGACGTGCCGGCCAGAGTACCGCTTTAATCGGAGCTCGATCGCCATGCATGCCATCTGCGCCACCTGCGGCACCCAGTTCGCCGAGAGCGAGGAGCCACCGCAGCGCTGTCCGATCTGCGACGACGAGCGTCAGTACGTCGGCTGGGCGGGACAGGAATGGACCACCCTCGAGGAGCTGGGCGCACGCCATCGCCTGGCGCTCAAGGACGAGGGCGACGGTCTGCTCGGCCTCGGCGCCGAGCCGAAGTTCGCGATCGGCCAGCGCGCATTGCTGGTGCCCGCGGCGGCGCGCGACGGACCAGGCGCCAACGTGCTGTGGGACTGCATCAGCCTGATCGACCGCGGCGCGATCCGCGTGGTCGAGGCGCAGGGCGGGCTCGGCGCGATCGCCATCTCCCACCCGCATTACTACGGAACGATGGTCGAATGGAGCCGCGCATTCGATGGCGCGCCGATCTACCTGCACGCCGACGATCGCCAGTGGGTGATGCGCCCGGACCCCGCGATCGTGTTCTGGGAAGGCGATGCGCTCGAGATCGGCGACGGCCTCACGCTCTTGCGCCTGGGCGGCCACTTCGCGGGCGCGCAGGTGCTGCACTGGACCGGCGCCGCCGCCGGCCAGGGCGCGCTGCTCGCCGGCGACGTGCTGCAGGTGGTACAGGACCGCCGCTTCGTCAGCTTCATGTACAGCTATCCGAATTACATCCCGCTGCCGGCCGCGACCGTGCGGCGGGTGGTCCGGATGCTGGAGCCCTATCCGTTCGAGCGGGTGTACGGCGCGTGGTTCGGCGCGGTGGTGCGCGCCGACGCCAAGCGGGCGGTGCAGCGCTCCGCCGAGCGCTATATCCGCGCGCTCGAAACCGAGCTCGCCGCGGGGCACTCGACAAGTCCATAGCCGGGCCGCTGAAGACGCGTCATCGCGGCCGCGGGAGACGGTCAGGCGGCCGGTCGTCAAGCGGAGCTCCGGCGGACGGCGAGGCCCTTCAGGCTACGTTGCTGCAGTATCTTGAACGCGAGCTCGGGCTCGCCGGTCGAGCGGACGCCGAACGTCAGTCTCCTCCTGACCCGACTGACTGCGGGCGATCGCCCGGCTCAACAGGATCACCGGTAACAGACCGACCACCACGATCGCGAGCGCCGCGGTCGAGGCTTCGGCCAGGCGCTCGTCGGCGGCGAAGCGGTAGACCCGCACCGCGAGCGTCTCGAAGTTGAAGGGCCGCAGGATCAAGGTCGCCGGCAGCTCCTTCAGCACATCGACGAACACCAGGATCACCGCGGTCAGCACGCTGCCCCACATCAGCGGCACGTGCACCCGGGCGAGCGTCCGTCCTGGGCCGCGGCCAAGCACCCGCGCCGCATCGTCCAGGTTGCGATTGATTTTGGCGAGGCCGGCCTCGACCGTGTTCAGCGCGAGCGCGAGGAAGCGTACGAGGTAGGCGAACAGCAGCACGCCGATCGTGCCGGTGAGCAGGAGGCCGGTCGAGATGCCGAAGCTCGCGCGCATCCAGGCATCGAGGGCATTGTCGAGCCGGGCGAACGGCAGCAGCACGCCGACCGCGATCACCGCGCCGGGAATGGCGTAGCCGAGCCCGGCGATCCGGGCCGAGGCGCGCATCACCAGGCCCGGGCGCAGGCGCAGGCCATAACCGACGATCAGGGCAAGCGCGGTGGTGACCACGGCAGCGAGCGCTGCGAGGCCGAAGCTGTTCGCGGCGAGCCGGAAAAACATGCCGCCGAACATGGCGTCGCCCCGCCGCAGGCTCATCTCGAGCAGGACCAGCACGGGGACGGCGAAGCCGAGCGCCACCGGCAGGGCGCAGGCGCAGCTCGCGAGCAGGCCGCGCCCGCCGCTCAGTCGATAGGTGGAGCGCAGGCGCGACTGCGCGGTGTGCTGGTATTTGGCGAGCCCTCGGCTGGCGCGCTCGAGCGTGAGCACGAGCAGCACGAACAGCATCAGCACGCCGGCGAGCTGCCCGGCCGCGGTCGGCGCGCCGAGCGCGAACCAGGTGCGGTAGATGCCGGTCGTGAAAGTGTCGACGCCGAAGTACTGCACCGTGCCGAAATCGGCGAGGGTCTCCATCAGCGCGAGCGCGACGCCGCCGGCGATCGCCGGGCGGGCGAGCGGCACCGCGATCTCGAAAAAGCTGTTCCAGGGCCCGCGACCGAGCGTCCGGCTGACGTCGAGCATACAGGTGCACTGCTCGAGGAACGCGGCGCGCGCGAGCAGATAGACGTACGGATAAAGCACGAGGCTCATGACCACGATGGCGCCGCCGAGCGAACGGATCGGCGGGAACCAGTAGTCGGCGTGGCTCCAGCCGGTCGCCTCGCGCAGCAGGCTCTGCACCGGCCCGGCGTACTCCAGGAGGTCGGTGTAGGTGTAGCCGATGATGTAGGCGGGAACCGCGAGCGGCAGCAGCAGCGCCCATTCGAACAGGCGGCGGCCCGGGAAGTAGCACATGCTGACGAGCCACGCCGTGCCGACCCCGATGACCAGGACGCCGCAGCCGACGCCGAGCGCGAGCGCGAGCGTGTTGCGCAGATAGTCCCGGAGCACGGTGCTGGCCAGATGCGCCCAGATCTCGCCGCTCGGCGCGAGCAGGCTGGCCAGCACGACCAGCACCGGCAAGGCGACCGCACCGGCGGCGCCGAGCGCGATCAGCTGCCAGCCGTCGACCAGGCCCGACCATCTGAGGCGCCGCGCCGGCGCAAGCTCGGCATACGGCAGATCTGCTTTCATTCGGCTGGTAGCTTCCTTGTCATTCGCGCTCGTGACGCCCGTCTCGCCTCCGACAATGGAGACGGCCAGCGCGAAAAGTATATGTCACATGGTGCGCGAGGATGTCCATGCGGCATTCGCAACAGGATCTGCGCCGTCGGCCTTGAATTAGAATTATTATAATTGTGGGCCGCTGGGCCGAGCCGGTTCAAGTCACGCCAGCGCTACGAAGCACACCGAGGAGTTGAGCGACGGATTTGCCGCGGCTGCCCTTTCCTCGAATGCAGCAGCATTTGCTGTCCCGCTGCCTGCACTCAAGCCAGCTTGCCGTCTCTCGACCATAGGTTAGCGCAGAAGAAGGAGCATTACCGGCTCCCCTCTGAGCCCCCGCCGGCCATGTCTTTCGAACCAGCCTTTGGCAAGGCTTTGCGGCCCGAGCGCGGCTCCGGGCATTGCCGAGCTCTCAACTGAAAATATGACTTCGATGTGAACTGGATCACACCACTCGGGTCGATTTTCCGCTATGAGCATGAGGGAACCAGCAGAAGGGGGTTGGTCCTGGCCGCGCACTTTCGGCGCCTGGACCTGGCGCGATCGGCGGGATGGCCGGCAGGAGAGTGTCATGTCAGATGCAGTTGGGACCGCAAAGCAGGAAGCCGATTTGGCTTTCATCCCGCCCGTGCCGCCGCCGACGCTGGCGAAAGCGAGCAGCAAGGGACGGATCGACCAATCGTCCAAGCAGATCCGCGATGTCGAATGGCGCTCGTACATTCAGGAGCGACGTCGGCAGTACAACGATTCGCCGAGCCATCACGCCCCCGTCCCCTTCCCCGATCTGCGCAGCGATGCGCCCGATGACCTCACGGGCATCGCGTTGTCCGGCGGCGGCATCCGCTCGGCGACGTTCGCGCTCGGCGTGCTCCAGGCGCTCGCCCGCCACGACCTCCTGCGCCGCTTCGATTACCTGTCGACCGTTTCCGGCGGCGGCTATATCGGCGCGTCGCTGACCTGGCTGACCAGCAAACAGGTCGCCGATGCGGGCGCTCGCGAGCCGGCATGCACCGGCGCGGGGACCGCCGCTGCCGCCCCGTCATTGCCGCGCGGCGGTTTTGGCCTGAGGCCGCACGTCCCGGACGGCGTGCTCGACGCCGCGCCGGACGGCGACGGCGGCGCTACGGCGCCCTTCCCCTACGGCACCGATGATCCGCGCGAGGCACCCGAGCCGGACGGGTCCCGAGCGGAGGGCGCGATGCTGCGCTATCTGCGTCAACACGGCAATTATCTGACGCCCGGCAAAGGCATCACCCTGACCTCGGGGATCGTGGTCCTGCTCCGGGGCATCATCCTGAACCTGCTCGTGTGGGTGCCGATTCTCGCAGCGGTGATGTGGCTCTTGATCGTGGCTTCGCAGCAGCCGCGCCCGGCTTGGGTGCAGGCGTGGGTCCCGGCGTCCGCGGTGGACCTCGTAGCATCGATGTCGCCACCTCTCGTGGCGAACGGTGAGCCCGAGCTTTTGTGGCAGGAGACCAGGGAGACGCCGCTCCTTGCCTTCGGCGGCATGCTGGCCGCCGTGATCGCGCTGTCCGCCCTCTGCGTCCTCGCGTTCGCCGGATATTCGCTCGTGACCTGGTTGGGCCACAAGTCGAGCAGATGGTTCATTGGGGGAACGAAATACGGCTGGCGCCGACAGTTTGAGCGCTGGATGCGGCTGCCCCTCTGGGCGATCGGCGCGCTGCTGCTGCTCGCCTCGGTGCCGTTCGTCGTACGCGAGTTCCACGGCTGGCTGCTCGGTTCCTCGTTCTCCCTGGTCGGCATCGCGAGCGGGCTCCTGGCTTTCCTCAAGACCATGCAGCAGCCCAAGAGCCGGGCCGAGGAGCAGGCGAGTTGGGCGATCCCGACCAGCTGGATCGCCTCGATCGGCGCCGGCTTCCTGCTCTACGGCGTCCTCCTGGTGTCCTACGCCTTCGGCTGGTGGGCGGCGCAAGGCTCCCCCGTGCTCGGCGTCCCGCCCGACGGGATCCTCGGTTTCGCGCTGGTCGTGGCCGTCGCCACCGGCCGGTTCGTCGACCTCAACCTGATCACGATCCATCGCTTCTATCGCGACCGGCTGATGGAAGCGTTCCTCCCGGACGTCGACAAGGCGCTGCGCAACGAGACGGACGCGGCCCAGGATGCCGATTCCGCAGCCCTCTCGACCATGTGCGACCGACGCCGGGCGGTCGGGCCCTATCACCTCATCAACACCAGCCTCGTGCTGACCGAGTCCGACGAGCGGACCTATCGGATGCGCGGCGGCGACAGCTTCATCCTGTCCCCGCTCTACTGCGGCAGCAACGCGACCGGTTGGCAGCCCACCGGGGACTACATGGGCGACGAGCTGACGTTGCCGACGGCGATGGCCATCTCGGGCGCCGCCGCCAACCCGTGGACCGGCTGCGGCGGGGTCGGGCTGACCCGCAATCCCTTGATCAGCATGCTGATGGCGCTGATGAACCTGCGGCTGGGTTGCTGGCTGCCCAACCCCAACGATACCCATCGTCCGCGGCGGCGCTCGTCCAAGAAGAGTTTCCGTGCCCACCACTTCGAGCCGGGTCTGAACGAAGTGCTCGGTCTGAATTTGCGGGAGACCTCGCCGGCCTGCCTGCTCAGCGACGGCGGCCATTTCGAGAATCTCGGCCTGTACGAGCTGATCCGCCGCCGGCTGCGTCTGATCGTGCTGTGCGACGGTACCGCGGACCCGGATTACGCCTTCGCCGACCTGCAGAATGCGGTCGCGCGCATCGGCGCCGACTTCGGTGCTCGGATCGAGTTCGACAAGGAGACGATGCTGAAGCGCTTCATGCCCTCGATCGACGCCGTTTACCCGAGGGGCGCCAGCCTGTCCGAGTCGGCCTATGCCGTAGCCCAGATCATCTATGCCGACGGCCGCACCGGGCATCTCGTCTATCTCACGACCGCGCTGTGCAAAGGCGTGCGGCTCAAGCTCCTGGGCTACAAGGGCGCGAATCACGATTTTCCCGACCAGTCGACCGCGGATCAGTTCTTCGACGAGGAGCAGTTCGAGGCGTACCGCGAGCTCGGCTACGGGATCGCCGACGGCTTCATCCTGCACGACATGCAAAACGGCGGCATCCTCGGCCAGTCGATTCGGACCCGAAGGTACCCGCAGGCGGCGGAGTAGACTGGCCGGGCCCGGCGATAAGGCTCGACCGCCTGCGCACCCGCGTCCGGCCGCCGGCCCGGCTTGCGAGCGTCACCGCAGCCCTGGCGCCGCTCAGCCGGTCGTACGGGTACCGCGTGATGCCGGACATGCTGCTCGGCAGCGTCGGCAGCTCCGGGCCGCTTCGCCTGCTCGCGTAGCCGCCCACGGCGGACCGCCGGACCATGGCGGGCTTTCGCGCGACGCTGCTAGCGCAGGAACACCTTGTCGCCGGCACCGAGCGGCAACGGCTCCGGCCGCTCGCAAGGGGTCTCGATCATGACGTGGCGCCCCTCGACCGAGGAGCGCTCGAACGCGTCCAGCACCTCCAGCACGTGGAGCGCGAGGTCGCCGTTCGCGCGATGCGCCCGGCCCTGGCGCAGCGCGGCGGCCATGTCGAGCAGCCCGATGATCCGATAGTCGGCGACCTGCAGCCCGCTGCGCAGCGTGCGGTTCGGCGCGCCGAACGGATGGGCCGAGATGTCCAGCTCCTGCCAGTCCCCGTCGCGCTCGGCGATCTGCGGCGTGTCGCCGAAGAAGTTCGGGTCCGGCACCAGCATGCTGCCCTCGGTCCCATAGATCTCGAACGGCAGACGCATGTGCTTCCAGACGTCCCACGACGTGGTCAGCGACACATTCGCGCCGCTCGCGAACGACATCACGCCATTCACGGTGGTCGGCACCTCGACCTCGATCACCTGGCCGCGGCGCGGCTCGCTCGCTACCGTGCGCGTCGGACTGACGGTCGAAGCCTGGGCCGTGACGCGGACGACCGGGCCGAGCAGGTTGACCAGCTGGGTCACGTAGTACGGCCCCATGTCGTGGATCGGGCCGCCGCCCCGCTTGAAGTAGAACTCGGGGTTCGGGTGCCAGCCCTCCATGCCGTGCGACAGCACGGCCGCCGCGCCGGCGATCGGCCGACCGATCCGCCCGCCGTCGATCGCCCGCCGGCAGGCCTGATGCGCGGCGCCGAGGAAGGTGTCGGGCGCGCAGCCGACGCGCACGCCGCGGCCGGCCGCGGCCAGCATCAGCGCCTGCGCCTCGGTGAAGCGCGCGGCCAGCGGCTTCTCGGAATAGACGTGCTTGCCGGCGGTGATGATCTGCCGGCTGACCGGGCCGTGGGCGAGGGGCACGGTCAGGTTGATCACGATCTCGATGTCCGGGTCGGCGAGCAGCGCGTCGGCCGGAACCGCGGCGATGCCGTATTCGGTCGCCTTGGCCTGAGCTGCCTCGGCGTTCAGATCGGCGCAGGACTTGACCCGGATCAGCTGCGAGCGCGCGGCGCCCTCGAGATAGGCGTCGCTGATGGTGCCGCAGCCGATGATGCCGATGATCGTGGGCTCCATGAGCGGGTCATACTCCCATGCCGGTGAGGAAGGCCAGGCTGGCGCGCGCCGTGCGGGCCGGGTCCTTCGGCTTGTCGTGCTCGACCACCATCCACCTGGCGCCGGCAGCCCGGCACGCCTGCCATAGATCGGGCCAGTCGAGCACGCCCGAGCCGACGTCCGCCCAGCCGTCCTCATCCCGGTTCTGCCCGGGCGGCGCGAGGTCCTTGACGTGCGCCGAGGTCAGCCGGCTGCGATAGCGCTCCAGCCAGGGCTTCGGCAGGGCGCCGCCGCGCACCAGCCAGGCCACATCCGCCTGCCAGGTCAGCGGGCTGCCCTCGGCCGCCGCGAAGATCAGCTCGAGCGCGGTCTTGGCGCCATCCTTGGCTCGCAGCTCCCAATCGTGATTGTGATAGCCGAGCTCGATCCCGTGCCCGCGCAGCCTCAGGGAGAGCTCGCCCAGCTCCGCCCCGAGCGCCCGCCAGCCATCCGCCGCCATGTCGCGCTGCTCGGGCGGCACCGCGGGCATGAACAGCTGGTCGATCCCAAGCGTCCGGCCGGCCTCGATCACCGCATCCGGGCGTTCGCGCAGTGCCGCCAGGCTGACGTGGCTCGACGATGCCTTCAGGCCCCGCGCGTCCAGCTTGGCCCTGGTCGTCGCGGCATCATCGAGGTGGGAGTTGACCGTCTCGACGTGACGATACCCGGCCGCCGTCACCGCATCGAGGATGCGGTCGAGATCGCCCAGCGAGCGCATCGTGTAGAGCTGGATCGAGAGCACGTCCGCGATGCTCATGGCAGCTGTCTCCCTTGGACCGGACTGGAGATCCTCGCGTTCTGCGCGCTTCACGGCGCATGCCGCCGACCAGACTGGCACAGTCCGCGCATGCGTGCACGCGCCGGCAGGCATGTGCCCAGAGCCCGACGAGCCCCCTTGGAGACAGTAATCGGCGAGACGCGTCGAAGACCAGCGCCGACTGCCGAGATGACGGGGCGCCTGGATGGTGCGCTCAGGTCGTCGGCTCGACCTTCAATTCGCGCAGCAGGCGCTCGAGAGCCCTGCGGTAGCCGTCATGCTCCTTCCCGCGCCGGAAGTCGCCGATGTGACGCCCGAAATTCCCTCCTGGTTGCTCAGTCCTTCGTGTGGAGCTTGTCGAGCAGCTCGACCGGGCGTTGCCGTGCGCTACCACCTTGTCGGTCATGCGTGAAAGTCGATCCGCATCACGACGCGCCTGCGCGTGGGCCTGCTGACCTCGGCGAAACCGGCGCCGGCGAAGATGCTGCGGCTGCCCACGTGGAGCTCTCCCCAGGTGATCTCCTTCCCAGCTTCGGTGAGCATCGGGTAGCCCTCGATGGCGCGGGCGCCGCGCTCGCGTGCGAAATCGACCGCTGCGCACGCGAGCGCACGGCTCACGCCACGACGCCGGAACCCCGCGCGCGTGACGAAGCAGGTCACGGCCCAGACGCTGTCGTCGGTCTTGTCCTCCGCTCGTCCCACCCACGGAACGCGGCAGTCGCGCCGCAGGCGCCGGTAGGCGCTGCGGGGCTCGACCGCGCACCAACCGACCGGCTCGCCATCAAGGTAGGCCACGAGCCCGCACGTCGTGCCCGCCTCCGGGTGACCACAGTGCGTCTGCTCGCGGAGCCGGGAGGCCAGTTCCGCGGCGCCGACCGAGGCCCAAGACTCCCTGGGCCGCATCTTGTACCGCTGGCACTGACACTTGGACGGATCGCCGCGCGCGCCGAGCACGGCCTGCAGGTCGTCCCAGCTCGCCTCGTTGGCGGGCACGACGGAGATCGCGGTATCGGTCGTCATTCGGGTGGGTCCGGTGAATTGAGGACAAGGCTCGAGGCGCATGCTGTCCAAGTCAAAGCCGCGCGCCGCCATCGGCGGAGAAGAGGGAAATGCGCCGGGGATCGATCCCGAGGGACATCGGTGTGCCCGGCCTGATCGCGCGCCCGCCGGCCGTGCGCACCTCGAGCGAGAGGCCGCCGTCGGTGCACCAGACGAGGCTGTCGGCGCCGAGCGGCTCGACGAGGTCCACGGTGAAGCCGTCCCAGTTGCCGGCCCCGTCGAGGGTGATGTGCTCCGGCCGAATCCCGAGCGTGACCGGGCGTCCGGGCTCGGGCGGAGCGCGAAACTCGTAGCCCTCCAGCGCCAGCCGGCGGTCGGCGACGACGAACGCGGGCCCGTCGCCGGCCTGCTCGAGCCGGCCCTCGACGAAATTCATCCGCGGCGAGCCGACGAACCCGGCGACGAACCGATTGGCCGGCCGGTAGTAGATGTCGAGCGGGCTGCCGAGCTGCTGGATCTTCTGGTCCTTCATCACCGCGATCCGATCCGCGAGCGTCATCGCCTCGATCTGGTCGTGGGTGACGTAGATCATCGTGGTCGCGGCGAGCCGGTGGTGCAGGCGCTTGATCTCGTCGCGCAGCTCGTTCCTCAGCTGGGCGTCGAGGTTGGAGAGCGGCTCGTCGAACAGGAACACGGCGGCATCGCGCACCAGCGCCCGGCCGATCGCGACGCGCTGGCGCTGGCCGCCCGAGAGCTGGTCGGGCCGCCGCTCGAGCAGCGCCTCGATCTGCAGCAGCGCCGCGGCCTGCGCGACCCGGCGCGCGATCTCGGCCTTGGGCGTCTTCGCCATCTTCAGGCCGAACGACAGGTTGCCGCGCACGTTCATCCGCGGATAGAGCGCGTACGACTGGAACACCATCGCGATGCCCCGGTCCTTGGGCTCCTCCCAGGTGACGTTGCGCCCGCCGATCCAGATCTGGCCGGTCTCGACCTCGAGCAGGCCGGCGATCGCGTTAAGCAGGGTCGACTTGCCGCAGCCGGACGGCCCGAGCAGGACCAGGAGCTCGCCCTGCTCGACGTCGAGGGACAGGCGATCGAACACCCGAACCGCGCCGAAGGCGACCGTGACGTCGCGCACCGAGACCGCGCTCACGGCGCTCAGCCCTTGACCGCGCCCGCGGCGATGCCGCGCACGAACCAGCGCCCCGAGACGAAGTAGACGACCAGCGGCACCAGCGCGGTCAGCACGGTCGCCGCCATGTCGACGTTGTACGCGCGCTCGCCCTGGACCGAGTTGACGATGTTGTTGAGCTGCACGGTCATCGGCAGGTTCGCGCGCCCGGCGAAGGTCAGGCCGAGGATGAAGTCGTTCCAGATGCCCGTGACCTGCAGAATGGTCGCGACGATCAGCATCGGCGTCGACATCGGCAGGATGACCCGCAGGAAGATGGTCAGGAAGCCGCCGCCGTCGACGCGCGCGGCATTGAACAGCTCGCGCGGCAGCGACGCGTAGAAGTTGCGGAACAGGAGGGTCATGATCGGCATGCCGAAGATGATGTGGACGACCACGATCCCGGGCAGCGAGTTGTAGATGCCGATCGTCGAGAACAGACGGACCAGGGGGTAGAGGAACACCTGGTACGGGATGAACGCGCCGATCAGGAGGATCGCGAACAGCAGATCCGCGCCGCGCACCCGCCAGAAGCAGAGCGCGTAGCCGTTCAGCGCGCCGAAGAGGATCGACAGGATCACCGACGGGATCAGGATGCGCACCGAGTTCCAGAAGCCGACCTGGATGCCTTCGCAGGCGAGCCCGGTGCAGGCCTTGCTCCAGGCGGCGATCCAGGGCTGCAAGGTGGGGTTCGCGGGCAGCGCGAGAATGTTGCCGAGCCGGATCTCGTCCATGGTCTTGACCGAGGTCAGGAGCATGATCCAGAGCGGCAGCAGGAAGAAGGCGGCGGACCCGAGCAGGAAGGCGTAGACGCCGATCCGGCCCCAGGTCAGACGCCGCGGCCGGCGGCCGGACGGCTCGGCCGCGCTCATGCCGCCCGCCGCCTGGCCGGCGCGCCGTACTGCGAATACAGCCACGGCGCGAGCACCGCGATCACGGTGATCAGCATGACCGTCGCGCAGGCCGTGGCGAGGCCGACGTTCGCCCGCTCGAACAGATGGTCCATGACGAACTTCGCCGGCATCTCGGAGGCGGTGCCCGGCCCGCCGCGGGTCATCGCGACCACGAGGTCGTAGACCTTGACCACCGCGATCGCGAGCAGCACGGTCGCCGTGATCAGCATCGGCCGCAGGATCGGCAGCACGATCGAGAGGTAGACCCGCCAGGTCGGTATGCCATCGACCCGCGCCGCCTTCCACAAGTCCTCGTCGACGCCGCGCAGGCCCGCGAGCAGGATCGCCATGATCAGCCCGGCCGACTGCCACACCCCGGCGATCACGAGCGTGTAGACGACCATCTCCTTGTTGACGAGCCAGTCGAAGGTGAAGCTCTGCCAGCCGGCGTCGCGCACGAGCTTCTGCAGGCCGAGCGTCGGGTTGAGGAACCACTGCCAGACCAGGCCGGTGACGATGAACGACATGGCGTGCGGATAAAGATAGATGGTGCGCAGCGCGCCCTCGGCGCGCACCCGCTGGTCGATGAAGGCGGCGAGCAGGAAGCCGAGCACCAGGCAGCCGGTCAGGAACAGCGCGCCGAACACCGCGAGGTTCTCGATCGAGACCAGAAAACGCGTGTTGCTGAACAGGCGCGCATATTGATCGAAGCCGACGAAATCGAGCGTCGGCAGCATCTTCGAGCTGGTGAACGACAATCGTACCGTCCACAGCATGCAGCCGAGATAGACGACGATCACGGCGAGCGCCGCGGGGACCAGCGCCAGCATCGCCGGCAGGCGGCGTGCGATCGGCCGGCGCCGCCGCATCGGGAGCGGAATGGCAAGGGCCATGGCCGGGTCTCCCGTGATCGGTGTCCGCCGGCGGGTCGGCCGGCGACGGGCTCAGGTCAGCTCGCGGCCTCCATCGCGGCGGCGTAGTTCTCGACGAAGGTGTCGACGGCCATCGACGGCGTGTGCCAGAACTCGGTGATCACGTCCTGGAGCGCGCCGTACATGTCGGGCGTGGTCAAAAAACTGTCGCTCGGGATCTGCCGCGCCGGGTCGCGGAGCGCCGCCATGCCCTTCTGCGCGCACACGTCCATGCTCGAGACGTCGACGTCGAGGCGGACCGGCACCGAGCCCTTCTTCTTGTTGAACTCGAGCTGGGTCGCGGGCGCGAGCATCAGCTCGGCCAGCTTCTCCTGCGCCGCCTGCTGCGCCGGGTCGTCGACTTTGGGGAAGACGAACACGTCGCCGCCCATGATGTAGCCGCCCGCGTCGTCGCCGCCGAGGATCGTGCAGCCATATTGCTCGCCGGCGGTCTGGCCGGCGGCGATGAACTCGCCCTTGGCCCAGTCGCCCATCACCTGCATCGCCGCCTTGCCGGTGATCACCATGTTGGTCGCATCGTTCCACTTGCGCCCGGGGCTGCCCTCGTCGACGAGGCCTCTCAGGCCCGCGAAGGTCTCGGCGACCTTCCTGAAGCCGTCGCCTTTGACCGCGTCGATCTTCTTCTTGCCGAGCACGTCCAGATAGAGGTCGGAGCCGCCCTCGCTGATCATGACCGAGTTGAACAGCAGGCGCTCCTGCCAGGGCTCGCCGCCCTGGGCCAGGGGCACCACGCCGGCCTCCTTCAGCTTGGGGCCGAGCGCGATCATCTCTGCGAACGTGGCCGGCGGCTGGATCCCGGCGTCCGCCAGCACCTTGGTATTGTACCAGAGCCAGCTCTGGCCGTGGATGTTGACCGGCACGGCGTAGAACTTGCCGTCGCGGTTGGTCGCATCGACGATCACGTCCGGCAGGACGTCGCGCCAGTGGTTCTTCTCGGCCAGATCCTCGAGATCGCGCAGGAAGCCGTTGCCGACGATCTCGTCGAACTGCAGCCCGGTATTGAACTGCATCGCGGTCGGCGGATCGCCGCCGACTATCCGGTTGATGCCGGCCGTGCGGGCGTTCTCGCCGCCGGCGACCGCGCTGTCGATCCAGGTGCCGCCGGCCGCGGTGAAGGCGTCGGCGAACACCTTGACCGCCGCGGATTCGCCGCCCGAGGTCCACCAGTGGATGACCTCGGCCTTCATCTCCTGCGCGCTCGCGAGCGCCGGGCTGAGCGCGACCAGCGCGCTCACGATCCAGGCCTGCCGAAATCCCCGCATGGGAAGACCCTCCCTCATCTGAGGGCCCGATCGTAAACCTTTGCCTCGGCGCCGACTAGGTCCGCTCAGGCTTGAGATTCGGCCCCATCGGCCGCGTTTGGCGGGCGGAGGTGACGGTGCTCTCGGATGAGCGATGGCGGGTGCTGGAGCCGTTCCTGGAAAGCTATCCCCAAGCGCAACCCGCCTCCGCAAGACCTGCGACGCACGCTAAAGGCTGTACTTTGGCGACGGCGCTCCCTCGGCAATGGCACGAAGCCTCGATCGCCTGGCGCGCCGTCGGCACCGCTACGAGAAAACCGCCGCCAGCTTTGTCGGCGTTCCTTGCTGGCCATTTCACTCGACGGCTCCAGCCTGGCAGAGCCTCGGGCTCCTGATCCAACGGAGATACCTGAAGCCGTGCGGGTTTTAGGAGATGCAGGAGTTCGGTCGCTCAAGCATCAGCAGACATTCAACCGGCCGCCCTCCGATCATCTCCCTCTCGACAGCAGTGACGCTTTCGGTTAGACTTTCAGCGACTAAGCATACGGCGGTCCAGAGGAGGATCGACGGCATGGCTGATCAATGGCTATTCAAGAGCAAAACTTATGACAATTGCAACTGCGCCGTGAATTGTGGTTGCCAGTTCAACCTGCCGAGCACCCACGGTTATTGTCAATCAGCCTTCGTCGGCCACATCGTTGAAGGCCATTTCAACGATACGCCGCTCGCGCGCCTGAACTGGGCGGCGCTTTACAAGTGGCCCGGCGAAATCAAGGACGGGAATGGCAAGCGCCAGATCATCATCGACGAGCGCGCAGATGAAACGCAACGAATCGCGCTTCAAACGATTATCTCGGGCGAGGCAGGTGCTTCCTTGAGCAATCTTTTCTCCGTTTTCGCGTCCACCTGCTCCGAATTTTGCAAGACATTGTTCCTGCCGATCGACCTCGAGGCGAACTTCGAGCTCAGAACCGCACGGGTCGACATACCTGGCGTGTTAAAGAGTAGGGGCAGACCGATCATCGACGAGTTCACTGGCCAACCGTTCCACATCGCCTTGGCGCGCCGGAGCGGCAGTTTCGAGTTTACCTACGCGGAAATCGGCTTAGGCACGACTTCGGCGTCGGGTGATATGGCGATGGCGTACGAGGATTCATGGGCGCACTATTGCATTCACCACTTCAATCAGGATGGGCTGGTCCGCGGCAAATCAAGGCTCTCAGCATGGCTCAGCCGCTGAGGCGGTAGCCCGGATAGCGATACTGTCCCCAAGCAATCAGGTCGGCGCCGGCGGTGGTCAAGTGGAGCCCCGAAAGTCCTCGGGCAGAAAGCCCGCTCCGGGTCTTGGCCGTGTGAAAACGGGCGATCGCAGGGAACTAGGCGTCGTCCGGCGAGATGATAGAGCCGAGTCGGGCGCGCTGTAGCGGAGGCGGCGGATTTGGGGCC
>JBKPNX010000177.1:0-13336 GCA_046732855.1 Pseudomonadota bacterium
CTGTTCCTGTTTCCACCCCCGATCGCTCCGCCCGCGCTGGTGCCACTTGCATCGCTGCCCCCACCGGCGCTGCCATCACCGGTAGTGCCGCCGCTTGCACCTCCAGCGCCGCCGCCGCTCGTACCCTCGGCTCCATTGCCGCTGCGATTGCTCGGATTGGCGCCCTCACCGCCGGTCGCGCCCGCGCTACCAGTATCGGCGCTTGCAATGGCGGCCGAGCCACCCTGGAACCCGCCATCGCCGTTGCGGTTGCCGACAGCGCCCACCCTGGACGCCGGACCCGACGCCACCAGGATCTTCAGATTGCGCCACAACGTCCGCAGGGCATCGGGCAGGCTCTGCCGGCCGCGGGTGACTTGGCCAGCGGCAGCCTCGTCCAAAGGCCACAACATCCGACGGGATTGAATCGAAGAGGGCGCCGCGATCGGCTTCAGCGCGGGGGTAGGCGGATCGGGCGTCAAAGCAGCGAGCCGAATCGGACCCTCAGCGGCGGCGGGATCGGACGTAAAGGTCGTCTTGGCCACGACGGTCGGAATGAGCTCGAGCGGCTTCAACGCCGGCGCGGGCGGTGGCCCCTTCTCCAGTGCCGCCGGCGGAGGCCCATTGGCCGGGCCAGGCGCCGCCGTTCCGGTGCCCATCGCCATTCCGGCCGGCGGTTGCTCAGAGTTGCCGCGGTCCTCGGCGGCTGGCGCGGCGTCCTGCCGCTCCGTCGCGGGTCGATCGATCCCGGCCAGCCGCTTGTCGGGGCTCCTCCGCTCGTCGACCAAGAGCGGAGCCATGGCCGGCACGAGCCGGCTGTCAGCGGACGCCCGGTCGCCAGATCGCAGCGGCAGCGTGCCGGACAAAGCGCTGCGGGTCCGGTCGCGCGGAGCTGTGCGGACCTGCCGAAGGTCGCCCGGAATCTTCACCGGCGTCCGATCCGCCAGCACCACAGGCGGATCATTGCGCAATGATCGCTGACCGAACTCGTGATAAGCTTCGGACATTACGACGCTGATCAGCGCGTAAACCGCGCCGACGAGCGCGACCGCCAGAGTGTCGCGCACAACCTTTTGTCGTGACTTCGCACCTAAGATTGCGCGATACTGCCCGAAAGCTGTTGCCTGCTTCCGGGATGAACTCGCCAGAGCGTTCATGCTCTCCCTCCGAGCCACTCTGGGCGGCTTTATTCAGTAGGATCATTGCACCTCACCTGCTCGCAGGCAAGCCCTGGCTGTCCGGCGCGGCGCAACCGGCATGGGACACCCCTGGGCGGCCACGCTCGCAACCGTCATGGCGAGGAGCAGCTGTTCGAGGCGTTCGCCGTCGATCTCCAGCGCCAGTATCCGCTCCCGGAGTGCGCCGGCGAGCTCCGGCCAGCGTGCGGCGATGCTGCCTTGCTGCCGTGCCGTCAGCGCGGACTTCAGCCGGCTGCGTATCGCGCGCAGCGGCTGCACGACGTCGTTCTGCCAGGTTTCCGCCGCCTTCGCGATCCGCGCCAGGAACGCCTCGTCCGCGACGCGGGCCCGCTCCGCCAGCCAGCAGCAGAACAGCACGATGTTGACATCGAGACCGTGGCGCTGCGGCAGCTCGAGGCAGGCCACCTCGACGCCCTGGCGCCGATACAGCTCGAGGGCATAGTCCCAGAACGGATTGGCCGGCCAGTTCAAGGCGTGCCGGGGCCTAATCGGGCAGCGGATAGGACGCCGCGCCCAGCAGGCCGGGGTCGCGCCGGGTCACGAGGTAGGTCGGGATCCGGGTCAGATAGTCGACGAACCGCCCCTTGGCCACGAAGCTCGCGCGAAAGCGCTCGACGTCGAACAGCCCCCCCAGGCGCTTGACCAGACCGCCGCCGATGTAGACCCCGCCAAGCGCGCAGAAAATCAGCGCGAGATCCCCCGCGGCGGCGCCGAGAAACGAGGAGAAGCGTTGGAGAGCCTCGTTACAGAATCGGCACTCGCCGTTGGCGGCACGCCGCGACACCTCGTGGGGGTCGTCGATGACCAGGGTCCTTCCCTCGAGCGCGGCGAGCGCGGTCGCGAGGTTGACCAGTCCCGGCCCGGACAGCACCCGCTCGTTCGAGACGTGCCCGAAGCGTCGCTGCAGATGGGCCAGGACCGCCGCGTCCCGTTCGTCGTGGGGCGCGAGCGAGACGTGGCCCCCTTCGCTCGGGATAGGGTACCAGATGCCCTGGACCGGCAGCAGTCCGGCGACCCCGAGCCCTGTGCCTGGCCCGAGCACCGCGATCGGCCCTTTTGCCTGCGGCGCCTCGCCTCCGAGTTCGACTCGGTCGGCCGTCCCAAGTCTTGGCACCGCCAGCGCCTGCGCGGTGAAGTCGTTGATGACCGCGAGGCGCTTCAGGCCGAGCGCGGCCTCGGTGGCCCGCACCGAGAAAGCCCAGGCCGCGTTGGTCAGATGGATCCAATCCGAATCGACGTGGGTGGCGACCGCGAACACCGCCTGCGCGACCTGCCGGCCGGCCAGGTAAGCACGCGCGGCTTCGACCACGCCTGGATAGGCGGCAACCTCCAGCTTCTGCTCGGATACGGGCTTCCCGTCCGGTCCACGCAGGGCAAAGCGCGCGTTGGTGCCGCCGATGTCCGCGATCAGACGATCCATGCTCAGCTTCCGGCCGCAACGACCTCCTCGGCGTCCGCGACCGCCTCGGCGCCGAAGGAGATGCCGAGACCGCGCGCGGTATGGACCAGCGCATCGTCGGGATCGACCGCCTGGTACTGGGCGACGGCCTCGGCGATCGGCACGTCCACCACCCGGCGGTTCTGCCACGCGACCATGCGGTCGAACCGGCCAGAAGCCACGAGATCGACCGCGTAAACGCCGAACGCCGAGGCGAGCAGCCGATCGAGCGAGTTCGGCGAGCCGCCGCGCTGGACGTGTCCGAGCACGGTCACCCTGGTCTCGGCCCCAGTGCGCAACGCGATCTCGCGTGCGATCATCTCGCCGATGCCGCCGTAGCGCGACTGGCCGTGCGCGTCCTTGTAGGTGATCACCTCGCCGACCGGGCCGCGCACTGATTCGGCGACCACTACGATGCTGAAGTTACGGCCGCGCCGCCGACGCTCCTCGAGCTTGGCGCACACCGCATCCAGGGTGTAGGGGAGCTCCGGGATCAGGATCACGTCAGCCCCGCCCGCAACGCCCGCGGCGAGCGCGATGTGACCAGCGTCGCGGCCCATGACCTCGAGCACCATGACGCGGCTGTGGCTGGCCGCAGTGACGTGCAGGCGGTCGACCGCCTCGGTCGCCACTTCGACCGCGGTGCTGAAGCCGATCGCCCGCTCGGTGTGGCCAAGATCGTTGTCGATCGTCTTGGGAATGCCGATCAGGCGCCAGTCGCCCAGCTCGGCCAGGCGGCGCAGGGTCGCGAGGCTGCCGTCGCCGCCTACTCCGATCAGCGCATCGAGCTCCAATGCATGGTAGCCCCCCGCGATCTCGGCCGAACGGTCGACCGGAGCCGATGGGCCAGGATAGGCGAACGGATCGGCGCGATTGGTCGTGCCCAGCACGGTGCCGCCCATGGGCAGGATGCCGGCAACGCGGTCGGGGGTCAGCTCGATCGCATCGACCGGTCGCGACAGCAGGCCGTGGGTGGCCTGACGGATGCCGAAGACTTGCCAGCCGTAGCCGACCACGGCGCGCTTGACCACGCCCCTGATCACCGCATTCAGCCCGGCGCAGTCGCCACCGCTGGTCAGCAAGCCGAGACGCAAGCCGTTTCTCCTCAGGGCCCCGACGCCGTGCCGCCCCATATCGGCGGCTGATTGTGTTTGGTCAACGCTGGTTTTGCCATTATGATTGTATCATGCTGACGACAATTGCGGCTGAGGTGATCGTGATCCGGGTGATCACCCATGACCGACTCCCCTGACTGCTCGGAAATTGATCGGAAGCTCGCGGAGCTGCGCGCGGCCCACCGCGCTCTTGACGAACAGATCGCGCAGCTGATCGAGCAGGGTTTTCCCGACCAGCTGCAGGTCCAGCGCCTCAAGAAGCAGAAGCTGGCGCTCAAGGACCGCATCGCGCGGCTGGAAAGCGACCGGCTGCCCGATATCATCGCCTGATCTGCGCTCGGCAGCGCCACCGCGCGCGCTGCCTGCGGTAGAGGCACTTCGCCTGCAGCCTGCGCCGGCTGAATCGGCCTTCAACCGGCACGCCGACGTGTCCGGCCCGAGTTTCTCGACCGCCGCGCATTCAGCTGTCAGGCGTCGGCAGCAGCGGGGTCAATCGCGTCACATGGCCGAGCTTGCGGCCGGGCCGGATCTCGCGCTTGCCGTAGAGATGCACGCGCGCGCCGGGCTCCGCGAGCAACTCGGGCCAAGCCTCGACCCCCGCGCCGAGCAGATTGTCCATGACCGCAGCCGCGAACGGCGTCGGTGGGCCGAGCGGCAGGCCGCAGACCGCGCGCACGAGCTGCTCGAACTGGCTGACCGCGCAGGCATCGATGGTCCAGTGGCCGGAGTTGTGCGGGCGCGGGGCGAGCTCGTTGACCAGCAGCCGACCGTCGCGGGTGACAAACATCTCGACGGCGAGCAGGCCGACCACCTCCATCGCGGCGGCAATGCGCTGCGCGAGCGCGGTCGCGTCGGCGGCCAGCTCGGGCGCGATCGGAGCCGGCGCGATGGTGCGGGCCAGGATGTGGTCACGGTGCTGATTTTCGACCGCGGGGTAGCTCACCTGCTGGCCGTCCGCAGCGCGCGCCGTGATCACCGAGATCTCGGCGGCGAAATCGACCCACGCTTCGACCACCCCGACTTGCGCACCGAAGCGGGCCCACGCGGCTGCGGCGTCGGCGCCCGGCTCGAGCGGCAATTGACCCTTGCCGTCGTAGCCGAAACGCGCCGTCTTCAGCACGCCGCGGCCGCCGTGCTCAGCGAGCGCCCGGGCCAGCTCGCGCGCATCGCGCACGGTCCAGTTGCGCGCCGTAGGAACGCCGATCCGCGCCAGAAACGCCTTTTCCCGGACCCGATCCTGGCAGATCGCGAGCACGTCCGGCGCCGGCCGCATCGGCACTGCGCGCGCGAGTTCGACCAGCGACTTGAGCGGCAGGTTCTCGAACTCGATGGTGATCACGTCGACCGAACGGGCGAACCGCGCAAGCGCCGTCGCATCGTCGTACGGCGCGATGGTCGCGAGACTGGTGACCTGGGCGGCCGGGCCGTCGGGCTCGGGCGCGAACACGTGGGTGCGGTAGCCGAGCAGGGCGGCGGCGAGCGCGGTCATGCGCCCGAGCTGACCGCCGCCGAGGATGCCGATCACCGCCCCGGGCGCGAGCCTCACGCGCCGCCCTCGCCATCACCGACCGGCGTTTCGGGCACCGCCGCGGTGCGCGCCGCCCGCCAAGCCTCCAGTGCGCGCGCGACTGCCCCATCCTGCAATCCCAGGATCGATGCGGCGAGCAGGGCGGCGTTGATCGCGCCGGCGCGTCCGATCGCGAGCGTGCCGACCGGCACGCCGCCCGGCATCTGCACGATCGAGAGCAGGCTCTCCAGACCGTGCAGCGCGTGAGTCTCGACCGGCACGCCGAGCACCGGCAGCGTGGTCATGGCGGCGACCATCCCGGGCAGGTGCGCGGCGCCGCCCGCGCCGGCGATGATCACCTGCAGCCCGCGCGCGCGCGCCGACGTGGCGTATTCGACCAGGCGCGCGGGCGTGCGATGCGCCGAGACGATCCGATCCTCGTGCGGGATCGCCAGCTCATCGAGCACCGCCGCGGCGTGGCGCAGGGTCGCCCAGTCGGACTGGCTGCCCATGATCAGGCCGACGCGCGGCGATGGCTCCATGACTTCATCCGTCGGGCGGCCCCGAGCCCGACTTGCCCGGCTGAGCCGCCATGCCGACGACCGCAGGCAGCGCGCCGGCAGTCTTGGCGGCAGCCCGATTCGCCAGCTTGATCGCTTCCACGACCTCTTCGCGTAGCACGCTCGCCTCGGGCGGGAAAGTGAAGCCGAGCTTGACGGTCTTGCCGGAGATCGCGACCACGCGCACCTCAATGTCGTGGTTGACGATCACCGCCTCGCCAACCTTGCGGTTCAGATAGAGCATCGCGATCTCCCGGCCCGTCCGTCAGCGGCGTCGGCCATGACTTAGCGCGGAGCGCTTAAGCGGCTGTTAACCGCGTTTTTCTAATCTCTGCGCCCGTTGCTTTGTCCAGGCGCGCGCCGCGCCGGACCTGCCAGGATGATCTCGCCAGATGTTGCCGACGCAGGCGGGGCTGTTCCAGCTGATCTCGGCTCGCCTGAGCTGGCTGTCACAGCGTCAGGCGGTGCTCAGCCAGAATATCGCGAACGCCGACACCCCGGATTACCAGCCGAAAGACCTGCGCGCGGCCGATTTCACCCGCCTGGTCGAAGGCATCGCCGGCCGGCCCGGCAGCCTCGTGCTGGCCCAGACCGACCCGGGTCACCTGAACGGCGCGCCCTTGGTCCAGATCGGCCTCGCCGGGCACCCGCAGGCGAGCGAGTACGAAGTGGCGCCGGACGGGAACGCTGTAGTCCTCGAGGAGCAGAGCGCGAAGGCCGCACAGACTGCCCTCGACTACCAGCTGACCAGCAATCTGTACCGGAAATACCTCGGCCTCGTGCGCATCGCGCTCGGCCACCAGACCTGATGGAGCCCTCAGCCATGGACCTCGAGCAAGCGATGCAAATGGCCGCCGCGGGCATGAAGGTGCAGGGCGCGCGCATGCGCCTTGTCGCGCAGAACCTCGCCAACGCCGACTCGACCGCGCTTCGTCCGGGCGGCGAGCCGTATCGCCGGCAGACCATCACGTTCGCCAACCAGCTCGATCGCGAGCTCGGGCTCGAGCGGGTCCGCGTCGCGCGCATCGGGGTCGACCGCTCGGCGTTCCCGCTGCGCTATTCACCGGGCCACCCGGCCGCGGACGCCGACGGCTACGTGCTGATGCCGAACGTCAATCCGCTGCTCGAGATGATGGATCTGCGCGAGGCGCAGCGCTCGTTCGAAGCCAACCTGAACGCGCTCACCCTGGCGCGCTCGATGGTTCAGCGCACGCTGGACCTGCTGCGTTGAGTTCTTGGCGGACCAGCTTTGGCATCTGAGGAGCGGAGCGTGACTGACGCGCTACGGCTGAACCCGGCGATCGCCGCCTACAATCAGGCGCTGCAGCGGCCCCGAGCGGACGATGTCTCCGCCACGCCCGCCTTCGGCGCGCTGCTCGAGCAGACGCTCGGCGATGCGATCGAGGCCGGCCACAAGGGTGAGGCGATCGCAACGGCCGCGGTCAGTGGTCAGACCAGTCTCCAGGAGGTGGTGGAGGCGGTCAACGCGGCCGAGCTGACCCTGCAGACGGTGGTGGCGGTGCGCGATCGGATGATCGCGGCGTATCAGGAAATCCTGCGCATGCCGATCTGATCCTGGTCGGCTGAGGATTGCCCAATGACGCCAGACCAGGTGCTCGACGTCGCGCGCGAGGCGATCTTCGTCCTGATCAAGCTCGGCGCGCCGATCATGCTCGTCGCCCTCGTGGTCGGGGTCGTGGTCGCCCTGCTCCAGGCGCTCACTCAGATGCAGGAGATGACCCTTTCGTTCGTGCCGAAGATCCTGGCGATCTTCCTGACCACGCTGCTCGCCCTGCCGTTCATGACGGCCACGCTGGTCGGCTTCGGCGAAGATATGTTCCGCCGGATCGCCGGCCTCGGCTGAGCGCGCGCTCGCGCCGATGCTGCCCGAGCTGCTCACCGCAGAGGCCTTCCGGCTGCTGCTGATTTTCGTGCGCATCGGCAGCGCGATGGCGATCATGCCGGGCCTGGCCGAAATCTACGTCGCCGGCCGCGTGCGGCTGCTGCTGGCATTCGGGCTGAGCCTGGCGCTGGCCGGTCCGCTCGGCCCCTCGTTGCCGGTCCCGCCGGACGAGCCGCTGGCGCTGGCGCGCCTGCTCGCCACCGAGGTGGTGCTCGGCCTGTTCATCGGGACCGCGACCAAGGTGATCTTCGCGGCGCTGCACATCGCCGGCACCACCATCGCGCTTCACTCCGGCCTGGCGACGGCGGCGATCTTCGATCCCAACGAGGCGACCCAGGGCACGCTGCCCGGCAATTTCCTGACGACCACGGCGCTGGTCCTGCTGTTCGTCACCGATTCCCATCATCTGCTGGTCGAGGCGCTGGCGGCAAGTTACGCGACCCTGCCGCCCGGCGACGCGCTGCCCTGGGGGGACATGGCCGAGTTGCTTGCGCGCCTGGTCGACCAGGCTTTCGCCCTCGGCCTGCGCCTCGCCGCGCCGATCCTGCTCGTGAGCGTGCTGACGTATCTCGCGATGGGCGTGCTCAATCGGCTGATGCCGACCTTCCAGGTGTTCTTCATCGCACTGCCGCTGCAGATCCTCGCGGCGTTCGCGACGCTCATGCTGTCGTTCGCGGCGGGCCTGCTCGCCTTCTTCGCGTTCTTCGGGGACGGTCTCGCGCGCCTCGGCCTGGGCGGGTGAACGGCCATCGCCGAGGATCAGGATCAGTCGCAGAAGACCGAAGAACCGAGCCAGCGCCGCCTGGAGGAGGCGCGCCGGCAGGGGCAGGTCGCGAGCTCGCGCGAGGTCAATCACGCCCTGGTGCTGGCATCGGGAGCATTGTTCGTCGGCGCCCTCGCGCCTGGCGTCGCGCTGCGCCTCGCCGAAGCCTTGCGGCCCTTCATCGAGCGGCCGCACGCATTCGCCCTCGATGCGGGCGACCTGGCGCCGACACTGCACGCGCTCCTTGGGACGCTTGGCTGGATCCTGCTGCCGGCGGTGCTCTTGTTTCTCGGCGCGGCTCTGGCGAGCGGCGTGATCCAGCACGGTCCTATGTGGAGCGCTGCCCCGCTGGCGCCCAAGCTCGAGCGCATCTCGCCTACGGCCGGCGCCAAGCGGCTGTTTTCGCTGCGCTCGCTCGTGGAATTCCTCAAAGGTCTGGTCAAGATCGTCCTGGTCGGCGCCGCCGCCGCGTTCCTGCTGTGGCCGGCCGCGCCGCGCGTGCTGACCGCGATCGGCCTCGAGATCGGCTCGCTGCTTGCCCTGCTGCACACGCTGGCGCTGCGTCTCTTGATCGGCGTCGCCGCGCTGGCCGCGCTGAGCGCGGTGCTCGACAGCCTCTACCAGCGTTTTGAGCAGCACAAGCAGCTGCGCATGTCGCGGCGCGAGCTCCAGGACGAGTTCAAGCAGACCGAGGGCGACCCGTTCCTGAAGGCGCGCCTGAAGAGCCTCCGTCTGGAGCGGTCGAGGCGGCGGATGATGGCGGAGGTGCCCAAGGCGACGGTGGTGGTGACCAACCCGACTCACGTCGCGGTCGCCCTGCGCTACGACGCCACCATGGCGGCGCCTCGGCTGGTGGCCAAGGGCATTGGCGGCCTCGCCGAGCGGATTCGCGCGACCGCGCGGGAGCATGGCGTGCCGGTCGTACGCAACCCGCCGCTCGCGCGCGCTGCACGGCGCCGTCGAGCTCGGGGCCGAGGTGCCGCCCGCGCAGTACCGGGCCGTCGCCGAGGTGATCGGCTACGTGCTGCGCGTCAGACGGCGCTGACCTACCCCGAACTGCGCTGACCTACCGAGGTACGTTTCCGGCACAGGCTCGGCCGCTCCCGCAACCGTTCCTTCACCGCGCGCTCCCTACCCTCGGGGCCAACCAAACGCCTCAGGTCCCGATAACGACCCAGGTAGGGAGTGAAATGAACAAGGCCATGACGGCCGTGGCGGCGCTTGCGGCGCTGCTGACCTCGGCAGCGTCCGCCGGGGCCGCGCCGCCGCCGCTGCTCGGCACCGCGGAGTTCCGCACCGAGTCGCTGGACGCCTTACCTAAATGGCAGCGCGCGCTGCGCCAGATCGAGCGGGAGCAGGCCACGTCCGAGCGTGCGCGCGGGCGAGCGAGCCGTGCCCCTCGCGCGCGGCGGTGGCCTGGCAATCCCTGATCAAGAGCCAGATCGGTCGCCCGCCAATTGAACAGCTCCAGGCGGTTAACCGATTCTTAAACGAGTGGCGCTACAAGGCTGACGATCAGAACTATGGCCGCCGCGATTACTGGGCGACGCCGCTCGAGTTCCTTCGCTACTCCGGGGACTGCGAAGATTATGCCATCGCAAAATACGTCAGCCTGCGCCAGCTCGGCTTCCCCGCCGAGCAGCTGCGGTTGGTCGTGGTCCGGGACGTGGTGCGCGACCTCGCACATGCCGTGCTCGCGGTCTACCTCGACGATGAGGTGTACGTTCTCGACAACCTGACCAACGCCGTGCTGCCGCAGGATCGGATCAGCCATTACGTGCCGTATTTTTCGATCAATGAAACCACGCGCTGGGCCCACGTGCCGCCGGCCGACACACAGGTGTCGGCGCGATCCGAGCGGATGACGCCGAGCGCGAAAGCCAATTGAGCGATCGGTGCGCGCGCACGGACCCAAGCCAGCGATGGCCGCAGCGCCGGATGATCCGTTCGGCGGCGTTGACCACGCGGAGCGATCCGAGCGGCCTCAACCTGGCCCATTCATCGCGGCGAGCTTGATCGCTCTGGCCCTGATCGCGGGCCTCGCCGGCGTGCTGGTCAAAGTCCTGGTCGACGATCGCCGCGCGAGCCTGCAAGCAGCGCAGGGCGCGCGCATGGAGGCCATGGCGCGCGGTCGCGCAGAAGTCCTGGCCACCTGGGTCAACGGCCTCGCCCAGACCGGGCGCCGCCTGACCGAAGCAGATCTGCTCCGCGTGTTCGCCAGCGAGTCGGCGCTGCACGGGCCAGCCGAACCGCTCGCCCCGCCGATGGTCGAGCAGCTGCCGTATCTCCAGCAGATGATCGACGACTTCACTCACCAGAACGGGCTGGTCGGCGCCGGACTGGTCGACCTGCACGGGCGTTCGCTGCTGCTGAGCGGCGCTGCCACGCCGCTGCCCTACAATCCGAGCGAGCTGCTCGACGGCCAGCTCGAGCGGGCCGTCTCACCGGTTCGGGCCGGCGACGGCAACGACGCCATGCTCGGCGCGCGACTGCTCATGGACCTCGCCTTGCCGGTGCCGGTCGCCCAGCCCTGGGTCGCCGGGGACCGACCCGAAATCGCCGCGGTTCTGTTCATGGTGGTGCCGGTCGCGGAGCAGCTGGCGAGTTTATTGGACCCGGGGTCGGTGCTCGGCATGGGCGAGCGCCTCCGCCTGATCCAATGGGGCGAGCAGGGACCTGAGCAGGTGATCCCGGGGCCGGATCCGCGCGTGGTCGGCTTTACTCTCAGCGAGCCGCTCGCGCCGGGCCAGGCGCGGCCGTACGGGCCGTTGCGCAAAGTTGACGGCAGCGAGTTGTTCGTGGTCGGCGCGGCGGTGCCTGGCCTGCCGTGGACGGTCGTGCACGAGATCGATGCGACCGCCGCGCTCGCCCCGCTACGGCAGTTCGCGCTGGCGGCAGTGGCTCTGGCCGGGCTGGCGGGGCTCGCCCTGGCGCTGGCCTTTGCCGCATTCTGGTGGCGCCGCAGCAGCGCTCACCAGCGCGAGCTCGCGACTCAGTATCGCGATCTGGCTACGGGCATCCAACGCCAGCGGCGTCTGCTCGAAAGCATCACCAATGCCATGCAGGAGATGCTCTGTCTGAAGACCGCTGACGGGCACTATGCCTACGTCAACCCTGCGTTCGCCGACGCCCTGGCCAGGTCGGCAGGGGACATTCTGGGCCGTACGGACGCCGAGCTGTTTCCCGGCGAGGTGGCCGCGCGACAGGCCGCCAGCGATCAGCGCGCGCTGGACGGCCTGGCGGTGAAGGCGGAGCCTGTCCAGGTCGAACTGGGCGGGCGCACGCGCTACCTCGCCACTTCGCGGGTGCGCGTGTGCGATGAGGGCGGCAGGCCCGCCGGTCTGGTCGCGGTGATGCGCGACGAGACCGACCTGATCGAGCAGCGCGCCCGGCTCGACCGTCTGATCCGGGCGACCGTGGATGCCTTGATCCGGGCGATCGAGCTGCGCGATCCGTTCCTGGTCGGGCACACCCGACGCTTGCAGCGCCACGCGACCCGGGTCGGCGCTGCCCTGGGTCTGGCCGAGCGCGACCTCGCCACGCTCGACCTCACCGCCTGCCTGTCGCAGGTCGGCAAGATCTTCGTGCCCCAGCACATCCTGACCAAGCGGGAACCGCTCGAAGAGACAGAGATCCGCGCGCTGCGCCGACACGTCGATCACGCGCTCGAGGTGATTCGGCCGATCGATTTCGAGCTGCCGGTCAGCGAAGCGCTCGGGCAGATGTACGAGCGGCTAGACGGCAGCGGCTATCCGGCGGGCCTGTCTGCTGGCCAGATCCGGCCGCTGGCGCGCATCCTTGGTGCGGTCGACGCGTTCTGCGCGCTGACCGAGGCGCGCGGCCATCGCCATGAGATCAGCGCGGGCCAGGCGCTTCTGTACCTCGCCGGGCACCCGCATCTGTACGACGTCAAGGTGGTCGCGGCCCTGGCCGAGGTGGTCGCCGCTGACGACGGCGCCACCGGCGCACAGCCCGCCGGGCGCGCAGACGTCGTACAGTCGGTCGCAGCCGCCTGAAGGGACGCGCAGGCGGGTACCGTGGCGCGGGTCCGCGTCGGCGGAAAAGCCGGTCGAATGGCCCGAGCTCGTCGCCACTCGGGTGCTGATCCGGCGAGTCCAATGACGTCGGGACACGCGACGCTCCCCGCGTAGCGATCCCGACCACGCCTCTCGCCCAGCCAGGATTGAGCGGGCTATGGTCGCGGTGCGCTGGCTTGCGCTCCCGGCGACAGGCTGACGCCATTGCCCCTGACCGTAGCGTGGGATCTCGAGGGCAGCGCCGCCGAATCTGCGCAGCGGGCCGATGAACGTCAGGAGAATAACCCGTCGATCGCAGAAGTGCAGACACAGACCGGCCGCCGCGGGCCGGTCGTTGCAATGCTCGAAATGAGCGGAACGCGGGCAAGCCTCGCGGGAACCGGTTGAGCCCTAGCGCCAGCTGACATAGCCTGCGCTGCAGGTCGTTCGCGGGAGCTGCTGCTTGAGCCACGCCGCCTTCGTCCACCTCCGGGTGCGTTCCAGCTATTCGCTGCTCGACAGCACCGTGCGTCTGCCCGAACTGGTCGCCCGGGTCGCGCGCGAGCGCATGCCTGCGGTGGCGATCGCCGACCGCGCCAACCTGTTCGCCGCGCTGGAGTTCAGCGAGAGCGCTGCGAAGGCCGGCGTACAGCCGATCATCGGCTGTTTGCTGCCGATCGCCGGCGACGAGCAGACGCGCGGCAATGGTCGGCCGCCGCTACCGTCGTGGCTGCCGGTGCTGGTGCAGAACCGGGTCGGCTACCACAACCTGATGAAACTGCTGAGCCGCGCCTACCTGGATGGCGAGGCCGGCGCCGCTCCGGAGCTCCAGCTCGATCGGCTCGCGGCGTACGGC
>JBKPNX010000178.1:0-28347 GCA_046732855.1 Pseudomonadota bacterium
ACGCGCCGATCAGGAGCGCGGAGGGCAGCTCGGAGGCGACCGCGAGCCCGGCGGTGACGTAGACCAGCACGCGACAGAGTCCCATCAGTACCGGGCTCAGCGGGTTGTCCTTGTGCCGCCGGTCGTACAGCACGATCGCGGCGCCGAGCCCGAGGCCGCCCATCAGCGGGCCGAGACCGGTGCCGGCCGGGGCGCCATAGCCGATCCAGAGCAACAACGCGAGACCGAGCCCGATCAACCCGAAGCCGAGCGTGAACACGGTTTCCGCGCTGACCTGGCCCGACGGGATTGGCCGCTCGGGCCGCTCGCGGGCGTCGACCTCGGCATCGTACGCGTCGTTCAGGTACATGCCGGCGACATAGAACAGCGACAGCGCCACCACGAGCGGCGCGGTTCTTGGATCGGCAACGCTGCCGCCCGCCAGCACGACGCCGGCGAGCGTGTTGGTCCACACGGTCGGCAGGTTGGACACCCGGCCGAGCCGCAGCGCGACCTGCCAGTTCATGCGTCGAGCTGCTCGATCGCCCAGGCGAGTTCGCGCGCGATCGCGCTCGCCACGTCGACCTGGCGATAGTGCGCGGGCAGGACGTCCCAGGTGTAGGTCTCGACCTCGAGATGTCGGGAGATCGGCTGTCGGCGATGCAGCGCCAGGATCTCGCGCAGGAACGCCTGCGTGGTGGAGAAATCCCGCAGCTCAGCGAGAAAGATCGGCACGTGGAAGTGCACGCGCCATTCCGCCCCGACGCTGTCCGCGACGCCGGCCAACGCGTCCGGCAGATCGAGGTGACGCGTGAGCCGGTCGCCGCGCCGCTCGATCACCTGGTGGAGGTAGACCGGCTCATCGAATGGCCGCAGTTGCGCGGCCGTCTCCGGCCCGACCGCGGCGATCCGCAGCGCCGCGCTCAGCTGCAGCTTCGGCACGCTGATTCCGGCCGCCGCCAGCGCGCGCAGGCTAGCCGCCGCATCCTCGAACTCGACCGCGGCATGGCAGACGTCGTAGCACACGCCGAGGTGCCGCCTGAGCGCGGCTTCGGCATCGCCCCGCGCCAGGCCGGTCAGTTCCGTGAGCTGCCGTACCGCGGCGGCGCCGAACAGGTGCCGCTCGAAAAAGCGCACGGTCTCGTCGACCGTCTCCAGATAGCACCAGGGTTCCGGCTCGAGCGCCAGCGCGATCGTCCGCCCGGTGCGCTCGCGGATGCCAACGAGGTGCGCCGCGTGGCGGATCAGATTGCGCGCGACGTCTTCGATCGCGCCCGGCGCCGCGGCTAGCGGCTTGAACGTCCCGGGCACGGTGCTGATGCTGCCGTCCAGATCCGGGTCGTCCGGCAGCAGCTCGACGAGCAGGTCGGCGAGGCGGTCGCTGTAGGCCAACCGCTCCTCGTGGCGCCAGTCGGGCTGATAGACCGCTTCCTTGACCCGGCGGCCGTGGAAGGGGCCGTAGGGAAAGCCGTTGATGGTGAAGACGTAGCAGTCGCTCGCGGCGAGCAGCGCCTTCAGCTCGTCCATCGCGGCGCGCTCGGCGAGGGCCGCTGCCGCGACCGCGGAGAGCCTGAGCCCGACGCCGAACGGCTGGTCCGGCGCCACCTGCCGCCGCACCTCGGGCAAGTTGCGGGCGAGCGTCGCCCGCACTTCCGGCCAGCTCTCGCCGGCGTGAATGTTGGTGCAATAGGTGAGATGGCCGAGATTAGGCTCCTTCAGCCTCATGGCGACTGCGCGCGCTCCTTCAGCCAATTGATCGCCGCCACCATGCGCGTCTCGTCGATCGCATGCACCTCGATGCCGGACCCGATCTCCTCGAGCAGCGTCACCGTGAGCTCGCCACCGAGGTGCTCGCGGAACTCGCGCAGGCCCTCGAGCACCGCGAGACCGCCGTCAGGGCCGCGCGCCTCGAGCGCGGGATGCCAGAGCCGAAAGCCCAGGTGTTCGAGCAGGGCGCAGATCCGGTGGTCTTCGCCTTCGGCCAACAGGCCGGCCAGCACCGAGTACCTGGCATCGAGCGCCATCCCGATCGCGACCGCCTCGCCGTGACGCAGGTGATGCTTGGTCAGGCTCTCCAGCTTGTGCGCCGACCAGTGACCGTAATCCAGAGGCCGCGCGCTGCCGGTCTCGAACGGATCGCCGCCGTGGGCGATCTGGCGCATGTGCAGCTCGGCGCAACGCCGGATCATCTGCGCCAGCACCGGCTGCTGGAACGTGATCAGCGCGTCGGCATTGCGTTCCAGCCAGGCAAAAAACGCGCCGTCGCGGATCAGCGCCACCTTCACCGCCTCGGCCATGCCGGCGATCTTGTCGCGCTCGGACAGAAGGGGCAGCAGATCGAGGTCGTTCAGGACCGCAAACGGTGGCGCGAACGTGCCGACGAAGTTCTTGACGCCACGGAAGTTGACGCCGTTCTTGACGCCGACGCCTGAGTCGTCCTGGGCAAGCACCGTTGTCGGCACCCGAATCAGGCGCACCCCGCGGTGGGTCACGGCGGCGACCAGCCCGACCGCGTCCAGCACCGCGCCGCCGCCGATCGCGATCACGTACGAATGACGGTCGATCCGATGCTCGAACAGGCGTTGTTGCATCTGCTCGACGAAAAACAGCTCGGACTTGACCCGCTCGCCGCCGGGTACCGGGAACGGCGCCGCCACAAGCTCCATGCGCGTGGCGTGGTGACGGGCGTAGCCGACGATCTCCTCGACCAACCCGGGGCGCGCATCGAGCACGCCGTCGTCGACGAAGACCACGCAGCGATGACGCCGTTCGGGCTCGTGGCGCGCCAGGACCTCGACCAGCACCGGGTTAGCGGGATCGAACACGCGCTCGGTGAAATGCACCGGGTACTCGTAGCCGATCGTGAACCGCTGCAGGTGGACGGTGCCTCGGTCGGCGTTGAGCTCGGCCCTCGGACCCATGCGTCTCTGTCTCCCTCGCGTCCGGCGCCGCGGCGCCTCGAGGCGGTTTTCCATGCTTGCCGCGGACCCCGCTCTGCGCCAATCATTTGCGGGCATGCCCGTCGCGATCCGGCAGGATCGCCAGTGCGGCCACCGGCCATCTAAGGCGTGGAGCGAACCGATGCACTATGTCAATGGCTTTTTCTGCGTGGTTCTGACGCTGTTCGCTCTCGTGCAGTACAACGATCCCGATGCCCTGCTGTGGTTCCTGATCTACGCGATCCCGGCCGCGTGGGCCGGTTTCGCGGCATTTCGGCCAGACCTGCTGCAGGCTCGGCCGCTCACCATCACGTCGTACGCGGCCTCTCTCGCCGCCGCCATTCTCGGCAGCCTGTATCTCTGGCCCTCCCTCCCGGCGAACTGGATCCACGTGGAGGAGGAGCGGGAAGGTCTGGGCATGATCATGACCGCGCTCGCCCTCGCGCTGGTCGGGATCGCCTGGTGGCACCGGGGGCACTGGCAGCCGCACACTGCGGGATGACGGCTTCGCGGCCATTGCCAGAGAGGGGCGATGCCAGGTCGGGCCGGGAACGCGATCGTCAAACGACTATCCTGATGGGGTGGCCAGCCTAGTCCAGGTTCTTCATTGAAGGTCAGGGCAGGCGCGGACTGAAAGGTCGCGGCATTCGGAGGGGAGACATCATGAGCAGGCAACCCGAACCCTTCACGCTGCACGTGCCCGATGCCGCGATCGCCGATCTGCGCGAGCGCCTCGCGCGCACGCGTTTCCCGGACCAGGCGCCAGGGGCGCCGTGGGCCTACGGCAGCGACCTCGCCTACATGCAAGAGCTGGTCGGCTACTGGCAGCGCGATTTCGACTGGCGCGCCGAGGAAGCGCGGCTCAACGCCTTTCCGCAGTACAAGGCGCCGCTGCACGGCATCGACGTCCACTTCCTGCACGTTCCCGGCAAGGGGCCCGATCCGATGCCGCTCCTGCTGGCGCACGGCTGGCCTGGTTCGGTGTATGAGCTCCTGGACCTGATTCCCCGCCTGACCGATCCGGCGCGCTTCGGCGGCGATCCGGCCGATGCGTTCACGGTCGTAGCGCCCTCGCTGCCCGGCTATGGCTTGTCGTTCACAGAAGGTCAGCCGCGCTTCGCGCTAGAGGCGATCGCCGACTGCCTGGCCGAACTGATGAGCGTCCTCGGGTATGAGCGCTTTGCCGCGCAGGGCGGCGACTGGGGCGCGTTCGTCGCGTCGCGCCTCGGCCATGCCCATGCCGCGCGCATGATTGGCATTCACATCACCCTGCTGGCGATCCGGCGCGACCCCACCATGGTGGCCGAGCCCACGCCGGAAGAGCGGCGCTACCTGAACGAGCTCGCCGTCTTCCTCAAGGAAGAGACCGGCTATCAGTGGATCCAGGGCACGCGCCCGCAGACGCTCGCCTTCGGGCTGACCGACTCGCCGGCGGGGCTCGCAGCCTGGATTGTCGAGAAATTCCACGTCTGGTCCGACCGCGGCGGCGATCTCGAGTCGGTGTTCACCAAGGACCAGCTACTCGCGAACATCAGCCTGTACTGGTTCACCGGGGCAATCGGCTCGTCGTTCTGGCCGTACTACGCGCGCATGCACGGACCCTGGCCGATTCCCGAGGGCGTGACCATCGACGTGCCAACCGGCTACTGCCAGTTCCCGCGCGAGATCCTGCGCCCGCCCCGCTCGCTCGCCGAACGCACCTACAGCGACATCCGGCGCTGGAGCGTGATGCCGAAGGGCGGGCATTTTTCGGCGCTGGAGCAGCCCGACGCCTTGGCGACCGAGGTCCGTGCGTTCTTCCGCCTGCTGCGCCCTCCGCATTGACGCTCAGGACGGCTGGCGGCGCCGCGCCTGAGGCGGTTCACACCACGCGCAGGCGTACCGGTACGTTGCCGCGCGTAGCGTTCGAGTACGGGCACACTTGGTGCGCCTTCTCGACCAGAGCCTCGGCCGCGGCCCGATCCACTCCGGGAAGCGCCACGTCGAGGCCGATGTCGAGCCCGAAGCCGCCCTCCGAGCGCGGGCCGATGCCAACGGTCGCGGTAACGGACGTGTCGGCCGGCACCTTCGGGCCGCCCTGGGCGGCGACGTGCTGCATCGCGCCGAGAAAGCAGGCCGCGTAGCCAGCGGCGAACAGCTGTTCCGGGTTGTTGCCATCGCCGCGGCCGCCCAGCTCCTTGGGCCGCGCCAGCTTGACCTCGAACGCGCCGTCCTTGGTCGCGGCGCGGCCATCGCGGCCGCCGGTCGCGGTGGCGGTGGTGGTGTACTTCACGTCGACGGGCATGATGGCCCTCCCCGAAAGCTGGACGATGATCTGCGGCGAGCCGCGCGGCACAGGTCGTTATAGGCCATTCTCGACGCGCGCCAATCGTGGACGGGGCGAGGGCAGCATCACAATCATGCGCGCCGGGCGATCCCGACCAGATTGCCATCAGGGTAGTTTTTTAGGCTTGGCAGTGCCGAATCCAGGGTACGAGCGTTAGCCTGTAGCTTGCAGCATGCGGGATCCAGCCACCACCGAGCCGGCCATGACCGCGCCGATCGAGAGAAGCGCGCTTTCCGCGGGCCGGAGGCAGATGGTCGATGGCGAGGACCTGGCCGGCTGGTCGCGGGAGCGACGGGCGCGGAGCGGCTGAAGGAGAGCCCGCAATGCGCCGCGAACGCCTGTAACCTTGATGGACATGACCGAGCACGAATATGCACAGTGCTCGAAGTGTCGCTCAAAGCGGCAGGAGTGCCCAATGTTGCGCTGCCAATTGCTTGCTTGCTTTGGGCACCAGGGGGGAAGACGCGAGTCACGAGGTGACAGGGTCGCAGGGAGAATACGCCTATGCCTGCCATGGATACAGCGCTGACCGCTTCAGCTCCCCGAGCGGGTCTTCTAGACCGGTCGCGGATCATCGCCAAACCTGGGTTCAATCGCTGGCTCGTGCCGCCCGCAGCCTGGCGATCCATCTGTGCATCGGTATGGCGTATGGTTTCAGCGTTTTCTGGCTGCCACTCTCGCGCGCCCTCGGCGTCACGGAGTCGGTCCCCTGCCCGGCCGACAGCGGCCTGCTGACGGCCCTGTTCACGACCAGCTGCGACTGGAGGATCAGCGATCTCGGCTGGATGTACACGCTGTTCTTCGTCTTCCTCGGCACCGCGGCCGCGACCTGGGGCGGCTGGCTCGAGCGGGCGGGGCCGCGCAAGGCAGGCTTTGTCGCCGCCTGTCTGTGGTGCGGGGGGCTGCTGATTTCGGCGGTGGGTTTTAAGGCAAACGCGCCGTTGCGCCATTAGTTAGAGTTCAAACCCAGCGTCTCCGGCGCCGGTACGACGTCATATCGCGAAAGCTCTTGCGGCCCTCGGCCGAAATTCCGAGGTAGAATTCCTTCACGTCCTTGTTCTCCGCCAACGCCTTGGCGGGGCCGTCGAGCACGATGCGGCCATTCTCCAGGATGTAGCCGTAGTCGGCGAATTTGAGAGCGACGTTGGTGTTCTGCTCGGCGAGCAGAATGCTGACGCCTTCCTTGTGGTTCAAATCGCGGACGATCTCGAAGATTTCGGCGAGGATCTGGGGTGCCAAGCCCATCGACGGCTCGTCGAGCAGGAGCATGCTGGGCTTCGCCATCATCGCGCGGCCGATCGCCGTCATCTGCTGTTCGCCGCCGGAAGTGTAGCCCGCGAGACTCCTCCGACGTTCCTTCAGCCGTGGGAAATAGGCGTAGACCCGATCGAGGGCCGCCTGCAGCTCCGCCCCCTTAATCGGCCGGCTATAGGCGCCGGTGATCAGATTCTCCTCGACGGTCAGATGCGCAAAGCAGCGGCGACCCTCCATCACCTGAACCATGCCCATACTTACCAGATCGCCGGGCGTCAGTTTGTCGGTGCGCCGCCCGCGGAACTCGATCGAGCCCTTGGTCACAGCGCCACGCTCGGCGGCGAGCAGCGTCGAGATGGACTTTAGCGTAGTACTCTTGCCCGCGCCGTTGCCGCCGAGCAGCGCGACGATGCCCCCTTGCGGGACCTCGAGCGAGACGCCGTGCAGGACGAGGATCACATGGTCGTAGATCACCTCGATGTTCTTGACCGCCAGGAGCGGACCCTTTGCTACGGCGGCGTCCATCGGCATCCCGCCCTAGCCCCGAGCCGGCGAGCCTGGGGCGGCGAGCGATTGCCACTCCTGGCAGCGCTGGCCGGTGCCACCGATCAAGAGGCGCATTCGCGCGGCGTGATGTTGTTCTCCGCGGCATATTTCGCCGCCGACTCCTCGATCAGCTTGCGGATGAAAGCGGGATCGGGCGCGGCGAGCCAGTCCGACACCATCTGGAACTTGGTGCCATCCCATTGCATCATTCGCCAACGCTGGGCGCCGTCGTGCTTGGCGCAGGTGATCTTGAAGGGCGAGAGCATGCCTTCGACGCCGAGCTCCGTCAGTTTGGCCTCCGTCATGTCGAGCGCCTCGTAGCCGTCGCGGAACTCGGGACCGTTCACCGCCTTGCCGACCTTGTTGTGCATCGTCTGGGCGTTCTTCAGCGCCTCGATCCACATGACCGCAGCGCCGACGCCGCGGTTGTAGTAGACGGTGCCGACGCGCTTGGGATTCTGCATGTTGCCCTTGCCGGCGCCATAGACGACCTTCTCGATGTCCTCGATCAGCGGGAATTTTCCCGGCACCGCGTTGGCCGCGACGTAAGTGCCGATCGCTTCATCGCCGGCGGGGATCATGTCCTCCTCCGCGCCGCCGAAGGTCACATAGATCATCTTTTCGCGCGGGAAGCCGACGCGGGCGGCGGTCGTGATCGCGGTGGAGTTCATGCCCGAGCCCGCGCCCCAGAAGGTAACCCAGTCGGGCCGCTCGCGGCGGATCTGCAGCCATTGGGACTGCTGCTCCAGGCCGGGCGGCGGGACCGCGATTTCGATCAGCTCGACGCCCCAGTCCTTGGCGATCTGGCGCATCGCGGGCAGCGGCTCGCGGCCGTAGGCCGTGTCGATGTGCAGGTGGACGATCTTCTTGCCCTTCATATTGGGAATGCCGCCCTCCTGCTCCGCCATGAAGCCCATCTGGACCGCAATCTGACCCCAATAGTGACCCGCGGCGTTGAAGACCCACGGCCAGACCCTGCCGTCGGCGGCATCGGTGCGGCCATAGCCGTATTGCGCCAGGACGACATTGTCGGGCGCCATACGCCCAATCACGGCATAGGCGCCGGGCGTGCCGAGCGTGTCGAACACGACCATCTTCTGATCGCCCTTGGTGAGCAGGCGCTGGTAGCATTCGACCGTGCGCGCGGCGTTGTATTCGGTCTCGCACTCTTCCCAGGTCAGCGTCACGCCATTGACGCCTCCGTGCTTCATATTGACGTAGTTCAGGTAATCGATGATGCCGCCATAGTAGCCGGTACCCATCGCGGAATAAGGACCGACCCGGCTGCTCGGTATGCCGAAATACTGCTCCTCTGCCTGGCTCGACGGTGCTGCCATGGCAATCGCGGAGGCCACGCCAAGGGCAAGCAGCGTTCTTTGGTGAATGGTCATCTCCCGTTTCTCCTCCGGTTGCTGAGATCGCACGGTCATGTCCGGTTTCCTCCCTGGTTGTTAGTTTGTCCCTAGTGCTTGAAAGGCCACAGCCGCAGCCGTTCCTTGGTCATGAGCCAGACGCGCGCGAGGCCGAGCGGCTCGAAGATCAAGAACAGGATGATCAGCACGCCGAAGATGACCTGTTCGAGCGCCGATGTGATGGTCGCGTCCACTGCCTGGCCGAATACCGCGTGAAAGAACACGTTGAGGAAGATCGGCATCAGCAGGATGAACCCGGCGCCGAGGAACGAGCCCATGATGGTGCCGAGTCCGCCGATGATGACCATGAACAGGATGCGGAACGACAGATCGATGTTGAAGGCCGAGGGTTCCACTGTCTGCAGATAGGCGAAGGCGAACAGCGCGCCGCCGACACCGCAATAGAACGAGCTGATGGCGAAGGCCTGCAGCTTGGTGCGCAGCAGAGAGAGGCCCATCACCTCGGCGGCGATGTCCATATCGCGCACCGCCATCCAGGCCCGCCCGGTGCTGCCGCGCGCCATGTTTTTGGCCAGCAGCGTGAGTACCGCCACGATCGCCAGCACCACCAGGTATTTCTCGGCGGGAGAAGCGAAATTGTGGCCGAACATGAAGATCGGCTGGGCGGTGATCACGCCCGCCGGATCGTAATTCTTGAACCAGCCGAATTTGTCGAGCGCCCAGACGATGAAGAACTGCGACGCCAGAGTGGCGACCGCAAGATACAGTCCACGGATGCGCAGGCTGGGCAGACCGAACACGATGCCGATCGCGGCGGCGCAAAGGCCGGACAGCAGAAGCGCCAGCACGAACGGAATGCCGTCGATGCGCAGGATAATATTGTAGCAGGCGAAGGCGCCCGCTGCCATGAAACCCGCCGAGCCGAGCGACAACTGGCCGGCGTAGCCCATCAGGATATTCTGGCCCAAGGCCACGAGCGACAGAATGAGCCATGGAATAAGGATCGCGCTCAGCCAGTAGTCGCTGGCCACGAAGGGAACGACCGCGAAGGCCACGACCAGCAGCAGCACCATGCCGATGCGGTCCTGGCGAAGTGGCAGTAGCTGCGCGTCCTGCGCGTAGCTGGTGCGGAACTGGCCGGCTTCTCGGTAGAGCATGGTCAGGCGCGCCGGATAATTTTTTCGCCGAACAGCCCCTCGGGACGGATCAGTAGGAACAGGACGGCCATCATGTAGGGCGACCAGCCTTCAATGCCGCCACCGAAATAGGGCCCCACATAGACCTCGAGGATCTTCTCGATCGCGCCGACGATCAGTCCGGCCACGATCACTCCCGGGACCGATGTGAAGCCGCCGATGATAAGCACCGGAAGCGCCTTGAGCGCCACCCAGACCAGCGCGAACTGCACGCCGCTCCGAGCGCCCCACAGCATGCCGGCCACCAGCGCGACGACACCGGCCGTCGCCCAAACCAGCATCCATATATGCTTGAGCGGAATGCCGATCGAGAGTGCCGCCGTGTGGTCGTCGGCGACCGCTCGCAAGCCACGCCCCACCTTGGTCCGCGAGAACAGGAGCGCCAATATCGCCACCATGACGCCGGCAACCACGCCTGCGGCGATATCAAGTTGGCTGATGAGCACGCCGAAGGTGTCGGCCAGCCACTCGATCGGCACGTCGTGGATGCCGAGATCGAGACGCCGCACATCGACGCCCCAAGCCAGCTGCGCCGTCCCCTCGATCACGAAGGCGAGGCCGATGGTCGCCATCAGCAGCGTGTCCTCGCTCTGGCTGACCAGCGGACGCAAGACGAACCGCTCGGTGGCCATGCCGACAAGGACCATGAGCCCGACGGCCACCGGCAGCGCCGCCCAGAACGGCAGGCCGAGCTCCATGAAGCCGACGAAGGAGAGGACGGCGAAGAACACCATCGCGCCCTGCGCGAAGTTGAATACCGACGAGGCCTTGTAGATGAGCACGAAGCCCAGGGCGACGAGCGAGTACATGATGCCCGAAAGGAGGCCGCCGACCAGCACCTCGATGAAGAACCAGAATTCGACCATTGCTGTTCTTCAGTGCGCCACGCCGAGATAGGCGTCAATGACGGCTTGGTTGGATCGAACCTCGTCGGGTGTGCCGTCGCCGATCTTCTTGCCGTAGTCGAGGACGACGACGCGGTCGGAAATGTCCATCACGACGCCCATGTCGTGCTCAATCAGCACGATTGTCGTGCCATAGTGGTCGTTGACCTCGAGAATGAAGCGGCTGAGGTCATGCTTCTCCTCGATGTTCATGCCGGCCATCGGCTCGTCGAGCAGCAGCATCGCCGGTTCAGCGGCAAGAGCGCGGCCGAGTTCCACGCGCTTTTGCAGCCCATAGGGCAGGCGTGCCACCGGGGTCTTGCGGACGTGTTCGATCTGGAGAAACTCGATGATCTCCTCGACCGCTTCACGATTGGCCGTCTCTTCGCGCCGCGCACGCGGCAGCTGCATGGCCACTTTCAGAAAATTGGCGCGCACGCGCAGGGCGCGGCCGGCCATGATGTTGTCGAGCACCGACATGCCGCGGAACAGGGCGATGTTCTGGAAGGTTCGCGCGATCCCGAGGCGCGCCGCGCGGGTCGGCGTCATGTCCATGATCCGTTGGCCCCGGAAGGCGATGCTGCCCTGTTGTGCCTTGTAGAGGCCGTTGATGACATTGAGCATCGAGCTCTTGCCGGCGCCATTCGGGCCGATGATGGCGCGAACCTCATGCTCGAGCACGTCGAACGATACATCAGTGAGCGCCTGTACGCCACCGAACCGAAGCGAGATCGAGTCAAGCTCGAGGATCGGTCCCCCGACCGCGAAAGCGCGCTGCGAGGGTTGCAGGGCCGTTGGCGCGTTCAAGAATTCCACGGGAGCCGTCATGATGGGCGCGATCTTCAGTTCGACGCCCTCGCCCGATCGTCCGACGGTGTCCGGTTCAACGTCGTCACGAGGTATCGAGACGAAGCACCCGGTCTCGGTCGAACCATGAAGCTGCTTCAAGTTGATGCCGAGCGCGCGAAAGAACGTCAGCACTTCCGGCGCGACGGCGTCGCCGACGGTATAGACCGCCCGCGCCCTGCCCAGGCCGAGCACGTCGCGCAGGGGCGCATTGATGAGGAAGCCGCATACCGCGGAGACGATCCGGTCGCCCATCGAAGCCGTGTCGGCGGCAAGGCGGTGCGTGCTGATCCGCTGGGCTGCAGCCATGCCTTGCAAATAGAGACGGTGACTGAACCCAATTGTATCCTCCATGCGCGCCGACACATCCCTACGCAGGGCTTCCAGCACGCCAGGCGTCGCCACCAGGCAGGTCGGTCCCATTTCGCGCATGTCGGCGAGCAACGAATCCGAGGATTCCGGGCAGCATACGCAATGACCCACGACCATTGGCAGCACGTAACTGAACAGGCACTGTCCGATCCAACCCGGCGGCAGGTAGGCCATGGTCATATCGCTGTGCTTGAGCCCTTCCGTCGTGGCCATGACTCGGGCGCGATCGATCAGTGCTTCATGGGTGAGAAGGACGGCTTTGCCGGGACTACTGGTCCCTGAGGTGAAGAACAGGAAAGCGGCATCCTGGCCGGAGCCGCGCGCCACTTCGGCGCGCAGGGCGTCGCGCCGCGCGGCAGCGAATTCCTGGCCTTCGCGCAGCAAATCCGCGTAGCTGACCAGAAGGGACTGCCGGTAGTGCCGCATGCCCCGATCCTTGTCGTATACGATGCACTGGATCGTCGGACACCTCGGCAGGATCCTAAGCAGCTTGTCGACCTGCTCTTGATTCTCGGCGAAGACGTGGGTGGCTGACGCGCACTGGAGCGGAGCGCCCATCTCCTCGGCGCTGGCGTCCGGGTAAAGCGGCACTGCGACGGCGCCCAACCATTGGGCCGCGCCCATTGCCGCGTACAGACGCGATCGGTTGTCACCCACAAACGCGACGTGTGCACCGCGCCGCAGCCCGCGCTTGGACAACGCTCCCGCCAGCGCGGTCACCTCCTCGGCCAGGTCGCGCCAGGTCAGGGTTCGCCATATGCCGCGATGTTTTTCCCGGATAGCCGGCTTTTGACCGCGCTGCAGCCCATGGCGGAGCAGCAACTTCGAAAACGTATCCGCGCCTAGCTTTTCGATATCCTGATGAGTTACCGGCAGCTCGCCGGCCGGCATGTTCGGTGCCGGCATTCAGCTTCCTCCCATCCTTCTTTTCGAAGGTCGTTGCAACATTCGTGTCTCCCGACGTCCGCGCACCCGCTCGAGCATGCCGGCGGGATCGCGGAACTCGAGGCGAAACCACGAGCAGGCGTGCCGTGCCTCCTCGATCGCCGCGCCCTGGTACAGATCGTTCAAAAACCTGCTTGCCTCTTTGTCCAGGCCAATGTGCCAGACCCAGCGCTCGTCGTCGATCCGTGAGACGGGCTGAACTCCGGCTGCCGCGAGCAGTCGATCCCGCGGGCGCGCGATGGCACGGCCGCACGCCGTCAACAAGAGTTGAAGATCGCTGGATTCTCTTCCGGAGTTGCTGGACGGGAAGAAAGCCGAGCGCGCGGCGAATTCACACGTGCGGTACGCCGGGCGCGAAGGGGTCGTACGGGTATCCGGCATACATGAGACTGGCGCCGCCCAGCAGATCTTCCATCCGCTCCACCGTCTTCGCGATCACGCTGCGTGGCTGGCCGGCCTGGATCTGGCGCTTCAGCTCGATCAGGGCGTGATTGGCGCCATCCAGGCGTCGTGCCAGGATCGCCGCGACGTAAAGCAGCGCAATCGGGTCTTGCGCGAGCAGGGCAGCCGCTTCCGCGACGTGGAACTGAGAGGTTTCCAGGGCACGGATATCTGCCGTATGCGGCTGATTCAGCAGCATGGAAAGCTCCCCGAACACGGCGCCGGGCTCCGCCACCTTGGCGATCTGGACGCCTTCCTTGACGATTTCGACAGCACCTTCCCTGAGGATCAGGAGCCGACCGGTGGTCGAGCCGGCGGTGAGCACGGTCTCTCCGGCCTGATATGTTGCGAGCGGCAGGGCGGCGAGCCTCTCTTGGAAGACGGCAGGCTCGGGAATCAGGGACATTGTTCGGGCTCCGCTCACGCGTGGTGGGCTTGCGACCTCACCACTTCTGACTGGTTCGAACCCTACGGCCTGAAAGACATGGTGGGCAGCAGAGGGGCGGGATACTGTGCGACCGCTCAGTACATCTGTCGAGGGTACACTTCGGGCGCACCGCGTAGGGCCCCGACGGTGATTTCCAGTGCTGGCCCTGGCGGGCCGTAGGTCAGTCCCCGGAGCCATGATTTCGGGCGCAGCATCCGGCCTGGCCGGAGGTCCTTCCGCCAGACCCGCGCCCGCGCCCGCGCAAAGCCGGTGCGCGTATCCGCCGTGGCGAGCGGCGTTGGCACGACGATCTCTGGAGCGTACGGTACCGACGAGTGGGCCTATTGCCTGCGCGGTACGCTGCCGATGGTGGCCGTCATCGGCGGAGACGGGAGATCAGGAATGACGCGCCACGCTGTCCGCACCTTCGCGACGCCCGGGGAAAGCGGTCTCGGCCTGCGCCGCATCGCGAACCAGTCCGGCCTGACGATCAGCGTGCTGCCCAATGGCTGCGTCTTCGCGATCGAGCACCGGCACGAGGGCGGCCGGACGCTGATCAACCAGGTGCAGGGCGCGCCCCTTGATGGCGGGATCACCCGCCTGTACCTGCGCATCCACGCGCCCGAGCCGGCGCTCGCCGAGGCGGTCGGCCCCGGCGCGAAGGTCACTTTCGGCGGCGTCGCCGATCGCTTCGCCTGGGACGGGACGACCAGCAGCGTGCAGCACCGCGTCTCGCTGTGGCTGCACCCGCAGCACCGGCTCTGGCTGTGGCGAGTCGAGGTCGCGAACCGCGGCGCGGAGCCAGTGACGTGTGATGCGATCCTCGTGCAGGACGTCGGCCTGGGCGACCGCGGCTTTGTCATGAACAACGAGGCCTACGCGTCACAGTACGTCGACCACCACATCGCGCGACATCCGCGCTGCGGCCCGGTAGTAATGAGCCGGCAGAACCTGAAGCAGAGCAGTGGGTACCCATGGGTCGCGCACGGCTGCTTCGAGGGCGCCTCCGGCTTCGCCACCGACGCGATGCAGCTGCTCGGGCCGCAGTATCGGGAAACCGGTGAGTTCGATCCAGGCCTTGATCTGCCGAGCGAGCGGCTTCAGCACGAGGTCGCCTGCCCGATGATCCAGTCCGAGCCCGTGACTCTGAATGCTGGCGCCCAAGCGGCATGGACCTTCTTTGGCCTGTACGAGCCCGATCACGCCGCCGCCTCGAGCGATGCCGATCTCGCCAGGATCGATGCCGCGCAGCAAGCCTCAGGAGATTTTGCGTCGAGCGAAGTCGGGCTGAGCCAGCCGGTGCGGAGCGTCCTCCAGGACGCGCCGGCGATCGCGCCCCGATCGCTCAACGACGCGACGATCGCCGCGCGCTACCCGGAGCGCGCGCACGAAGAGCGCGCGAACGGCCGCGTCGTCTCGTTCTTCACGCCCGATGGCGGCCACAATCGCCACGTCGTGCTGCGTGCCAAGGAGCGGATGGTGGCGCGCCGCCACGGCACGCTCCTGCGCAGCGGCCAGGGCATGCTGCTCGACGAGACCACGCTGTGCGCGACCTGCTGGATGCACGGGGTGTTCGCCGCCCAGCTCACGATCGGCAACACGGGCTTTCACAAACTCTTCTCGGTCTCGCGCGACCCTTACAACATCACCCGCTCGAGCGGGCTGCGCGTCTTGGTCGACGGCGGCCATGGCTGGCGCCTGCTCGCGGTGCCGTCCGCCTTCGAGATCGGGCTCAGCGACTGCCGCTGGGTCTATCGTCTCGACGACCGCACGATCGTCGTGTCTGCGGTCGCCTCGGGCGACGACCCGGCGATGCAGTGGCGCATCGCGGTCGAGGGCAAGCCCTGCCGGTTCCTGGTGTTCGGCTATCTGGTCCTGGGCGAGCGCGAGCTCGACCATGCCGGCCGGATCGAGATTGACGCCGCCGACCGGCGGTTCGCGTTCCGCCCCGACCCGAAGTCACTGTGGGGCCAGCGGTATCCGGACGCCATTTACTATCTGGTCACGAGCACCCCCGATGCGATCGAAGCGATCGGCGGCGACGAGCTGCTGTACGCGGACGGCACGCCGCGCGGCGGTCCCTACGTGGCGCTGCGGACGCGCGCGACCGACGAGCTGAGCTTTACCGTCGTGGGTTCGATGACCGATCCCGAAGACGCGGACCGTCTTGCGGCGAAGTACGCGCGCGGCGTCAAGGAAGCGGCCATGCTGGCGCCGGCGGCGCGCTATTGGGCGCATGTCACCCGTGGCCTGCGGATCACCGGCGGGGGTCCTGACGTCGCGGCGCTCGACACTCTGTTTCCCTGGCTTGCGCACAACGCCATGGTGCACCTCACCGTGCCGCACGGCCTGGAGCAGTACGGCGGCGCCGCATGGGGCACGCGCGACGTGTGCCAGGGCCCGGTCGAATTCCTGCTGACGCTCGAGCACGACGAGCCGGTCAAGGAGATCCTGCGCATTGTATTTGCGCAGCAGCACGAGTCTCGCGGCGACTGGCCGCAGTGGTTCATGCTCGAGCCCTATGCCGCGATCCGGGACCAGCACAGCCACGGCGACGTGATCGTCTGGCCGCTGAAGGCGCTGTGCGACTACATCGAGGCAACGAACGATTTCGCGTTTCTCGCCGAGCCGCTCGCCTGGCGGCGGGATGATGCCGAGACTACGGCGCGCAAGGACTCGGTCGCGGCGCACGTTGACAAGCTGCTCGCCACGGTTCGCGAGCGGTTCATCGCGGATACGCACCTGATCCGCTACGGCGAAGGCGACTGGAACGACTCGCTGCAGCCGGCCGACCCGAAAATGCGCGACTGGATGGTGAGCAGCTGGACGGTCGCGCTGCTGTTCCAGCAGCTCAACCGGTACGCCGAAGTGCTGAAGCGCGCGGACCAGAACGATGCAGCGAAGGAACTCTCGAAGCTCGCCGCCGCAATACGCGAGGACTTCAACCGGCACCTGATTCGCGACGGCAGCGTGGCCGGCTACGCTCTGTTCGAGCCGGGCGACAAGGAACCCGAGCTGCTGCTGCACCCGAGCGACAGCCGCACCGGCCTAAGCTACTCGCTGCTGCCGATGACGCGCAGCATCATCGCCGGGCTGTTCACCGAGGAGCAGGCCCAGCATCACCTGCGGCTGATCCGCGAACACCTGTTGTTCCCCGATGGGGCGCGCCTGATGGACCGGCCGGTGGCGTACCATGGCGGGCTCGAACGGGTCTTCCGCCGCGCCGAGTCGGCTTCCTTCTTCGGGCGCGAAATCGGCCTCATGTACGTGCACGCCCACCTGCGCTACGGCGAGGCCATGGCGGCACTGCGCGAGGCCGATGCGCTGTGGGAGGCGTTGCAGATCGCTAGTCCGATCGCGGTCACAGAGCGTATCGCGCATGCCTCGCCCCGCCAGCGCAACGCCTACTTCAGCAGCAGCGATGCGGCCTTCCCGGATCGTTACGAGGCGAGCGCGAAGTGGCAGCGCGTCAGTGACGGCACGATTGCGGTCGACGGGGGATGGCGAATCTACTCAAGCGGCCCGGGACTGTACACGAACGTGCTCATCTCCCATGCCCTTGGGATCCGGCGGCATTTCGGCGAGCGCGTGGTCGCGCCCGTGCTGCCCCCCTCGCTCGGGCGGGTGACACTCGAAAGGGTCATCGACGGCCGCCACGACCGATGGGATCTCCCGATCACCTGACGCCCGGCGGCTGTCCGAAAGCAGCGCTCGCTTGGAGAGATCACGACGATCGCCCCGTATTCTTGAACGCATGGCGTGGCGGGCGGCCGGCCTTTTGGTGCTGCTGGCGTCGGCATGCTCTCAGCCTCGACCATCTACCTAATGCGACTTTCGAGCCGCCTTCTCCGGCTGGCCACTGGCGTGTAGACCACCGGCCATGCCCGAGGCCTTCGATGTCGGCGTCATCTGGAACTTCGCCACTGCGCTGCTGATCGGCGCCTTGATCGGCGTGGAGCGCGAGAAGCGCAAGAGCGAGGATCTGCACGGGATCGGGCTCAGGACCTTCATCCTGTTCGCGTTGGTTGGGGCCGTGGCGGGCTTTCTGTCGCCGGGCGGCGGCGTGCCGTGGGTGCTGCTCGCGGCGTTCCTGCCGGTGTCAGCGCTGCTGTTCGCCGGTTACTCGCTGGTCGTCCGCGCCCAGAATGGCGCGATCGGCCTGACCACGGAGATCGCCGCGGTCGCGGTCTTCCTCCTCGGCGCCATGACCACGCTCGGCCACCGCGAGCTGGCGATCGGCCTCGGGGTCGTGACCGCGGCCACGCTTGCGTACAAGCAGCCGCTGCATGGGCTGGTCGCGAAACTGGGCTGGGATGACGTCTATGCGGGTGTCCGGCTGCTGGTCGCGACCTTCATCATCCTGCCGCTGTTGCCGGATCGGACGCTGGATCCGTGGCAGGCGCTCAACCCCTACAAGCTCTGGCTCCTCGTTATCCTGATCTCGAGCCTCTCGCTGATCGGCTATGTGGCGACCCGCTGGCTCGGCGCCGGCCGCGGCACCGCGCTTACCGGCATTACCGGCGGGCTGGTCTCCTCGACCGCGGTGACGCTCTCGTTCGCACGGCGCAGCCGGGACGAGCCGGCGGCCGCTGCCGCGCTTGCCTGCGGCATCCTGCTCGCCTGGGCGGTCATGTTCGGCCGCGTCCTCGTCATGGTGCTGGCGGTCAACGCCAGCCTGGTCTACCCGCTCCTCCTGCCGTTCGCCGCCATGGGTGTTCTGACGCTCCTCGCCGCCTGGCTGCTCTACCGGCGCGGCGGCGCGAGCGCCGGAGCGCAGGACGTGCCACTGAAGAACCCGTTCAGCCTGACTGCCGCCGCCCAGTTCGCCGTGGTCTTCGCGGTGGTGCTCCTCCTGGTCAAGGTCACTCAGTTTTATTTGCCGGACGGCGGCGTCTATATCGTGGCTGCCCTGGCGGGGCTCACCGACGTCGACGCGATCACCCTGTCGATGGCCGAATACGCCAAGACCAATCCGCCGACGGTTGCCGCCGTCACCGTCGTGATCGCCGCCCTCAGCAACACTGTCGTCAAGTGCGGGATGGTGGCCACCCTCGGCGGCCCGGCGCTACGCCTGCCGATGCTGCTGACGACTGCCGGGATCCTGGTGGCAGGGATCGGTGGGGTCGCCGCGATGTGGCTGGGCCAGTCGTCATGATGGCGCGCGGCTCGACTCGACTTGTTCTGAAATTGGCCCGATGCCCGATGGCCCCTCGGCGCGCCTGGCTGCCAAAATCCGGCGGCGAACCTGTCCGACCGGCGCGCGTCAGCGCACATTCTGCAGCGCTTCCTTGTATTTGGCCGGCAGCGTCTCGGCCGAACTATAGAAATGGACGTTCTCGGCGCGTTCGGGAACCTCCACGATTTGGGTGAACAGCTGGCTCGTCTCCGCGACAGCAGCTGAGCTCGCTTCATATTTCATCTTGACCCGCTTGGCATCGTAGGGGCCGCGCTCGTTGCAGAGATTGATGCGTCCCGCATTCTTGGATCAATTGTATGGCGGCGCCAGGCTTTCATGGTCGTCACCGATCACCCCACGCCGTCGCCGTCGCTGTCCTGACACGAGCGCGCGTAAACCTCGTAGATTACGGCCCCCGGCACCACGGCGGCTCGCTCATCCGGCGCCCTCGCCCCGCCATTCGGCGAGCTTTGCCCGTGCGCGCTCGGCGTTCGGATCCTCGATCTGCTCGAATATTCGAAGCGCCTCGCCCATCCTTCTGATTGCTTCAACACGATCTGCGAGCTGATCGAATTCCACTGAACTCCCGTATAGCGAACGACCCTCGCCCTGCCGGTCGTCGATCTCGCGCATGATCGTCAGCGCCTGCTCGTAGTGCTCTATCGCCCGCCGCGGCTCGCCCAGTTTGCCATGGGCATTGCCGAGCGCACAGAGCGCATAGCCTTCGCTCTGTGGGTCAGGGAGGTCACGCGCGATCTCCAAGCGCTTCTCCTGATACTCGATCGCCTGCCGCGGTTTACCTAGATCCAGAGAGGCGTCCCCTAGTGCACCGAGCGCATAGGCCTCCTGCCGCCGGTCACCCAGTCGGCGTACGATTTTTAAGCGCCGCTCCTGGTACTCGATCGCTCGCTGCGGTTCGTGCAGCTCTCGATACGCGTCGCCGAGTGCACCGAGCGCATAACTCTCGCTCTCCGGGTCAGGGAGGTCGCGCGCGATCTCCAAGCGCTTCTCCTGATGCTCGATCGCCCGCTGCGGTTCACCTTTGTCCAGATATGCGTGGCCTAGCGCACCGAGCACATAGGCCTCCTGCCGCCGGTCACCGACTTGGCGTGCGATCTGCAAGCGCTGCTCCTGGTACTCGATCGCTCGCCGCGGGTCGCGCAGCTCTCGATATGCGTCGCCGAGCGCCCCGAGCGCGTAGCTCTCGTGCCGCCGGTCACCGAGGTCGCGTGCTATCTTCAAGCGCTTTTCCTGGTACTCAATAGCCCGCCGCGGTTCGTGCAGCTCTCGATATGCGTCGCCGAGCGCACCAAGCGCGTAGCTCTCCTGATTTCGGTCACGAAGCTCGCCTGCGATCTTCAAGCGCTCCTCCTGGTGCTCGATTGCCCGCCGCGTCTCGCCGAGCTTGCGATATATGTCCCCCAGCGCACCGAGTGCATAGCCCTCGTTCTCCCGGTCGGGGAGGTCGCGTGCGATCTCCAAACGCTTCTTCTGATACTCGTTTGCCCGCTGCGTCTCCCCCAGATCGAGATACGCGTCGCCGAGTGCACCGCGCGCATAGGCCTCCTGCCGCCGGTCACCGAGGTCGCATGCGATCTTCAAGCGCTTCTCTTGGTGTTTGATCGCCTCCAGCGGTTCACCCAGCTCGCGATGCGCATCGCCCAGCGCACCGCTGGCGACAGCCTCACCGCGCCGGTCTCCAAGCCGTTTGTACGCTCTAAGCTGCGCCTGGAACCAGGTAAGCTGTGCACGCGGAGCGAGCCGTAAGCGGAGCACTTTGATGCCGGCGTCGGCGTACTCGGCCACCAGCCGCGTCGCGTCGTCAGAGATCTCGATGCGTTCGGCGGCCCAGGCCTGTCCGGCCGCGATATTGAGCTGCTCGAGGTCGTAGAGGGCGAGACCGACTCGGACGTTCTCGCCGCCCTTCAGGTACAGCTCGTCAGATGTCTTCAGCACTTTATAATAGTGCTGTGCGTGCCGCGCCGCCGTTTCCTCGAGCAGCCGTTCGATCTTCACCTCGTCCTCGCCTTCCAACGGCAACCGTGCGACGTCGCGCATTAGATCGTGGAGACTGTAACGATTTGAGACTGAGTCGAAGCGAACCATGTTTCGGACGACGAGTTCGCCGAGATCCTCCAAGGCTTCGTCTTCGCTTGCTTTCCACACAGCTGCCGCCGCCCGCCGATCGAAGCTGCTCGGGAATACAGCGACCCCATGCCAGCGATCTGCAAGCCGTGGCATCTCCTTCGCAAGCTGCTGTGCACTAAAGCCAAGCACGGCAGCCACCTCCAATTTGGGCAGCCCTGGTACGCAAAGCCGTTTGAGACGCGCGCGCTCTTTCTGGAGCACTTTGAGATAGTCTTCGATCTGCCAGTTCCGGTGCTTGGCGAGGAAGGTTCCCGCAGCACGAAGTGCGAGTGGCAGATGTCCGCAGCGCTCTGCAATTTCCCCGAGCTGGTCGTCAGTGGCGCGCGTGCTTCCCACAATCGTTCGCAATAGGCGTGTCGCGTCCTCGATCTTCATTTCTTCCAGCTCGACGCGTCTGACGCCCGGCAGCACAATTGTTTCACGGGAGGTGATGACGACGCGACAATTTTCCGGCCGGTGCTCGACAAGCGGCTCGATGGTTGCTGCATCCTTGGCGTTGTCGAGGACGAGCAGCACACGATAGTTATCGAGGACGCTTTGGAACCCGGCAATCGCCTCGAGCTCGTTGTTGGCTCTCGCGGCCTCGGGCCGGTAGGCCGTGACTACTTGGCCCATGACGTCAAAGGCCTTGACCGGGCTTTCGGACACGCCGCCGAGATCGACGTAGATGATGCCGTCGGGCGCTATCCGGGACCCAAACCTGTGCGCGGCATGAATAGCAAGTGCCGACTTGCCCACCCCGCCCATACCGTCAATAGCCGTGATGGCTGCCTGCTGGCCTTCCAGGAGTGCGCTCATAAGCTCGTCGAGCTTATCGCCGCGTCCTTCGAAGTCAGGCAGATCAGCGGGCGGCTGGAGCGAATGCGGCACCGCCGGGCCTTCACCGACACCGCTCCGAGGTGGTCCGGCAATGCACTCTCGGATCTTTGCACCTACATACTTGCAGAGCAAGGTGTCGCCATTCTTAGGCTTGCAAATAGTTCTGTGGTCCGCATCGTCGATAGGGCGTGCAATCACGTCTTTGAGGCCGGGGTTTGCGTCGGCCTCTTCCACCACCTTCACGCCTGGCAGGTACCAGACGTGTTTGGTTTTGAGCTTCTCATAAAAACAGTGCGATTGAATGTTGAGCCGATCGGTGTTCTGGCGATACCAATCGTTGAGATTCAGCAACGCCGCACTATGAGCGCGAAGGTCCTCGATTGCAGGACTGACCCGCAGAACGGTCCCCAGACGGTGCAGCCAACGCGCAAGGTCAGCCCCGGCATGTGGAGTGGCCAAAAAGACGACCATCCGGGTCTGCTCTGCAAACCGCCGCCAGGAGGGGAGGTGCATTTCCACTGCCTGCCGGAGCAGCTGCTTGACTACGAGACCGCCGAGACTATGGCAGATGAAAACCATAGGTCGACTGCCTATAGGTTTGGTCTCGAGTAGCGAAAGGACTTCTGTCGCTCGCTCTACCAGCGGCATTGCGTGCCCGCCGAACCAATTCGACCAGCTCGCATCGTATTCGAGGCTGTATACTGCCACTCCCGGAACCGCAAGCGCGAGCCAGTAGGGCCAGGAGTTCTCGGGGTTGCTTTTGTCGCGCTGCCAGCACTCCGACCAGTGGCCGTTCAGGCCATGGACGAAAATCACGCCCGCTTTGGGTTCGCCATCTCCGGTCCGAGGAATTCGATGCAACTTGCTCATCGGGTTATGCCCCTAGTGCAGTGGGGTGAATCAACCGCCAGTCTGCCGCAACGTCGACCGCGAGTCACCTGTCCGTTGCGCCGCGGCAATTAACCTGTCCTCGGCGGAAAAAGCTCTCCCCGTCCGGACTAGCTCACCGCGGGTGTGACCAGATGCGGGCTCGTGAAATCGAGGCGGCGCAGTCCGGCCTGGGTCTCGGGGCAGCTCATGAACAGGCGCCAGAGCAGGCCGGTGCGGTAATTCTCGATCATCACCACAATGGGGCCCTGATCGATCGCCAGATAAGAGTTCGCATACCAGTCGTGTGACTCGCTGAAGGCGTCAACGAAGCCGTATTCGCCCCAGATCCGATCGCCGAGCCGATGATAGAAATGCCGGAGCGCGCGCATGCAGTGCTCCGGCGCGTACGGGAACGAAGCCAGTGCGGCGCTCGGCGTGATCACCCCGAGGTCGCGGTCCGGCGCGTGCCCGTGGTAACCCTGATGATCGTCGCTGGAAGTGAGCCCCCAACAGTCTGGACCGTAGCCCTTGAACCTGTGAGGGTTGCGCATGCAGTGCTCGTAGTTGATCAGCGTGTGCGCGACGTTCTGCTGCCAGTAGTCGGCGTAGCGGTCGCTCAGGCCGCGCGGATCGAGACCCAGGAAGGAATAGTGGGCAAAGAACAGCGGTCCGCCGTAGTCCGGCCCGAGCGGCAGGGTGATACCGTAGAACTCGCGTTCGTTCCTGAAGTTTCTTCCTTCAGCCCAGCTCTGGTGATAGACTTCGGCGTCGATCGAATGTCGCGGTGCGGCGGCCGCCAGCACGTAGGTGATCAGGCACTCGTTCCAGCCGCGGATCTCGTGGTTCATGCTCCAGCCGTTGTTGGGACTCCAGTGCCAGTACAGGACTGTCGAGCCGCCCCGCGTGTGCCAATCCCATTCGGCCTCGTACCAGAGCTCATTGATCCGCTTCCGCAGCGTGCTCTCTTTGGTACCTTGCCAGTCGAAATACTGGCGGGCGCACAAAAGTCCCGTGAGAAGAAAGGACGTTTCAACGAGATCGCTACCGTCATCCTTTCTGCTGAATGGAATCGTCCTACCGGTTGCCCCGTTCAACCAATGTGGTAAGATGCCATGATAGCTACACGCCCTGTATAAGAACTCGACCATTTGGAGCAGGCGATCGACTGCATCCCCCCTACTGATCCACTGGCGCTCGACAGCGACAATGATGGTCATGATCCCGAAGCCGGATCCTCCGGTTGTCACGACGTCCAGGCCGTGTCCCCACGTCATGTTGCTCCGTTCGCGTGCCAGGCCGCTCACGGGATGGGCGAAATCCCAGAAGTAGCGGAACGTCTGCCGCTGCACGAGTTCGAGCAGGTCGTCGTCGTCGACATCGGCCGGGCGTGAGGCACGCGATGCACCTTTCCGGGACGCTTGGCGCGGTTTCTTGGTCTTAGGCCGCATCTATCACCTCCACCGCCGATCTCTCCTCACGTGGCCGAACGTCTGGCCCTCGCCGCTATCCTACACGCGCTGTCAGCGTCCGAGCTAGGCGCTTGAACCGGTGGGCAAGGCGCCTGCCGCCACCGCCCCGGGCGGCAGGTCGGAGCGCAAGGAGGGCCCTCCCGGATGCTCGATCGTGTGCAAGGTCCGGCTCCAGAAGCCGTTGAGGACAGCCTCGCGACCGATGCGGATCAGCGTAATCCCGACCAGCTCGCGATCGCAGAACGAAAGCACGCGGCGACGATGCGAATCGCCAAGTGCGCTGATCGCGTCATCGAGCACAACCCAGCGCGGCGCGTGCAGCAGGAGGCGCGCAACCGCCAGGCGCTGCTGCTCGTCGAGCGGCAGTTGTTGGTCCCAGCGGTCCGTGCGATCGAGCGAGGGCACGAGATGACCGAGGTCGACCCGCTCGAGCGCGGCGACCACGGCCGCCTCGTCGAAGCGCCCCTGCTCGGCGGGATAGCAGACCGCGGCGCGCAGCGTGCCCAACGGCAGGTAGGGCCGTTGCGGCATGAACGTCATCGTCTCGCGCGGCGGCAGCCGAAGCGTCCCTCCGCCCCAAGGCCACATGCCCGCGAGCGCCCGGAACAGCGTGCTCTTGCCCGAGGCGGCATCGCCAAGGATCTGAATGCGCTCGCCAGGACTGATCTCGACTTGACTCTGGTCTAGCGTCGCGCATGCCTCGGGCAGTGCGAGCTCCAAATCCTCAAGCTCGAGCTTCTCGGAGGGTGAGTCGATAACCTCGATGCGCCCCGTATCCGCGCCGATCGTGTCGACCGTCGCGAGCGCATCACGAAACGACACGACGCGCAGAAGTGTGGCGCGCCAGTCGGCAATCTGCGGCAGATTGTCGACGAACCAGCGCAAGGAGGACTGTACCTGATTGAAGGCGCCGACCACCATCATCAGCGTTCCAAAGCTCATCTGTCCGCTGAAATAACCCGGCGCCGCGACCACGATCGGCACCACCAGCGCGAGCCAGCCATAGCCGGACGTGATCCAGGTGAGGCGCGCGAGAGCGCCCGCCAGGCGCGTCATCATGGTGACCACGTTGTCGACCGGCTTATTCAGAAGACGGCGCTCGTCCGCCTCCCCATCGTGCAGCACAATTCCGTCGGCGTGCTCGTTGATGCGCACGAGCGCGATGCGCAGATCGGCCTCCCGGGCATAGCGCTCGGCATTGAGCGGAACGAGCGGGCGGCCGACGTGCCAAGCGAGCAGCGAACCGCCTGCCGAATAGGCGAGCGCGCACCAAACCATGTACCCCGGGATCGTGACGGGGCCGTTGCCGAAATCGAAAACGACTTGCTCGGAGAGGAGCCAGAGCACGCCTGTGAAGCCTATGAGCAGCAGCGCGGACTGCAGCAGGCCAACCGCGAGGATGGTCGTGAGTTGGGTGAGTTGCTGGGCGTCCTGCTGGATGCGCTGATCGGGATTGACGCCGATCTCGCCCGCGAAGCCGAGCAGGTAGACGCGCTTGCGCATCAGCCACTGGTCGAGCAGGTCATGCGTCGCCCATTCGCGCAGGCGTACGTTGACCATCGCCTGCAGCCAGGTCTGGCTGACGACCAGCACCAGCAGACCGCCGGCGATCACAGCGAACACCATGAGCTGGGTGACGAATGCCGCCATGTGCCTTTGCTCGATCGCCTGGTAGAAGTCACGCTGCCAGATGTTGAGCCTGATCTGCCCGCCCGCGTTGGCGCAGATGACGACGACCACGCCGAGCGCCAGAAACCCGAGCTGGCGCCGGCGAGGAGACCCGGCGAGTGCGCGCAGCCCCGTCCTAAGCTGCGCTATGACGCTGTCGCTGCTCGGGACCGCTCGGGGAGCGCCCGGCGTCTCCGCCAACGGAGGTTTCTTTTCAGTGTCCATGCGCTCCATCCGAAATTCCTCGACCTTTCTCGCGATTGCCACCGCCACGCTGCAGCGCAAGGTGACCACGTCAGCTGCAACCGGATACGAACGGCGACGCGCAGCCTTGAACCTCACGAGGGGTGCCAGCCTGCCGACCGCCGCGGGTGCGCGCAGCTGGGGACAAGTTCCTCCCGGTGTAGTCGGCGCGCACTCACCCGTGAAAGCAGAATAAATCAGCATCGGAGGCGTCTCGCCGGATCAAAAATCGCCAGCGGTGCAACAGCCTCACCTGTGGAAGCAAAATGTCCCCGTTTGCCATGGGCCGACGATGCGCCGGCACGGCGTGCGAAGCAAGCATCGAGGGTTCGGGCAAGCGCCGCAGGTACAGAGAACTCCCTGCTCGAGTCGGGGCGCGCCCGGCCCGTTTCCCGTCTGAGCGGGCTTGTCTCCTGCACCGAAACGGCGCAGACTCACGGTCAGCGACCGGCATCCGGCGAATGTCGGTTCCTGGGATTCGAGGGAGGCGGGGCATGACGAGTCCCCTGTTCGCGCTCGCGGCCGACCATGCCGGCTTCGCGCTGAAGAACAGCATGAAGGCGGTGCTCGAGGAGCTGAATGTTCCTCTGGTCGACCTGGGGCCTGAGACCGCCGATCCGATCGACTATCCGGACATGGCCAGCAAGCTGGCGGCCGCGCTCAGGGACGGCCGCGCTCAGCAGGGCCTCCTCGTGTGCGGCACTGGCATCGGCATTGCGATCGCGGCCAACCGCTACCCCTGGGTCTGGGCTGCCGTGTGTCACGACGTCAGCTCGGCGCGTCTGGCGCGCGAGCACAACGACGCCAACGTCCTCGCGCTCGGCGCGCGCCTGATCGGGCCCGAGGTGGCGCGGGATTGTCTGTTGACCTTTCTGCGCACCGCCTTCGCGGGGGGCCGCCACGCGCGCCGCGTGGCCAAAATGTCGGCGCCGGTGCCGGAGCCTACGCCCTAAATTTTCTGAAGAGGAACCAAAGCATGCGCCCGATGTCTGCTCGAACCGTCGGCGCCGCAGCATTGTTGCTCGCTGCCGTGGTCGTGGCCGGTTGCGCGTCGACCGAGGTGACTGAGCGCCAGCGCTATGAGGGCGCGAAGCTCGCCCGGCCCGATCGGATCATTGTCCACGACTTCACGGCGGACCCTGCGGACGTCCCGCCCGAATCGGCGTTCGCCACGCAGATCGGCGCCGCCATGACGCCGCCCCCGCAACAGGTCGCGCTCGGCCGCAAGCTCGGCGCGCAGGTCGCAAAGGAGCTGGTCGCAGACCTGCGTGGCATGGGGCTGCCCGCCGTGCTGGCGGCGGGCCAACCGGCGCCGAGGGCGGACGACATCGTGCTCCGCGGCTATTTCGTCTCGGTCGACCAGGGTAGCGCGACCCAGCGCGTGCTGGTCGGGTTCGGCGCCGGGTCGGCTGAGCTGAGGACCGCGGTCGAAGCTTACCAGATGACCCCAGAGGGGCTGCGCCCGCTTGGCCGCGGCGAGATCAAGTCGGGCGGCGGTAAGCTGCCGGGCATGGTCGTGCCGCTCGCGGTCGTCGCGGCGACCGCCAATCCGATCGGTCTGCTCGTCGGCGGCGGGGTGAAAGCGACCAGCGAGGCGACCGGCTCGGACACCATCGAAGGCGCCGCCAAGCGGACCGCGGACGAGATCGCGGCACAACTCAGGACAGCCGCCGAGGAGCAGGGCTGGGTTTGATTGCGCGGACCGATCAGCGAGTACTCAGGAGGTCCCCAGGATGAGCCAGGATCTGGCGAGCGTCGCGGCGAGGCTGGTCGCTGACGGCAAGGGCATTCTCGCGGCCGACGAGAGCGTCGCCACCTTGACCAGGCGATTCGACGCCTTGGGAATCCCGTCCACCGAGCAGAGCCGCCGCGCGTACCGCGAAATGCTGTTCACGACGCCGGGCGCGGCCGAGTTCATCAGCGGCGCCATCCTGTACGACGAGACGATCCGGCAGAAGAGTTCCGGCGGCAAGCCGCTCGCGGAGGTCCTGTCGAGCCAGGGCATCGTTCCCGGCATCAAGGTCGACACCGGCGCAGAGCCCCTCGCCGGCTTCCCCGAGGAGACCGTCACCGAAGGGCTCGACGGGCTGCGCGACCGCCTCGCGGAGTACCACGGCATGGGCGCCCGGTTCGCCAAATGGCGGGCCGTGATCCGCATCACCGACGCGCTGCCGAGCCGGGCGTGCGTGAGCGCGAATGCGCACGCGCTCGCGCGCTACGCCGCGCTCTGTCAGGAACAGCAGTTGGTGCCGATCGTCGAGCCCGAAGTGTTGATGAACGGCGCGCATGAGATCGAGCGCAGCGAGGAGGTCACCGGCGCGGTGCTCCACGCTGTGTTTCATGCCCTCTTCGAGCAGGGCGTCTCATTGGAATCGATGCTGCTCAAGCCCAGCATGGTCATCGCGGGCAAGGACTGCCCGCGGCAG
>JBKPNX010000179.1:0-13414 GCA_046732855.1 Pseudomonadota bacterium
TTCGTGGCGGTATATCCGCATTGGAACTATGAGTATGTCGACTACCCGGCGCCCTCCAACCGGCAGATCGCGAGGAGGTTGATCGACGCCGGCGCGGACTTGGTCGTGGGCTCTCATCCGCACGTAATTCATGGGATTGAAGAATACAAGGGTAAATGGATCTTCCACAGCCTTGGCAACTTCGTTTTCGATCCCGCCCAACTTTCACGTGCTGAGAAGGGCGACCGAAGGGTCAACGAGACCTTTGCGCTGAGCGTGGATCTCAAACCGGACATGTCATACAGCTATGAGATTTTGCCGGTATACACGAATGCCAACTGCGTCCGGTTGCTGGACGGAGAGGAGCGGATGGCTTTGCTGCGGCGGGTCGACCAGCTTTCCACCGCTTTCGATGACGACATGGCATGCAAGCAAAAATTCTATAAAGAAGCTACGCGCCCCACAAGGCATATGAGCAAACAGATGAGCAGAATGGTACAGCAAAAAGGAGTCATGTACATTTTATCCCGATTGCACAGGATACAGCTTGAAGATCTAAAGATCAGATTGCACTCCATAATCAGCCGCTAAATAGAGGTAACTCGTTGTGTGGCTCCGCTCGTTATCGATCCGAGGATAATTCACGGGAACTCGAATCCGGCGTAACTTGCGACGCGTGGCTCGGGTCGATTTTGAGGTACGGGAGAACCATCCCAACCGAGACAATTACCTGCGCTACCCAGCCAAGGCTGACGCCGTAAACTGCGCCCACAAGGCCCCAATGAGCGCCAACCGCCGCGCCGCCTATAGCCACCGCGACCGCAAGCCACATGAGGCCACTCAGATACGCCAGCTCACGGTTGTTGCAAAGCGCGCTGACCGCAGCCCTCGTAAACCCAGTCATCACTCGGACCAATCCGCTTACCAAGGCCGCTGCAATCAATGCCGGGCCCAAGATATATTTGTCTCCTAAGACGAAATGAATTACGAGCGGCGCCAGTAGCCAGATCGCGATGCTGGCAGTCGTTACGACTAGGCCGCTGATAAGCGCTTCCTGCAAGAACACGTCACGGCGTGCAACCACGGTAGTCGCATTCCGGATGCGGGGCAGCAGCGTGTATCCGAGGCCGAGTTGCAACATGCGGAACGGCGCTATTGTGACGGCAGCCAGGACACTAAAGCTTGCCAGCTCTTCCAAAGACAGCAGCTTCGGTATGACAAGCCTATCCAGCTGGGTCATGACGACCCCGGCGAGGTGGACGCCCGCGTACGCCAGTGCTTCCCGCCAAGAAAACGGCTCGAAAGCGCTTAGCTCTGAGCGGCGGCGCCGAAATAATGAGGTCCATCCCCAACCGGCGGTAAACACAAAGCCGAGAACGAACGCCGCCATCGGGAGCAACGTCAACCTCAAGCCCCGCAGCGTGAGGAAGGCTGCCGCAAGCAGGAGAGCTAGATTGGCCCCCTGCAGAAGCCATAGTGCGAACGAAAAACGTTCCAGGCTCTGAAACTTAGCCGCGCTGACCCGGCCCAAACCGCCGGCTCCGACGCCGGCCAGCACGAGCATGGCATACTGCCAGCCAAGTGCGTAACCGAAGCGGGCACCGATGAGGAACACAAGCGCTGTCATCAGCGAGGTTGCGAACGCGCGCCAGAACAGCGGTCTACCAAAGTCCACGTGTCGGCGGTTGATTACGCCATCTGCTCCAAAAGGAGCGAACTGGACGCCGAGAGTGACGAGCGCCAGGGCGAGCATGAGCGCGCCGAACTCCACTTTCGGCAGGCTGCGTGCGAGCAGCAGGCTGGCCAGGGCGAAGCCCAAGCCTGAAATGGTGAAGGCGAAGGCCGCCCAAAGCGCAGGCGAATGCAGGATCCCGCTCAACCTGTGCGTCATCGAGGGACGCTTGCGACTTCGCGAGTCGGACCGCTGGAGCGATGTGTCACGGCGAGACTGAGCGCGTTGGTTCAGATCGAAGCTCAGGCTGCCCGCAGCACTTTCGAGGCTGGCCGGACACCGCGCGCGTCAACGAAAATGCGAAACCAGAGTTCGGTCAGGATCATGGTCCAGAGCCGATACAGCTGCTCTTCCCGGTAGGGCGCACCAAGAGGTCGTTGTAGCAGTCGCTTCACATACACAAAATCGAAGATCCCGCGCTCGCGTAGCGTGGCCGGCGCCAGAAGCTCATCGGCCAAATGGTCCATCACTTTACCAAGCTCGAGATCGTTGCGCAGCCGGGCGAGCGATTTCTTGCGTCGTCGGATCGAAGCCGGCAACAAGTCCCTCAGTGCTTCGCGCTGCACGTATTTCTGGCTGCGGCCGCGGATCTTCAGTCGATCCGGGATCTCGAAGGAAGTGGCCACGAAATCCGGGTCGGCGAAAGGCGAGTTCATGTCAACCCCGAATGCCGCGTGGACGCGGTCGTAATGCCCCTTGCCACCATGAGCAAGCACAGCCTGGCGCAGATACCGTGTAAGCGGTTCCGGACCTGCGACGCGGATTGGATCCGGGGCGGGCGGACGTCCGGCACCGTTCAGCCGCGGCGGCGGAAAGATGCCGCCGCGGAAATACCGAGTGAGCGCAAGTCTGCCGATCAGCGTGCGCGGCTCCTCACCTGTGCGCGTATAGTGAAAAAGATCCTCAAGCGGGCCGCGAAGCATTGGCACGCGATTGACCAGCTGAACCAACATATGCCGCGGCATGCCACCGGACAGCACGTCCGCCATGTGACCGCCGAACAGCACCTCGATGCCCCGCGCTGCCGCCTCTTGGGCGCACACGTACTGATAGGCTATGTCCTCGCGCCCGAGCGGATCCTCCAGGTGCCAGGTCATGGCAGGCAGGAGTTCGTTGAGATCCGCCGGAGACAGCACCACCTGGTGGTGCGTTGTTCGAAAGTGCTGCGCCGTCTCGGCGGCGCCGATGAGCTCGGGGTCTTCGGGTCCGAACCCCGCGCAGAAAGTGTCGATCTCGCGGTCCGGCGCAACGTGACGAATGCCGGCGACCGCGCAGGCGCCATCGATGCCGCCGCTGGTCGCTACGCCGATCCGCTCGTAGCAGGCAATCTGCTGCCGGACTGCGCCCATGAAGCTGTCGCGAAATGCGCGCACGTGCTCCTTGTCGGAGCGTTGCGCGATCTTGACGTGCGGGACCCAGTAGCGGTGTTTCTCGAGGCGGCGGCGTGTGGCCGAGAGCCAATGTCCTGCCGGGACAGGGAGGACGTGCGCGAGGCACGATGCATCGAGTACCCCGGCGCGCGTGAAATGCACGGCCTGCAGGATCGGCAGATTAGGCGTGTTGGAGACCTGCGGAAGAGCGAGCAGCGCCTTGTACTCGCTGGCGAACACGAGCCGGTCCCCGGCCATAGCATAGAACAGGGACCGCGACCCAAAGAAGTCGCGTGCCAGCACGAGCCGGCTGCCTGCCTGGTCCCAAATTGCCAGCGAAAACGCTCCCCTCAAATGCCGGAAAGCATTTAGTCCAAAACTGTGGAACAACGCCAGTACGATCTCCGCCGTCCTCTCGGGCGACGGCCCCTGATTTGACATTTTCAGTAGCGTTTGGAGCTGCGCAAGGTTTTCCACCACGGCATCGAGTGCAATCGGCAGATCGGGCATGACCGCAGGTCCGCGACCCGGCACGCGCCGCTGACCGAGATGGACCAAAGGGCCCAGGCTCCAGGAGGAGCCTTCGGTGCCGCGATGAGCGAGTCGCTCGCCCATTGCCTGCAACTCAGATGGGTCGGCGTCACCGAGGATGCCGTAGATCGCTGCCACTCAATCAACTCCTATCTGCGATCTTGCAGTTCGAGGTCGCCAGGCGAACCTAACTAACACCCAAGCTTGTGCGCCGTCATCTGCGAGGTTTTCATTTTCGCAAGACGGGCAGCGCCCCCCGAGGTCCGGCCATCACGGTCACGGAAGTGATCGAGCGGGCGGATCAATCGTCGTCTGCGTGAGCCGACCTGCGCAGCTCATGGGCTGGAGCGGACGCGTGACCGGGCTCGGCGACGGCACCAAGAAGTCGCCGATCGCGAGATAGTCGAGGTGGCCCAAACGGAAGGCCCTGATCGCGTCAGCCGGCGAATACACGATCGGCTCCTCGTGCATGTTGAAGCTGGTGTTGATCACCGTCGGCACTCCGGTGAGCCGGTAGAACGCCTCGATCATGCGATGAAAGCTCGGATTGTCGGCCGCGCGCACGAGCTGCGGCCGCGCCGTCCCGTCGATGTGCACGGCTCCCGCACAGGTCTGTCGCATGCTCGCGGTGACATCGGACGTGATGGTCATGAAGCGGGCCGTCTCGCGAGCGCCCGCGATGTCCCGGTACGAGCTCTCGGCATGCTCATCGAGGGTCGCCGGCGCAAACGGCATGAACTCGGTGCGGCGCAATGCGCTGTTCAGCCAGTCGTTCACGGAGCGATCCGAGGGTTGATACAGGATCGACCGGTTGCCGAGCGCTCGGGGCCCGTACTCCATGCGACCATTGAACCGGGCCACGACGTAACCATCAGCAAGCAGCTGCGCGATGAACTTCGTCAGGTCGTCGGGACAGCTATACTTCAGACCGTGCGCGTCCAACTCCTGCTTGATCTCAGCGGCGCTGAAATCGGCGCCCAGGTACACGGTCGGGAGGGGCTCGCTGGGCCACGGCACCGGGTTGGTGTGGTCGCGCCTGCATGGCGCGAGCGCCGCACCCACGGCCAAGCCGGCGTCGGTCATCCCGGGATGCACGAACACGCTATCGACCCCGGGTAGTTCCTTGATCTTTTGATTGATCCGGACGTTGGCGAACAGCCCACCGGCAAGCGCGACGTTGCGCGGACGATCCGGTCTCAAGTGGTGTCCGACATAACCTGTCGCGAGGCGCTCGCTATGTTGCTGTATGCTGGCTGCCAAGTCCTCTCGGCTCCAGTCTGCCGGCAAGCGCTGGCGCAGCGCTCGGATCGCACCATGGAACACCACGTGCCCGACGTTCTTCAGCTGTCCGTCCTCGAGAGTGATGAACGAATCGAGCAGATCGAGAAAGCGTGGCTCTCCATACGCGGCAAGCCCGGTGATCTTACCTTCGTGCTTCTGGGCTTTGAAGCCGCAGATGCGGGTAACGTAGGCATAGTAGTTGCCGAGCGAGTTGTAAGCGCTGGTGGTGGCCAGCCGCTCGAAATGGCCGTCGCTAACCTCGTATACGTGCGCCGAGTAGCCGTCGCCGCCGCCATCCATGGTGACCACAAGCGCATCATCGAAGCCACTGGTGAAATAGGCGCTCGTAGCGTGCGCGAGATGGTGATCAATGAACTCGACCTCGGCGGCAATGCCGAAGTCACGCGCTAGTATCCGCCGGATGGCGCGTCGGCGCTGGGCGAAGATCGGCGTTCGGCTCTTGTAATAGAGGGACTCCAGGCCTGGCACCGTGTCGATCAAGGGACCCAGCCGGCCGGCGATCGCCTGGACGGAGTTGCGAATCACTGTCTCGTCGCCTTCCAACCAGCCCTCAAATGGCCGGATGCCATCGGCCCAGTAAGTGTTGATGGCGGCTGAGCATACGAGGTCGACGTCCGTTGGCGCGACGCCAGCGATGCGCATCACCTCGGCAATCGAGCCCCGCGGAAAACCCTCGGCCATCTTCAAGCGGCTCAGCGCCTCCTCATTGACCGCCGCCAGGAGCTTGCCATCCTCGGCGAGAGCCGCGCCGCAGCTAACGCCGTCGGTGATGCCCAGGATCAGCACGCGTGTCTCCCTACCGAATACCTACTCCCGAAAATATAGCTCCCGGGCTTTGGTAGATCGAGTCAGGCTGCGCGCCAACTAATCAACAGTTCCGCTTCTCCGCATATATCGTGGCAAAGCTCGCTCTGCTCGGCCAGTGTTAAGTAGGGACGGAGCCCGAGTCCCGGCTGAACCAGCCGGTCAGTGGTCTTGGCACCCCGGCAGCCCGCTGGCTCTCCAATCCGAACAGTCCAGCAGGCCGACTAGCCCGGAGCGGCGTCGGCGGCGGATATCGAGCGCCTGCCTGCTAACCCGACCTCTATTGGGCATCACGTCGCCAGGGACACGCGCGAGGTGCATCTGCCGGCCCTAGGTGAACGCTCCGCGATCCTCAGCCAGGCGCCGAGGTCACCGCGGTGGCGCCTGGCGCTGGCTGCGCGTCGTGTATCACTTTTGAGCCATCAGCGCCTCCGAGGTCACCGTGGCGACAACGCCGGCCACCGCCAAGGCCGCGTTTACAAACGTGCCAGCATCTCGTACCATCACCGGCGTGCTGTGGAAAACGGGAGTCTCTCGGCAACTGCATGAACGCGGGCAGCCGCAGCTGAGATCGTTCTTGCGGCTCGTGGCGATTGGAACGGCTTACCCCCAGGGTGTTCCTGACGACGACCCGAGAGGGCCATCTGTGCGCCCGCTCACCGCGTCTGAAGGCCGCCCGTTTTCCCGCAATCGGAGGTTCCCTCGGAATATGGCCGGAAATGGTATCGGTGCCGCGGGTCAGCCAAGTTGCATCGAGAAGGGCCGCGCGATCGAGCGCGGTGCCTTGCGGGCGTCCGATGCCCCCTAATGGAGCCCTGCAGCCGGCCCCTGCGGCCGACGTGCGGACAGGTTCGCGTCCGATCGGGGCGGCGCCGCTGCGCATCCTGATGGTGGCGCCGCAGCCGTTTTTCGCGTCCCGGGGAACGCCGTTCAGCATTCTGCACAGGGTTCGCGCCCTCGCCCACGCCGGCCATCGGATCGACCTGGTGACCTATCCGTTCGGCGAGGATGTCGAGTGGGCAGGCCTCCGCATCCGCCGCTGCTGGCGGCCGCCCCTCGTGCGTCATGTCAAGATCGGGCCGAGCTTTGCCAAGCTTGTTCTCGACGTGCCGTTGTTCGTCGAGACGGTGCGCGCATTGCGCGCGAACAGCTATGACGTGCTGCACTCGCATGAGGAGGCCTCCTTCTTCTCTGGCTGGCTCGCGCGGCGGCACGGGCTGCGCCATGTCTATGACATGCACAGCAGCCTGCCGCAGCAGCTGAGCAACTTCAGCAGCTACGATCTCAAGCCGATCCGTTGGCTTTTCGAGTCACTCGAGCAGCGGGTGCTGCGGACCGCGGATGGGGTGATCACGATCTGCTCCGACCTGGCCGAGCTCGTGCAGCGCGAGTGCCCGACGATCGCGCACGCCATGATCGAGAACACCGGCGATGACGGGCAGATCTTCGCCAGCGGGGGAGAGGACGTTCGCGCCAAGCTCGGCCTCGAGGGCCAGCAGATCGTCCTCTACACCGGCACCTTCGAGGCCTATCAGGGTCTCGATATCCTGCTCGCGGCGTTCGCCAGGTTGCGGCCCAGCCATTCCCAGGCACACCTGGTGATGGTCGGCGGCCAGCCTCGGCAGATCGAGCAATACCAGGCTCAGGTCGGAGCACTGCGCATCCAGAATCATGTTCGGTTCGTCGGCCAGGTCCATCCGTCCCGCATCCCCAGCTTTCTGCGTGCGGCGGACCTGATCGTTTCGCCGCGCTCGCGCGGGACCAACACGCCGCTCAAGATCTACGGTTATCTCCGCTCCGGCCGCCCGCTGGTGGCGACCGCGATCGCCTCGCATCTGCAGACCCTGGATGGCGAGATCGCCTATCTTGTCGAGCCCACGGCCGACGATTTGGCCCGCGGCATCGATCTGCTGCTCCGTGACCCTGAGCTGCGCGAGCGGCTCGCGCGAGCGGCGGCGCAGCGGGCGGACGGCCAGTTCTCGGACGCGGCCTACCTTGCCAAGGTGCGGCGCTTCTACGACGATCTAATCGCGGCCGGGCAGATGATCTCAGCGCGAGGCGCGGGCGCACAGCGGCACGAGCAGCTGCCTGATTTGCCCGGCGTGAGCCCGGCGCCTCGACCGTGATCCGCACGTCGTGAGCCGTCGAGCGTCAGGCCAAGCCGCCGCGCAGCGCTGCAAGTCGTGGGCCACAACAGAGCCCGGGGCGGGTGGGTGCTCGGTCGGTGCCGCGATTTCGCTCCGCAACCGTTGTCCGGGACCATGAAGGCCAGGAACTTGTCCCCCAAGCCGGTGCTGCCGGCCGGCGCACAGCCCGAGCTGTTGGCCGCGGTGCGCGCGTACTGGAACGGCCACATCCACGACTGGAAAGTCGCCCGCGCGCCGGCCGGCAGCAAACAGTTCTTCGAGGAGATCGAGGCCTATCGCTACGAGAAGCTCGACTACCTGCCGCAGCTGGTGAATTTCGCCGGGTATTCCGGCAAGCGCGTCCTGGACGTCGGCAGCGGGGTCGGCAACGATCTGTCCCGCTTCGCCCGCCACGGCGCCGAGGTGGTGGGCATCGATCTGGCCGAACGCTCGATCGAGCTGGCGCGAGACAACTTTCGGCAGCGCGGGCTCGCCGGCGAGTTCCATCTCATGGACGGCGAGCAGCTCGAGTTTCCCGCCGACAGTTTCGACCTCGTTTTCTGTCACACCGTGCTGCACTTCACGCCGCAACCGCGTCGCATGGTCGAGGAGATCCATCGGGTGCTGCGCCCGGGGGGCGAAGCAGTCATCATGACGGTCAACCGTCGCTCCTGGCTGAACCTGCTCCAGAAGGTGATGCAGGTCGAGATCGACCACCTCGATGCTCCGGTCTTCCGGCAGTTCACTGCGGCCGAGTTCCGGGAACTCCTTGCGCCTTTCCCCCATGTGCGGATCATCGCCGCGCGCTTCCCAGTGCGCACCAAGATCCACGGCGGCCTCAAGGGCCGGCTCTACAACGCTCTTTTCGTCGATCTGTTCAACGCAGTGCCCCGGCGTTGGGTACAGTCGAGCGGCCACCACCTCATGGCCTTCGCCTCGAAGCCTGCCTCGGCCCCGGCGGCACGTGGCGCGACATGAGGCGAGATCTCACACGGCTCGCCGAGCAGCGCTTCGATCTGCTGGTCGTCGGCGCCGGGATCCATGGCGCCTGCGTCGCGCGTGACGCGGCATTGCGTGGCCTGCGCGTCGCGATTATCGATCGCGGCGACTTTGGCGGTGCCACCTCGCACAACTCCTTCAAACTGATCCACGGCGGCCTGCGATACCTGCAGCATCTCGATCTGCTTCGCGTTCGGCAATCGCTTGCCGAACGGCGCTTCTGGCTTGGCGCCGCGGCGCACTTGATCCGCCCGCTGCGGTTTGTGATTCCGACCTACGGTCACGGTTCGCGCGGTCGCGAGGCGCTCTGGTTAGCGCTCCGCATGCACGACCTGATCGGCTTCGACCGCAGCCGCGACCTGCCGCCCTGCCAGCGCGTGCCGCCGGGCAGAGTGCTCTCCCGGGACGAGGTGCTCGGCTTGATCCCGGGCCTCTCCGACAAGACGTTGACCGGGGGCGCGGCATGGTACGACGGCCAGATGGAAGACGCTGATCGCGTGCTGCTGGAATGTCTCATGGACGCGGCCGAGGCCGACGCCGCGGCCGCCAACTACGTAGCCGCGACGAGTCTGCTGGGCCGCGCCGAGCAGGTAGAGGGCATCCGGGCACGCGATCTCCTGACAGATGACGAGTTCGAGGTACGTGCGGCCCTGACGGTGAACTGCACCGGCCCCTGGGTCGCCCAGGTTCTTCGCCTCGCGCCCCGGTCGGTGGCCGCCGCGGGCCTGGCCGGCCTCGCCAAAGCCATGAATCTGGTGACCCGCCGCCTGATCGAGGGCGAACACGCCGTCGGCGTGGCAAGCGCCCGGCGCTCCGATGCCGTGATCGGCAGGAATGCCCGGCTCTACTTCATCACGCCCTGGGCCGGACAGTCGGTAATCGGCACCGCCCACCTGCCTTATCAGGGCTCGCCCGACACATGGCGGATCGACGAGGCGGAGGTCGGTCAGTTCATTGTCGAGATCAACGCCGCGTACCCTGCCGCGCGGCTCGGCCCCGAGGATGTGCGCTACTGCTATGGCGGTCTCACGCCAGCCGAGGGAGAAGCCGACGGCCAGGTCCGGCGCAGTCGGCAGAGCCAGGTCTTGGACCACGCCCGCCGTGATGGGCTGAGCGGCCTGATCAGCGTGCTCGGCGTCAAGTACACGACCGCCCGCCTCGTCGCCGAGCGCGCCGTCGACCTCGCCTTCGAGAAGCTGGGCCGCCGTTCGCCGCGCTGCGAGGCCAAGCTGAGGCCGTTGCCCGGCAGTCGCGGCCTGGAGGACCCGGCCGCGCTTGCGCGGGAGCTTCGGGTTGAGCTCGGGCCAATGGCGGGCTCTGACGCAATCGCGTTGCTCAAGCCCTATGGCACGGCCTATCGCCGGGTGCTGGAGAGTGCGCCGCCCATCGGCAGCGCGCTCGAGCGGGTGTTCCGGGGCGCCTGCCTCCATGCCGTCCGCAATGAGATGGCGGTTCGACTGGGGGATCTCGTCCTCCACCGCAACAGCCTGGCGGCGCGCGAGGGGCTCTCGCTCGAGCGGTTCGAATGGTGCGCCGAGATCATGCGTCGCGAGCTCGGGTGGACGGAGCGGCGCAACGCGGCCGAGCTCGAAGCCGCCCGGACTTTGGCGCAGGCGAGTTACGTACGCCTCCTGCCCGCGAGCGATACCAGACCCGCGGCATAGAGCGGCCGCCGCATGAACTTGGAACACCGCGGCGGCTTGTTGAGGGATGCGAGAAGAGAGAGGAATTCTGCGCGATGAAACCCAAAGTGCTGGTCACGGGCGCCAACGGCTACACCGGCAGCTGGTTCTGCCGCTATCTGGCGGAACGCGGCTGGCCGACGCGGGGCATGTACTATCCGCCCGATGGCAAGCCCGAGTTCAGCCACCCTGGTTTGGAGTTCGTGCCCGGCGACGTGTTGGACCGCGACAGCATCCGGCGCGCGCTCGAGGGGGTCGAGATCGTCCAGAATATCGCAGCACTCTACCGGCCGACCAACGTGCCCCAGAAGGCCTATTGGGCGGTGAATGTCGAGGGCGTACGCAACATGGTGGAGGAAGCGGCGGAGGCGGGCGTCAAGCGCTTCGTCCAATGCTCGACGATGGGCGTGCACGGCACAGTCGAGCATCCGCCGGGCGACGAAGACTCGCCGATCCGCCCGGACGACTACTATCAGCAGACGAAGTACGAAGGCGAAGTCCTGGCTCTGGCGCGCGGCCGCGAGCTCGGCCTGCCGGTCGCCGTGGTGCGGCCGGCCGGCATCTACGGACCGTGCGAGCGGCGCTTTCTCAAGCTCGCCAAGACCATCAAAAAGCGCCAGTTCATCATGTTCGGCTCCGGCGAGGTCACCTATCACTTCGTCCACGTCGACGACCTGTCCGACGGCTTCGTCTTGGCCCAGGATAAAGATGAGGCGATCGGCCAATCGTTCATCATCGCCGACGATCACGCGATCACGCTCAACGAGACGGTACGTGCGATCTCCGAGGCGCTAGATATGCCGGTGCCGCGCCTGCGCCTGCCCTATTTCCTGCTCTATGCCGCCTCGGCGATTTGCGAGCTCGCGTGTAAGCCGTTCGCGATCTCGGCCCCGCTGCACCGCCGCCGGGCGGCGTGGTTCAACTCGACCAGGGCGTTCGATATCCGCAAAGCGCGCCGCCTCCTCGGCTACCAGCCGAAGATCCCGCCCGAGCGGGGTCTCAAGGAGATGGTGCACTCCTTCACCGAGGCGGGCTGGCTGTGATTGTGAACGGAGTGCCGGCGCGCCAGCGCTCGAGTTTGATGGCGAGGGCGCGTCACCGAAACCGCGGGCGTTTTTCCGGCGGCGAAATGCTGCACACGGCGGTGCGCGAGCCAATCTTATACCCGCTCCTCAATGCCCTGCGCGAGAAATACGGGGCGGACGGCGCGAGGATTGTCGTCCAGACGAACGGCGATCTGGTGACCGAGAAGATCATCTCGGAGCTGCTTGACCGCAATGTCTGGATAGTCTCGGTCGCGGGAATGGACGACTTCCACGTCGGCGTGGAAGGCCAAAAACGCGTGCCGTTGCAGGAGCGCTTGACGCGCTGGTTCGAGGCGGCTGGCATGCGTCGCTCCGGCCTGCAGGTGACCAACCGCCAGTGGCACCCAGAAGGACGGACCCCTTTACAGCTTTTTCGGCGCGACCGAGGACGCCTGGATTGGCAGGATCTGGCCGCGCGGTCGGGCGTGGACGAACGATCTGTCGCGTGCCGGGATCTCCGACATTTTCTGCAATGCCTGGTCGGGCGGGCTTAACTTCCTCAACCACCGCTACGCCGGCTCCGAGGTCGCGATCGACGCCGACGGCAACGTCTACCCTTGCTGCATGGAGGCCAAGCTGCCGATCGGCAACCTGACCGAGGAGAGGCTCAAGGAGATCCTCGACGACCTCGCCGGGCATCCGGCCTACGAGGCGATCTCATGGGTCATCCCGAACGCATGGGGCTCGCGCCGGGTTTGAGCATGGAGAGCTTTCTCGCTGCCTGCGCAGTCGTGACCCCCGGCGGTCGCGCCTATCGCAATCTGTGCATCGGCTGCGACCGCTTCCACGAGGACGTGCTGGGCCCGGTGGTCCGCGATCTACGCGACAGGCGCCGCGCGCGCCGCATCGTCGCATAGCGCATGGCTGAGCCGCGAGGCGCGTCCGCCCCTATTGCTACACCCGGCTCCGAGGCCCCCGACCACGCGCGTCGCCGCGCCGGGCCGCTGGCTCGGGATCTTCCCGCCCTTGCCGCTTGCGGTTTTCCTCGCGCCGATCGCGACCGGCCTGCTGGGCACCTTGCTGCCGTCGTTCGGCATCCTGCCCGCGCTTGGCGGCACGCGACTGTCTATCGACGCCTGGCGCAGCTGCTCGCCGCGCCCGGCACCGCAACGGCGCTCCGGCTCAGATCAGCACCGGCATCGCCGCGACCGTGTCCTGTCGCTTCTGCTGACTCTCGCCTTTTGCGCGAGCTTTCAGGGCACCCGCCTGTTCGCCCATACCCAGCGCCTGCGGGCCCCGCTGCTCGCGATCCCGCACGCGGCGTTCGCGATCGGCATCGCCTTCCTGCTGGCGCCGAGCGGCTGGATCGCGCGCCTGCTGTCCCCCTGACTGACCGGCTGGGCGCGGCCGCCCGATCTTGCCCTGGTGCAGGACCCCTTGGGCCTTGCCATGACCGTCACCCTGGTGACCAAAGAGGTGCCGTTTCTTCTGCTGATGACGCTCGCGGCGCTCAGCCAGACGCCGGCGGAACGTGTGCTGACGCTGGCTCGAACGATGGGTTACGGCAGGATCTCGGCCTCGCTGAAGTTCATCCCGCCCCTCATCTAAGCTCGGCGACCGGCCCAAGCGCCTTCAAGGAATGCCCTGCCCTCGCGCAGGCTCGAGTAGTTCGCCTGGCGCAGGTCGCCAGTCACGTTGGTGTACGGCACGCCCATGGCGGCGCAACAGGCCAGCAGCGTGCGGTACTGGAACGCCTCGTAGCTGCCGCCAACGTCGGCGGGATCAGAGAACTTGATGTCCTCGCCCGGCAGCAGCAGCTGCATCGTCCCGGGTTGCAGGCCGATCAACGCCGCGCCGTCGGCAT
>JBKPNX010000180.1:0-5543 GCA_046732855.1 Pseudomonadota bacterium
GACCACGAGCAGACCAATCAGGATTGAGACACGCGGCCAGAAGGAAAGGCCGCGTCTCCGCACCCAGGGCGTTCGGCCGGGCGGCTGCAGAACCGGGGTCACGTCCGTCTCAGGGCCGATCGGACCGATCCCTCGCGCCGATCAGCCGGAAGTCAGCACGCTCGAGCCGAGCATCTCGACGAACTCGAGATGACCCCCGGGCTGCTGGCACTTTCCTCCTCACCGTCCCGCAACGCGGCTCCCCACCGCTCGCAGGTCGGCAATGCGTATCGCTGGGGTCGCTCGATTGTTCAGCCGGCGGCCTTGAGATTGCCGGCGTTGCCCCAGGCGCCGTCCCAGTCCTGACCGAGCACGTCGGCGATCCGGCCGCCCTCTTCGAAGAACTTGTTCGGCACCTGAAAGATCCCGAGCACGAGACAGCCCTCTGGCGCCCAGGCCTCGTGCCGGCTGCCGGCCGGGCGCCAGACGAAGTTGCCGGCGGCGCAGCGGCCGTCGTCGTCAGCGAGCGTACCCTCGAGCACGAAGCTCTGCTCGCTGAGCGGATGCTCGTGGTCCGGCAGGCGCGCGCCCGGCGCCATCCTGATCAGCGCGGTGACCGACCCGGTCGCCCGGTCGATGAACAGCGTCTTGGTCTCGATGCCCGCAAACCTCGTCGGCTCCCACGGCAGCTCGTGGACGTCGACGAAGCGCGAGGCGGTCGGCGCGAGGCCGGCATGGTTTTTCGCGTTCGGGGTCACCCCGGTCATGATGCGTCTCCCTGAGATCGAGCTGGGACAGCGTAGTGTAGCAGATCCCCTGATCTTTGTTGGAATCGGGACGCCTGCCGAGCGCCCTCCCGGACCGGCCAGAACGGGCGCCGTGCATCGCCCGGTGGAATCGAAAACGACAGGCCGCCCGCGCAGCGCAAGACGCGGTTCGTCAGCGCTTGATTTTAGCTTTGCCCCGGCCAAGCTCTTTGAGGGTCTCGACGAGCGCGCGCGGCTGGGCTCTGGCTTATTCCCCTCCCGCTCGCGAGTGCTCGCAAGATGCGCTTTGGGCCCTGGTTGCGCAAAGGCTTCTTCCCGGCGGCGCGTCGTTTGCGTCGGCCACCGCACAGAAGCGTGCCTGCCTTTTTGATTCAATTGCGCGTGAGAGGCACCGCGATGGCGGCAAACAACCTCAGCAGCGCCAGTTTCGATGGGCCTAGGGGGTCGGCGGGACCGCGGCGGCGTCCGTCCGAGGGCGCGCCGGTGGCGGGTGCGCCCGGCTGGTACGTCATCCCCCGGACCGCTCCCGTCGGCTCCGGTGATTCGCAAGGATGGTTGCGCCGTTTCGGACTTGCGGCGGGCGCGGTCACGGTGGCGCTGATCGCGCTTCTGCTCGTACTTTGGATGAGTCGTGCGCCTTGGAGCGGCGCACCGGCCAGGCAGACGATCGTCGTCCCGATGCCCGCGCTCGCCACGCCGCCGAGGCCAGGGCTCGTCTCCCGCCTCGCGCCTGCGCCGAACACGCCGATCGAGCAACCGGGCCGCCCCCAGCATGGGTCAGCGATCGCGGCATTGCCGACAAAGCCTGATCCCGCGCTGCCCGACGGGTTCGCCCTCTTGCCGCTCGAATCCGTCGAAGGCTTGAAACGTTCGACTGCGGAATGGGAAAGCCGGCCGCTCGCCGCCGCGCCTTCAGCGACCCCATCGACAATCGCTGGCGCGCGGACACGCCTGGAGCCACCACCCGGCACAGGCCCGGTACCATCCGATCGAGCGTCGCCACAGTTGGCGGCCGACCCGGTGAAGCCGGGCTCGGCGGCCGAGATAGAGGTGGTCAGCGAGGCTACTACGGCAGAAGACCGCGCAGCGCTCCCGGCCGGCGAGATTCGAGTGTTCATCCATCACGTCGCGGATCAGCGGGACGCCGCGTTGGCCCAGCGCCTAGCCGATTATCTGCGCGGCCAGGGCTTCACCGTGGCGGACATCCGTCCGGTCGATTTCAGCATCGGCAAGCCCAGCGTGCGGTACTTCTTCGCGCGCGATGGCGCGGCCAGCCAGCGCCTGATCGAGGCGCTTCGCCGGTTCTCCGAGCAAGGGACGTCACTGGCGCCGGATCACGCGAGCGACTTCACCCACTTCGTCCCGAAACCGCGCCCCGGCAGCGTCGAGGTCTGGTTGCCGGCCTCGTGAGGTGAGGGGCGATGATCTGTCGGACCCGCCTGGATCTTCGCTTGCCAACCGCAGAGGCACATCGGCATGCACGGCACCCGCAGGATCGTACTCTGTCTGACCGCGGCCCTCGCCACCTTGGCGCCGTGCGCCGCCCGGGCGATGCAGATCGAGGATCAGGCCTTCCTGCTGTACGCGACGGAATTGGACCGCATCCAGGTTCGGCTCGGCCAGATGGCCGCCGAGAAGGCGCAGGACGAGCAGGTTCGCCAGTTCGCGCGGCGCATGATCGACTACCATACGCAATCCAATGCTCGACTCATGCAGATCGCGCAGCACTACGACGTAAAAATCCCGCAAGGCACCAGCCCGGTCGCGCAAAGCATGCAGGACGAGCTCCAGCGGCTGAGCGGGCCGCTATTTGATTACGAATACATAAGCAGCCAGGTCATCTACGACTATTCGGCGCATTATTTCTACCGGCGTGAAGAGCTTCATGGCCTGGTCAGACGATTGCAGCAGGAGGCGGACCGACAGGCCGAGCAGATTCAGCAGCACCGGCGCGAGGCGCAGCGGATCGGGCAGCGCCTCGAAGCGCGTCCGGCGGGACTGGACCCCGAGGACAGCACCTTCCTGCTCTACGCGATGGACGTGGATTTCACGCAGGTCCAGCTCAGCCATCTGGCTGCCGAAAAGGCTCGGGATGAGCGGGTTCGCGCGTTCGCGCAACGCATGCTCGACTTTCACGGACGCTCGTACGACCGGCTCGCCGGGATCGCCCGGGCGAACGGCATCGAGCCGGTGCAGGAGATCGGCGAGATGGCGCGGACGATGGCGGGCGCACTGGGTCAGCTGAGCGCGCCGCTGTTCGACTGGCAGTACATCAGCGCCCAGGTGATCTACCACTATGCAGCGTTCTACCGCTATGAGCGCGAGAGCATCCATGGCCGGGACAAGCAACTGCGGGACCTTGGGGCTCAGGCGTTCCGAACCGTGAAGGAGCATCACGACGATGCTCTGGCCATCGTCCGGGACTGGAAGTGGGAAGAGTCCTAGCCTTCGTGGCGCGCCGCGGCGCGCCACCGAGCTCGGCCAGCCAGCCGGAATCCCGCCGCGCACTCGCGATCGACCACCGCGCACGGGGCTGAGCACCAATCTTGCGCTTCAGCCGCGCCGGCCATCGCCAGCTGCCGATTGCGTGCCAGCCGGCGAGCTTCTCCCGCTGGTTCTGGTCGATTCTCTGAAAATTTGGCAGCAGCGCAGGATCAGCAAATGATGCGATGAGCGGGACCCGGCCCGAAACGCCCCGCCCGTTAACAGTTCCTTAGCGGCGGCGGGCTAGGCTGCTTGGCGGGTCATCCCTGCTCGCCAGCGGCGCCGATGCAGCGCCCAGAGGCGGTTCCTGCGCCATGGCAATCGATCTGAATTCGTTCGGCCGTCGCCAGCTGATGTTCGCCAGCGTCACGCTGCTGAGCGCGCTGCTGCCGGGACGTGCGGCGCGCGCCCTGCCCTCGGCCGCGGCCGCGGAAGTCGTGGTCCAACGGCTGGTCGAACAGGTCTGGCAGCTGCTCGCTGAGCGCGGCGAATCGCCGGAGATCGACCGCGACCACCTGCTCTCGGTGCTGGATCAGGGCACCGACCTCAGCCTGCTCGGGCGTCTGGTGCTGGGCCGCTACTGGCGGGACGCCAGTCCCGGGCAACGCGGCGAATATCTCCAGCTGTTCCGCCGCTACATGCTGCAGACGTTCATCCAGCGCCTGCGCCAGTACGCCGGCACCGACATGAGCCATCCGGGCGAGCGCTTCCAGATCATCGCGAGCCGTCCGGTCGGCGAGCGCGACATTCTGGTGCAGTCGCGGGTCGCCCCGCCCACCAGCCAGCCGCTGCGCGTCGACTGGCGCCTGCGCGAGCGCCCGGGCGAGCCGGTGATCATCGATCTGATCGTCGAGGGCATCAGCCTCCTGGTCACCCAGCGCTCGGAGTTCGCCGCCGTGCTCGAGCGAGGCGGCGTGGAGGGCCTGCTCGCAGAGCTGCGCGCGCGGGTCACGCAACCGGCCTGAGCCGCCGTCGCACCTGCGGAGCGAGGAGCACCGGCGCGAACCTGCGCGCCGCCGGCTTCTCGTGCCAAACTGAAGTCGTGGCGGATAACGCGCCGGCGCGCCGGGCTGCCTGTCGCGGCTACCCGGCCGCAGCTGGCGCCGGCGCCTGGCGCTCGCGGTCAGCGGGGCAGGTGGGCCTCCAGGTGCTTGCCGAGGTCGCGCGTCGGGACGTTGATCAGATCCTTGTCGATCTCCGCCACGATCCTGTCGTGCACCGACTTCGGCAGAAGGCCGCGCAGATCGCCCAGCGCTTTGGGCGCCGCCACCAGCATGAGGCGGTCGAAGCGGTGCTCGTTCGCGGCCTTCTCCAGATGGTCGGACAGCTCGCGTGCGAATGCGTACTCGGCATACCGCTGCGGGTCGGTGCGCGGCTCCATGCCGTGGCGCTGCCCGCCCACGTCGGCCGGCTGGCCGCGCCCGGCGCTGTCGAAATTGCGCCCGCGATCGTCGCTGCCGATCTCCTTGCTCTGCGCCCGGCTGCCGAAGAACTCGTGCTCGGCCGTCGGATCGAAGTGGCGCGACTTGCGGTTCTGCTCCAGCAGGCGCGCGCGGGCCCCATCGGCGATCAGAATCCAAGTGGTCGGCATGGGCTCCTTGACCTCTGTGTGCTGCAGGCCTTGTGCTTGGATAATGAGCGCGCTGCGCGCATCATTCCAGGGCGCAGATGCAACCTGTTTCGATGGCGTGGCGCGGCTCGAGCAGAGGGCCGCTCGCCAGCCGACGCGCGCCGCGCGTCTGCGGTCCGCATCGCAGCACGCCCGCTCCCGCCGGGGCCAAGGAGCGATTTGCCCCGCGCCGGCGTTGACTACATTTGACGAGGACGTTCTGGTATCCACTGCTCGAATCGGCAAGCACGGGACTCGCCATGCAGGAACCCTTGCAGATCAGCTTTCACAACATGGACTCCTCCGAGGCGCTGGAGGCACGTGTGCGCGAGCATTGGGCCAAGGTCGAACGTCACTACGACGGCATCATCAGCGCCCGAATCGTGCTCGAGGCGGCGCACAAGCAGCCGCACAAGAGCACGCTCGGCATCTCGATCTCGATCGGCGTGCCGGGGCGCGACATCGTGGTCAAGCGCGAGCAGCGCCTGCACGAGTCCGATCATCACGCCACCTGGGTGATCAACGAGGCCTTCCATACCGCCGAGCGTCAGCTCGAGGAGTACGCGCAAAAGCAGCGCCATGAGGTCAAGGCCCACGGCGGGGAACGGGAGTACGCGCGGGTCGCGCGCCTCTATCCCGACCAGGACTACGGCTTGATCGAGACGCGCGCGGGCCTCGACGTCTATTTCCATCGGGACGTGCTG
>JBKPNX010000181.1:0-15598 GCA_046732855.1 Pseudomonadota bacterium
GTTAAGGGGTCATCGCCATGCTGGACGGGTTGGCGCCAGCCTGCTTACCCAAATTGGCCTGACGGATTTGATTGCGAATTCAATAGAGGAGTATGTCGAGATCGCCGTCGCGCTCGCCGGCAATTCAGGACGCTTGGACAACCTGCGTCGTGCTTTGCGCCCGCGCATGGCAGCGTCCACAATGTGCGACGAGGGTGCCTTCGCGTGCAAAATGGAAGCTGCGTTTCGCTCCATGTGGCAGCATTGGTGTGCAACCTCGCCTGGGAATGACTAAGTATCAACTTGATACAATCAAAGGCGAATGACTGAACATTCCGCAGCCAAAAATTTCAGCCTAGTCGTTCGCTTCAACCAATTTGGAAGGATTTGGTGATTCGCTCGGTGCAACACCCGCCTCGTACGGATCTGGTATTAAGGTTTATGCTCGATCAGGACACCGGCGGCGCGGTCCCCGCCGCCGGCCGGCCCGCAGGCCGAGCAACTCGCCGGGCAGCAGCTTCACGCCGGAGAGTTGTATTACCTCGCTGTGAAAGGAAATTGATGGTCTCCCTCTCCCCCGAGGGGAGAGGGGCCCGGAGGCAAACTGCTATGGACACCGCAACCCTTCGCCAGCGGATCGCGGCGTTTCCGTATTGGTACCACGAGATCGAACTGCCCGGCGGCGTCGTCACGCCGGGATGGGCTCCGGTGAACAAGGACGCGTATCGCATCCCTGCTGACTTGTCTGGCAAACGCGTGCTCGATGTCGGCGCGTGGGATGGGTTCTGGACGTTCGAAGCCCTGAAGCGCGGCGCCCGACAGGCCGTCGCGATCGACGATTTTTCCGATTACCTCGACAACCTGAAAGATTCCGACCGCAAGGCGTGGGAGACGTTTGACCTGTGCCACGAAGCGCTCGGCCACGACCACGAGCGCTGCCAGCGGCACGAGATGACGGTCTACGACGCGTCGCCGGAAAAACTCGGCGGCACGTTCGACGTCGTCTTTTTCTTCGGCACGCTCTATCACCTGCGCCACCCGCTGCTGGCGCTGGACACGCTGGCCGATCTCTGCGCACCCGGCGGCGACATCTACGTCGAAAGCGCCATCCTCGACGACTACAGCCCTTACCGCGGCGGCCTCGGAAACGGGTATCCAAATCAAATGGTCATGGAGTTTTATCCCGACAAGCAGTACGGCAACAACCAAACCAACTGGTGGGTCCCGTCGCTGCACTGCCTGGGGAACATGGTGAAGGCTGCGGGGTTCACGGACGTCGAGGGTTGGAAGCTGACGAATTCGCCGAACCACGTGGCGCTGTGCCGAGGATTTGTGCGGGGAAAAAGGACTAAGATGTTGTGAGTAGTGATAGATCATCGTCACTAGTATTAGATCATGAAGCCGGAGCGGGAGGCAAACGCCGCTCCGCCCACGCCCGTCCGGAACACCCCGACCCTGACAAACTCTATGACGCTTCAATGTCGCGCAGAGACCTCACAGCTCCGCGTAGTTCTTGATCTCCGCCTTGGCCCGGGATGGGAGAGCGCGCCGAGATGCGCCGGCCCGACGGTCTGGGCGTACTTCCACAGGGTGCCGGAGGTGTACCTGGTCGGATGCGCCCGCCAGGCCTGACGCCGCTGATCCAGCTCGTCCGGCGCGACCTCGACGTAGAGCGTCCCCGCTTCGGCATCGATCGCGATCACGTCGCCGTCCCGCAAGAGGCCGATCCGACCGCCGACCGCCTCCTCGGGACCGACATGGTCGATTTTTGCGGGGTCATGCATCCGGCGCACCTCAAAAGCCAGGCGTGCTGAAGCGGATCGGCAGCGAAATGGAAACCGTGTAGTCCGGGCTGTCGTCCGTCAGACCCACGCCGACCGCGCCGTCCAACAGCACGTTGCGGCCAAGAGTGGCAGAGGCGCCAAACGACAGGATGCTCTCGACCTGGTCGGACCCGTCGACGCTCTGGCCGTCCAACTTGAACTCGTCGACGAAGCTCTGATTGAGCACTACACGCAGCGAGGTACTGGGGCTGGCGGCCAAGAATGTGCCGATGTTAAAGCCGAGTTGATCTCCAGGGTCGATGTCGTTGTGCTCGAACGTAGCCTGATAAAAGGCTCCACCGACGAAAACCAGCGGATCCTGGCGCTTGGTGAGGGAGACGGATCCGGTCAGTGCCTGAAAACCGCCATTCAGTGGGACGTCGTTGTCGCGGCTCTCTCCCGTGCCGGTGTCCCAATTGATACGTAAGATTGCGTCCGGCAGCCAGTTCCTTTCGCGCAGCACGGTCTTGGCGAGCCCGACCGAGAAGTCGCCCAGGCCATGGCCGGTGTTGGACGATTCATTGGCCGCGGAACCGAGAACGCGGTTAACGCCCGACTGGTCCACCAGGTTGTAGGGCAGGTTGAGCTCGAGCTGTGAATCGAGCGGCAACCCGACCTGGAGGCCGGCAGAGAACTCGAACTCGTTCCGCCGCACCTCCTGTTCGCCGATGACCTGACCGAGAAAGACCGGGAAATCGTCGGTCCGGCGCGTATAGGTAAAGCTGGGAGTGAACTCCGCTCTGCCCAAGGGCAACAGGAGCGCGCCTTGCTGAACCAGCGTGAACTCGAGTGCTCGCTCGGCCGCTTCCTCATCGATTTCGACCTGGCCCGGCGCGGGCGCTTGCTGCTGGGCCGTCTGCTGGCGCTCGGGCGTCTCCCTGCTTTCAGGACCTTGTCCCTGACTCGCCGCCGTCGCTGAGTGCCGTACGGCTGCGGCAGGCGAAGATCGCGCGACCGAATGTTCGGAGGCCTCATCGGTTACCACCGAGTGAGAAGGCGGTTGGGCACGGGGCGTATTCCCGACCGACGGCGTAACGCCCGCGTGGCCGGCCGTCACCCGATCGAGGTCGCCGCTCGAAAGAGCGACCGCGCGCTCAAGCTGCTCGAAGCGGGCAACCAGCTGCTCGAAGCGGCTAAGTAGCTGTTCGATCACCGCATCGCGTTGCTCGATCGCTCGCCTCAGGTCCTGGATGCTGTCGTGGCCAGGCTCGAGCGGGGCTGGCGCCAGGCCCGGTGCTGCCGTCCCGCTGAACAGGTCGATCGCCACTCGGCCGTCCTTACCGACCCGCACCCCGACTTGCGGTGCGGCACCCGCGTTTGGGTCCTCTGTGTCACTACTGGTCGGAGCGCGTTCGAGCGCTGCCCTCTGCTCCCGAGATTCTGCCTCCGTACCCCGCGCCTGCTCGGTATATCTGCCCTGTGCGAAACTCGCATTAGATCGACCTTCCGCGGCCCATCCGGCCGGAGCGTGTGTGAAACCTAGCGCGGCGCTCAGTAGCATGGCCCACGGCGCTCCAGATTGGCTCGGATGCTGCCGGTCCATGGCCTTCCCCTATCTGCGTCCGGTCCCCTAACCGATGGCGGGACGGAGTGATGGCCTACGGTCGTCCACTATTCGAGCCTTCGCCCGTCATTTCTCACGCTACCGCGTCCGCCATCCGGTGCGCGGCCAGGGCGGCCTGGGTGCGATTTGCCGCGTGCAATTTCTTCATGATCCGGCGAACGTGCACCTTCACTGTGGTCTCCTCGATATCCAACTCCCGGGCGATGACCTTGTTCGGCTTCCCTTTCTTCAGCAAGTCGAGCACACGCCGCTCGCTGGCCGTCAGGCCGCCTCCGGCAGTGCGCCTGGCCTCGGCGTGCGGCAATCGCGTCCGACGCACAGGCGCGCGGATCAGGACATGGATGGGTATGAACGTCCCGCCCTTCTGTACGAAGCGCAGCGTCTCGACCAGGATGTCCGGGTCGAGACTGGACGGAAAATACGCCTGCGCCCCGAGATTCAAGGCCGCGATGACTGCTGACCAGTCTTCTCGGTCTGACAGCACCACGACGGGAATGCCCGGCAAGGCGTCGCGCAAACAGGTGAAACCGGTCCGGATCTCGGGATCGCGGCAGGTCTGCTCACCGGTATCGATGATCGCGAGATCGAGGGCGTCAATCTGTCCGACCAGACTTGGGCCAATGCTCTCCAGCGCGACGATTCTGATGCCAAGCCCGCTCAGTTCGAGGAAGCGTGCGAGGCATTGTGCCCTCAAAGTTCGGCCGGCAACCAATCCTACTTCGAGTTGAGACTTCCCCGTCCCGACAGCCCTCATTGGTGCCTTCCTCCGTACGCACGTTGAGCGCTGGGCGAGGAGCGCTAGGTGAACCCTGTCCCTGTGCGCCCGGATTTGGCAAGTTTCTAAGTTGAGACTGTACGCCTCCTGCTACTTAATTCAAGGTTAGATAAATCTATCTTCACGATTGAGTTTCCGCCATCGGCTCGCTTAGTAATTGGGCGAATGCCACGCCAGAGCGGGCCGCGCGGCCGATTTCGTGGCAGCAGCATGTCAGGTATCGTAGTGCTCTAGTTCTCACTAGACTATGGATCCGTCGTTCTCTCATTCTTCAGTTGCGGAGCCTGACGCCACAGCCATGTCGTGCATCTATGTCTGCAATCTGATGGAGATGGCAGGGCACGCCGAAACGTTGAAGGCGAGCCATCTGGTATCGCTGGTCTCGCCCGACGAGCAGCCGGCGACGCCTCCGTGCATTGCGCTCGCGCGCCACCACCGGGTCGGCATCCACGACATCAGCGAGCCGCTCGACGGTCACATCCTGCCGGCCGAGGAGCACGTCGACGCGCTGATCGAGTTCGTGCGCGCCTGGCGGCCGGACGAGGCCCCGCTCCTGATCCACTGCGTCGCCGGGATCAGCCGCTCGATGGCGGCGGCGCTGATCACGCTGGTGGTCAAGGCGCCCGGGCGTGAGCTGGAGGCCGCGCGCCACATGCGCAGCGCCGCGGCGCATGCCTACCCGAACCGGCGCATGATCGCACTCGCCGATCAACTGCTTGGTTGCGAGGGCCGGCTGGTGCAGGCCCGCGAGGCAATGGGTCCGGCCAATCCGCTGCCGTTCGCGCCGCTGGTCGCCCTGCCGCTGCTGCGCTGAGCCCGTGCGGCGCGCGGTGATGGCGCGGCCGCCGCTGCATCTACCTGACAATCCCGCTGGCCGCGCTATGCTGGCTCGGAGGCAGGCCGGGCAGGGGGGGCACGCATGAAGATCAGCGCGATCGAAACCATTCAGCTCGACGAGTTCCCCAATCTGTTCTGGGTGCACGTGCACACCGACGAGGGCCTCATCGGTCTCGGCGAGGCCTTCTTCGGACCGGGCGCCGCCGTGGCCTACATCCACGAAGCGGCGGCGCCGCGCCTGTTGGGCCAGGACCCGCTCGCGATCGACCGGCACTCGCGCACGCTGCTCGACACCTACGTCGGGTTCTCCGGCAGCGGCGCCGAGATGCGCGGCCTGTCCGCGCTCGATATCGCGCTCTGGGACATCTTCGGCCAGGCGACCGGCCAGCCGATCCATCAGCTGCTGGGCGGCCTGTCGCGCCCGAAGATCCGCGTCTACAACACCTGCGCCGGCTACCGCTACGTGCGCCAGAACGTCGGTCAGCTGACCGAGAACTGGGGCCTGCCCGCCGGCCAGGCCGCAGGCCCTTACGAGGACCTCGACGCCTTCCTGCACCGCGCCGACGAGCTGGCGCACAGCCTGCTCGAGCAAGGCATCACCGGCATGAAGATCTGGCCGTTTGATTTCGCCGCCGAGCGCTGGGGCGGCCATTACATCAGCCCGCAGGAGCTGGCGCAGGCGCTCGAGCCGTTTCGCAAGATCCGCCGCGCGGTCGGCGACAAGATCGACATCATGGTCGAGCTGCACACGCTCTGGAACCTGCCGACCGCCAAGCGCATCTTCCGGGAGCTCGAGCAATTCGAGCCGTTCTGGTTCGAGGACCCGATCAAGATGACCTCGGCGGACGACTTGGCCGAGCTCGCGGCGTCCACCCATGTGCCGATCTGCGCGAGCGAGACCTTGGCGACGCGCAGCGCATTTCGCGAGCTTTTGGAGCGCGCCGCGGTCGGCGTCGTGATGCTGGATCTGAGCTGGGTCGGCGGCCTGTCCGAGGCGCGCAAGATCGCCGCCATGGCCGAGACCTATCACCTGCCGGTGGCGCCGCACGACTGCACCGGCCCGGTGGTCTATACCGCCTCGGTGCACCTGTCGCTCAACGCCACCAACGCGCTGATCCAGGAGTCGGTGCGCGCGTTCTATGCCGGGTGGTACCGCGAGCTGGTGACCGAGCTGCCGCGGATCGAGGACGGGTTCGTTTATCCCATGGCCGACCCGGGACTCGGGACCAAGCTTCAGCCGGGCGTGATGAAGCGGCGCGACGCGAGGATTCGCCGCAGTTCGGCCGACTGATCACGTGGGTTGGCAGCGTTGACGCCACGCGCAACTTGGCCGAGATAGAAGGGCAAGGGGAGCGGGCGCTTTGGCAACGGGAACGGATCGATGATCACCGAGCAGGACGTCGCCTTCTACAACGAGAACGGCTACCTCGTGGTGCGGGACGTGCTGAGCCCAGACGAGGTGACGGAGCTGCGGCGCGTCACCGACGAGTTCGTCGAGAAGGCGCGCGCGATCACCGCGCACGACGAAATCTATGACCTCGAGGACAGCCATTCGGCGCGAGAGCCGCGCGTGCGTCGGGTCAAGACCCCGCACCTCTGGCACCCAGCCTACGCCGCCATGGTCCGCCAGTCCAACATCCTCGAGGTGCTGAAGCGGCTCTGGGGGCCATCGATCCGCTTCGACGTGAGCAAGCTCAATCTGAAGGCGGCGGGCTACGGCGCGCCGGTCGAGTGGCACCAGGACTGGGCATTTTACCCGCACACCAACGACGACCTGGCCGCGGTCGGCATCATGATCGATGATGTCGACGCGGACAACGGGCCGCTCCTGGTGATTCCCGGCTCGCACAAGGGCGCGATCTTCGACCACCACGCCGATGGCGTGTTCTGCGGCGCCATGGACCCGGCGCGGCGCGAGGTCGACTATGAGAATGCGGTGGCGCTGACCGGTCCCGCCGGCTCGATCACGATCCACCACGCACGCACGGTGCACGGCTCCGCGACCAACACCTCGGGCCGGCCGCGCCGCCTGCTGCTGCATCAGTATCGGGCGGCCGACGCCTGGCCGCTGATGGCCTTTCAGCAGGACTTCGACACCTTCCGCAGCCTGCTGCTCTGCGGCGAGGACACGATCGAGCCGCGCCTCGAGCGGGTGCCGGTGCGGCTGCCGCTGCCGCCGGCGACGCACCAGGGCTCGATCTACGAGAACCAGCGCGCGCGCGGCAGCCGCTACTTCCAGACCGCAGGCGAGCTCGAAGGCGCGGTCGGCTCCTGAGGTACGGTTGCTACAATTGGGGTGGCGAGGCAGACATTCGCTACGGGATTCACTGACGCCAGGCACTCTGGTCCAGCGGCAGATCGCCGAGCGGATCGTGCGCGGTCACGCGGTGCTGCGGTCCATCGTTCCAGCGCCAGAGCACGATATTTGCGGCGCCATGCACGACGACTGACGGAACGCGGGCGCCAGCACACCCGCCCTCGAATAGGCGCTGTGCGAGGATCCAGGTCGGCGGTCTCTCCCCTCGTACGAACGCGATCTCCTGCCACGGAGCCAAAAGGTCCTCGAGGGCAACTCGCAGATTTGCGCGGGTGGACTCGTGCGTCAGGTCGACGACGTTGGCCACGTCCAACTCATAGGCACAGAAGGTGCCCGGACGGATCCCTAATTCCTGTTCATACTCAGCGATCGCGGTGAGGAGATCCTCCGAGAGATACAACGTTGCCGCGCCTGGGGCATTGTGGCGGCCGCCGTGCCGCGCGGCCCCGGCGCCGCTGAGCGGGGCATGCGCCCATTTTGGCGCCAAAACCCGCCAACAGCGCCGATGAATGGGCGTCGTCGCTATGGGACGACTAAGCGTGACCGCCCTCGGCGAGTATCTCGAGATGCTTGCGCACCGCTGCGCCGTGTCCTGCAGCGACGAGTTGCTCGGCGGTCTTGTGGTCGAACCCCTTTAGCGGCTGATGGCGGAACCAGATGATCGCGCGACTGGTGTCTCCTACGAGCTCCGCTGCGAAGCTTATGATGCTGGCGATCTCACCAAGTCGCGTCTGCACGCGATCTGAGCGGGGCTGTCGAGCGAGGGTATTGCGGTGCAGATGAGTGACCCGCGCCAGCTCTGAGAGGGGAATGCACAAAACCCGGCTCATACGCTGCGGCGAGAGAAAACTCTGCCCCGGCTCGATCACCTCCTCCAGAAATTCGCTCAGCATTTCCGAAAGGCCCTTGTGTGCATGCAAACAGCAATTTATGCTGCTTTTACGCATCGATCAAGCCTCCCGGCGGCGCAAAGCCCGCCCACGCTTGCCGGTTGACCAGCCGCGGCTAAAATACGCCCCTCTAATGGAAACTCGGGTATCGGCCGTATATTGACGCCGCAGCCGGAAGAGTGACCAAAAAGAAGCCCGGGCGTTACCCCGGGCTCGCAACGGAACGACGAGGCGGGGCTGTAGCCCGCGCCTCACACTTCGCCGCGGCGCAGCTGATCCGAGATGTATTCCGCCTGGCGGATCGCCAGCGCGACGATGGTCAAGGTCGGGTTCTCGGCCGCGCCCGTGGTGAACTGGCTGCCATCCGAAATGAACAGGTTCGCTATGTCGTGGGTCTGGCCGAACTTGTTGCACACTCCGTCCGCCGGTCTGGCGCTCTGCCGGCAGGTGCCCATGTTGTGGGTGCTCGAGAACGGACCGCGCTCGTAAACCTTGACCGCTCCGGCCGCCCGATAGACGTCGCCGCCCGTTCTGAAAGCGTAGTTGCGCATGGCGAGGTCGTTCGGGTGGTCCTTGAAATGCACGATCGGGATCGGCAGGCCGTGCTGGTCCTTCTCGGTCGGATGCAGCGTCACGCCGTTCGCCTCCTGCGGCATGTCCTCGCCGACGATCCACATGCACGCCACGTTGCGGTACTGCTCGATGTCCTTGGCGTACTCCCGCCCCCAGGCTCCCGGACTCATGTTCGCGGCCACGCCGGCCAGGCCGAACCCGGGCAGCGTCTCCATCTCGTAGCCGCCGGCGAAGCCGCGCGCCGGATCATGGCGGGACTCGTCCTTGATGATCCCGGCCATCTGGGTGCCGCGGTCGAGATGCACTGCGCCGGGCATGATGCCGTAGACGGCGCCGCTGGTATGCCGCATGAAATTGCGGCCGACTTGGCCGGAGGAGTTGGCGAGCCCGTCCGGGAACTTGCTCGAGGCCGAGTTCAAGAGCAGGCGCGGCGTCTCCACCGAGTTGCCGGCGACGCACACGGCGCGCGCCTTCTGGACCTGCTGCGTGCCGTCCTTGTCAGCGTACAGCACCCCGGTCACCTTGCCCGCGGCATCGTGCTGGATCTGCAACGCCATGGCCTCCGGCCGCAGCTCGAAGTGGCCGGTCGCTTCCGCCTTCGGAATCTCGGTGTACAGCGTCGACCACTTGGCGCCGATCGCGCACCCGGCCATGCAGAAGCCGAGCTGCTGGCACGCCGGCCGGCCGTCGCGCTCGATCGAGTTGATGCCCATGTTGCCGGTGTGGACCTGCTTGTAGCCCAGCACCTTGGCGCCGTAGGCCAGCACCTTGAAGTTGTTGTTGCCGGGCAGCCTCGGCCGGTTGCCCGTGCCGGCGACGCCGATCTTCTCCTCGGCCGCGTCGTAGTAGCGCGCCATCTCCGCGCCGTCGCTCGGCCAGTCGGCCAAGTTGGCGCCGGGGAGATCCCCATAAGTCGTGCGCGCCTTCCACTCGTGGTCCTGGAAGCGCAGCGAGGCGCCGGCCCAGTGCACCGTGGTGCCGCCCACCGTCTTGCATACCCAGAGCGGCAGCGTGGGGTTGAGGTCTCCGGTGCCGACACGCTTGTCGAGCCAGCTGAGCCGGCTGAACATCACGCCGAAATTGTTCTCGATGTCGGCCAGCGTGAGTCGCGGCCCGGCCTCGAGGCAGACCACGTTGATGCCCTTCTGGGCGAGCTCGTTGCTGACGGTTCCGCCGCCTGCGCCGGAACCGACCACGACGACGACGGAGTCGTCGCTCAGATCGAACACAGCCATCGTTCCTGCCTCCCCTAGGCGTCGTTCGGCAGCGCGGGTAGCCAGCCGAGGTCGTTGAAGCCGCGCTCGATGTAGCCGCCGTATTCCACCGACGAGCCTTCAAACCCGAAGTTCCGCGCGACCACGTCGTTGGTGTAAATAGCCAGCGTGGCGCTGCGGACCGTGTTGAAGAACGGCGTGCCCTCGAGCTCCGCGATCACTTTCAGCTGGTTGCCGGAGGACAGCTTGAGGAAGGGAATGCCCATCGCCTGATCGAGCCTGGCGACCCCCTGGGCGAGCTGCGCCGCGAGCACAGGATCCGCGGCCGCCTTCTCGTCCAGCGCCTCGATCGCCGCCGCATAGTACTGATCGCCCAATGAGTCGTGCGGGAACAGATGCCGCGCCATGACCGTGAGGCTCGCCGCCTGGCCAGGCGAGATGATGCGCGTCGCCGCCCACGCAAAGTCGGGTGTGACCAGCGCGGCGCCGCCCGCGGCAGCAACCGCTGCCGCGCCAACCGCGAGATGGCTGGACGTCTCCAGGAACCGACGGCGATTGATCGCAAGGGTGCCCATGCCCACACCTCCCCTGGTTGCTTCGTTGACGGACCGCTCTTGGAGGAGCGGATTTTGGCACCGCCGGCCGCGCTTGCGCAATGCCAAAGCGTGCCGCGGCGGCGAATTGGAGGGCGAGGACGCCGGTCGAGACCGGCTGCGCTACCGGTAGCGGCCGTGGCGCTGCAGCACCTCGATCTTGTAGCCGTCCGGGTCCTGCACGAAGAAGAACCGCGCCATGAGCCCGCCGTCCCGGTGAAACTCCTTGATGTCGGCCGGCTGCAGGCCGAGTTCCTTGAACCGCCGGTGCTCGGCGTCCAGATCGTCGACCGCGAACGCGACGTGGCCGTACGCGTCGCCGTGCTGGTACGGCCTGTCGCGGCCCTTGTTGACCGTGAGCTCGATCTCGAACTCGTTCTCCGGGTTGCGCAGATAGACCAGCGTGAAGTCGTCGAAGTCGAAGCGGTCCGCGATCTTCAGCCCGAACGCCTGCTCGTAGAAAGCGACCGACCGCCGCTCGTCCAGCACCCGCACCATCATGTGAATCGCCTTGGCCATGACCGGCCTCCCCGTATTGCGATGCCCAGAGCATTGCAGATAGCGAACCCATCAAGGACCGTCGAGGAGCCGCCTGCTTCTTGACCCCATGACCCCAGACACGTAAATTGCCGCCATGGCCGACGTGAAGATCAGAAAGCTCGACGACTGGGTGGTCGCGTCTTTCCGGGCGCGCGCCAAGCAGGCCGGGCGCTCGCTCGAGGAGGAACTACGCCAGTTCCTGACCGAGGCGGCGCGTGAGCGGCGCCGGCGCTTCATCGCCGAGCTCGACGAGCTGAACGCCAAGCTGCGCGAGAAGTACGGGGAACTCCCCGACTCGACGCCACTGATCCGAGAGGACCGCGATCAGTACGGATGATCGTCGTCGATGCCAGTGTCATCGTGAAATGGTTCGTTCCCGAGATCGGTGCCATTTCGGCGAAGGCCCTGCTTGCCGCGGGGGACGAGCTGATTGCCCCTGAGCTGGCGCGCATCGAGGTTGCGTCGGCGTTGATCAGAAAGGGCCTCCGTGACGAGGTCGCCGCCGCCGACGTCGAGAGCACGCTGCGCGCCTGGTTTCGCGCCGTCTCAGAGGGTCAGATCTTTCTGCTGCCGAACTCGGAGGATATAGAGGCTGCAGCCAGGCTCGCCCTGGAACTGCGGCATCCTCTGCCCGATTGTCTTTACCTCGCCGTCGCGAAGCGGCTGGACGTGGCGCTGATCACCGCCGATCGGGCCTTCGCCCGTCGCGCCGCGCGACGCTCAAAGCTGGTCCGGATCCTGGACGAGCCCAGCGGCTGAGCTTCATCGATCATCCCGGCGGATGGTTCGGGTTGATCCGGCGTACCCCCTCGGGGCGCTCGCCCGGCTCGATGTCGAGATTGACCACGGCGTACATGAGGACGCACTCGAGCGGCTCGACTATGCGCCCCCGTTTCTGGCGCCAGTCGGGTTTAGGCCCGGCCTCCGCCATGCACCCTCTCCCAACGTCCCGCGCTCGCCCTGCTCTCCCCACTCACTCCGCCAGGATCTGCTTGATCCGCGCGATCGCCTCGTCGACCGCCTGCTCGGGGCTGATGTTCTCGGCGGCGATGCGATGGATCGCCTTCGCCCAGACCCGCTCGTTGTAGATCTGATTGTGCCGCAGATCGCCCGAGGCGGCGGTGTAATCGTGCGCCAGCGGTCGCGATTCCGCCTGCATGGCGGCGGCCATGTGGTGCCGGTCGCTCGGATCGAGCCAGAACGGCTGGTTCAGGAGCGCCGGGATTGATGGCAGCATACGCTCGCCGGAGAAGTTCAGGTAATGCATGAGCCAACCCTCGGCCACGAGAAAGTGGATGAACTCCTTGGCGGTGGCGACGTTGCCGCCTTCCTTGAAGACTACCGCTTGGAAGATACCGCCTTCAGTTGGGAAGACCTCGCCGGAGGGGCTAAGTGGCCATTCGATCGTCACGGCATTCTTGTAGTATTCGTCAGGCCGATCGAACTTGAGCGCGTTGGGAATCGAGAGTGAAAGATTCGTTGTCATCACCATGGTCTGGTCAAGGAACGCCTCGTTGTTCCCCCCGTCGTCCCAGGTCACCGATTCGGGTGGGGTGCAGCCCTTTTCATAGACCGCGGTGTAAGCAGCGATCGCCTTGACCAGCCGCTGTCTGATCTCCGGGTTGTCGATGACGAGCTTGCCGTCCTGGGTCACATAATCCGCATCATAAGCCCGGATGAATTGAAGAAACTGGTCCGCAGTGTCGTCGGCCCCGATCGACATGGGCCGGCCGATGCCCCAGATATTGTCGCGGCCCAGTGCCTTGCGCACCGCGGGCTGGGCCTGATCGCACCAGAATGACCAGAACGCCTCCCATTCCTTGGGGATGTCGTCGGGCGAGAGTCCCGCGCGCTCCAGGAGGCTGGTCCAGACGTGAATGTAGTTGTTGATTTGGCCCATCGGCAGCCCGTACATCGCTCTCTGACCAGTCCGTTGGTTGAGCAGCATCGCCCGGTCGAGCTGGGCCGGATCGAACATGTTTGAGAAGGACCCGACGGTGTCCGTGAGATCCACCAGCCGATCCTCGAAGGCCCACTTCGGGATATAGGTGTTAAGGGTGAAGCCGAAGGCGATGCCGGGCGGCCGCCCGGCCTCGAACGCCGCCTCGATCTTGGATGGCTGCTCCTCCAGGGGAACGAGAATGACCTCGACCTCCTTGCCGGTGTCCTCCTCGAAGGCCGCGACCACCTCCATGAGCGCCGCGTCCTCCTCGGCGTGATGCGCCTTGTGCCATGACAGGACGAGGTCGGCGCCCCGCGCACAAGGCGGCGCGATCGTGAACAGCGCGGCGACGATGAAGGCGTATCGGCGCATGACCTCGCCTCCCTTCTCAAATCACGGAGCCACTATGCTCCGGTCTGCGGTGCGCCGCAAACGATCGAGTGTCCGGAGTTCACTGGTCCACTGCGCAGTTAGGGGCACTACCACCCGATCGACCTCGGCCTCTGAAGTTCGAACCCCGTCGGGAAGCTCGGAAATGGCAGATCAACGCCGGCTGCACAGGCAGGGCAAGCCGAGGTGGTTGGCTGCACCGATCTGACCACCTTGATTAGCGGGGCTTACGGACTATCTTGGTCATGATGGTCAATCCGGAGTCCAGCGATGGGGACATGGCAGGTCCATAAGGCCAAAGCGTGCTTCAGCGAGCTGCTGGAGCAGGCCGTCCGCGAGGGACCGCAGATCATCGCTAAACGGGGCACCGAGCGTGCCGTCGTGCTGTCGATCGACGAATATAATCGGTTGATGAGAGCGAAGCCCAACCTGAGGGACTATCTGCTCGGTGGGCCCAAGGTCGACGATTTCGAGCTCGAGCGCTCGAAGGACCGGGGTCGCGTGATCGACCTGTGAGTTATCTGTTGGACACCAACGTAGTGTCGGAGACGCGCAGGCGGCGGCCTGAACCGAACGTGATGCGCTGGCTCGAGGCATCCGGTCCGGACGCCCACTTCGTGAGTGTGCTCACCATTGGGGAAATCACCAAAGGCATCGTGCAACGCCGCCAGCGCGATCCGGCGGGCGCCGACCAGCTGGCGCGCTGGCTGAGCGGCCTGCGAGAGCTTTTCACCGAACGCATTCTGGTCATCGGTGATCCCGAGGCGACCTGCTGGGGCAATCTTGCAGGGCGGGCGGAGCTGCCGGTGATCGACGGGCTGATCGCCGCGACCGCTTTGGTTCACGACCTGACGCTGGCGACCCGCAATACCAGCGATTTCGTGGCCACCGGTGTGCGACTGCTCGATCCGTGGCAGGCCGCTCCAAGCGTTCGGATCTGACCCGCCATCAGCGCACAAATGGCCGCACGAGCTTCGCGTCCGCCCCGAGCGCCTCCTCGATGCGCAAGGCTTCGTTCCACTTGGCCATGCGCTCGGAGCGGGCGAACGAGCCGACTTTGAGCTGCGGCACGCCCCAGCCGATCGCGAGATGGACGATCGTCGTGTCCTCGGTCTCGCCCGAGCGCGCCGAGACGATGCCGCCCCAGCCCGCCGCGCGCGCCGCCTCCCAGGCGTCCCTTGTCTCGCTCAGCGTGCCGCGCTGGTTCGGCTTGATCAACAGCGTGTCCGCGGCGCTCAGCTCCGCAGCGGCGCGCACCCGGGCGGCATCGGTCACGGTGAGGTCGTCCGCCACCACCTGGCAGCGCCCGGCGACCGCACGCGTGAACGCGGCGAACCCGTCCAGATCGTCCTCGGCGAGCGGGTCCTCGACCGATACGATCGGATAGCGCTCCAGCCAGCCGAGCAGGAGCGCTATCATGCCCGCGCTGTCCAGCTCGCGCCCCTCCAGGCCGAGCCGATAGCGGCCATCCCGCCCGAACTCAGCCGCGGCGACGTCGAGCGCGATCGCGACCTGCTCGCCCGGCGCCAGGCCTGCGCGCTCGATCGCCCGGACCAGCATCTCGAGCGCTTCCTCGTTGGTCGCGAACTCCGGCCAGTAGCCGCCCTCGTCGGCCACGCCCTTGAGCTTGCCGGCTTCGGCCATGAGCGCGCCTGCGGCGCGGTACACTTCGGCGGTCCACGCCAGCGCCTGGGCGAAGCTCGCGGCGCCGGGGCAGACCACCATGAAGTCCTGGAGGTCGACGCGCCGGCCGGCGTGCGCGCCGCCGCCGAAGATCTGGATCTCGGGCAAGGGCAGGGCGGCGCCGACCGGGCGCAGATGACGCCAGAGCGGTTGTCCCGCGGCCGCCGCGGCGGCATGGGCCGCGGCCATCGACACGGCGATCGTGCCGTTGGCGCCGAGGCGCGACTTGTCCGGCGTGCCGTCGAGCTCGACTAGCCGCCGATCCACGGCGGCTTGATCGCTCGCGTCAAGGCCGCGCAGCGCCGGGGCGATCTCCTCCTTGATCGCCGCGACCGCGCCCTGCACGTCGTAGCCGCCGAACGCCGCGCCGCCGTCCCGCCGATCCAGCGCCTCGCCAGTGCCCTTCGACGCGCCGGCCGGAGCGATGGCGCGGCCGCAGGCGCCGCCATGCAGCAGCACCTCGGCCTCGACCGTCGGC
>JBKPNX010000182.1:0-10578 GCA_046732855.1 Pseudomonadota bacterium
CACGTGCTCGCCTACAATTTCACCCGCGCCATCAATATCTTTGGCATCGCACCCCTGCTCGCCGCGATGCGGGCGTAGGCCGCCGGCCCCACACGTCCTCACGCCCCATTGACACCCACCAGGGTGGTCACCGCCCCCACGGCCCCAAATCCGCCGCCTCCGCTACAGCGCGCCCGACTCGGCTCTATCATCTCGCCGGACGACGCCTAGTTCCCTGCGATCGCCCGTTTTCACACGGCCAAGACCCGTAGCAGACATTTGCAATGAGCTAGCGCGTGCAATGAGCTTGCGTGGTTTGTTTCGGCCCTCGGAGCCTTGTCTATTGCTCTCGAACAGCCCATTGTTGGCCTTCAGGAGCCTGCAACTGGAGAATGTCGTAGGGTAGGAGCTATCGGGGCGAGCCGCCAACAAATGCGCGGATCAGCCCTTCTCTTTCCATCGTGCTGACTCATGAGGATCGCACAAAGGAGCGGTATGCATGCGGTTTTGTCCGTCAACAAACCGGACAAGTCGATGGCCTTTCCAGGGTACATGCCACAGGGTGGGAACGGCCCAGTCATGAAGACCGACGTCCACGATCTCGTCAACGGCGAGGCCAGCCCACCGCCCTTGGTGGCAGAGGACCGGATTTGGATGATCAGACCATGACCAATACCGTCCCAGAGCATGACCATAAGACCAAGCCGAAACGAGATACGCCGATGCACCGACTACTTCGCCGCCAGCTGAAGAAATACCTCGGTATTGAGGAGGAGGTGCCGGCGGCGCTACAGCCCTTCCTCGCGGCCGTCGACGCAGCGTATGCCGATTTTGACAGCGATCGTGCGATGCTCGAGCGGTCGCTTGAGCTCAGTTCAAAGGAGCTGTCGGAGGCACGCGATGAGGCAACTGAGGCTCGGCGCCGACTCACTGACGCGCTGGAGAGCATCTCCGAAGGCTTTTTCCTATACGACGCCAATGATCGGATGGTGCTGTGTAACTTGCGCTATCGTGAACTCTATCCCGGTATGGCCGATGTCTTCCAGCCGGGGCTCGGCTTCGAGCAAATGCTCAAGACGGTCGTCGAGCGCAGCATCATCCCCGATGCGGTTGCACGGCCTCAAGAATGGATGGAGGAGAGAATAGCTCGGCACTGCAACCCGAGCGGACCATTTCTGCAGACGCAGAGTGACGGCCGCTGGATTCAGGTGAGCGAGCGCAGGACACGGGACGGGGGCACGGTGGGCGTCTTCACGGACGTAACCGAGCTCAAGCGACGCGAGGAGGAGCTCGCGAAGGCCATCGAGGCGAAGGACGCCGCCCTACAACTCTTACAGGTGGCGCTGGACTCAATTGGATATGGCGTCCTGTTCATGGACGCGGATTTGCGGATCCGGCTCGCCAATCGCGCCTACCGCGAGATCTGGGATATGCCGGAAGAATTCTTTCGTGATCATCCGAGCCTTCGGCAGGATATGGAGTACACCCGCGGCCAGGGATTCTATCAGGTTCGGGAGGACGAATGGCCGGAATATGTCGCCGGCCGAATCAAGGGGATTCGCGAGGGCAAGATTACACCGCAGGAGCTCCGGCTCGCCAATGGCAAGTTCCTGCAATACGAATGCGTTGCGCTGCCCGACGGCGGACGCATGCTCACCTACTTCGATATCACCGAGCTGAAGCGGATCGAGCAGGCCCTGGAGGAGAGCGTCGAGCGCTACGATCTCGCGATGCGCGGCTCAAACGAGGGGCTTTGGGACTGGGACCAGCGCGCGGACGTGCTGCATATTTCACCGCGCTTCAGGGAGCTGACCGGGATCAAGACTGACGCCGAGACGATCAAGCCGGCCGACTGGCTGGCCAATCTGCACCCCGACGATCTCGAGCCCTACCTGACGCAGCTGCGAACGCATTTAAAAGGGAAGAGCGAGTTCTTAAGCGTCGAGTTCCGGCTGCGCGGGAGCGACGGGACCTACCGTTGGGTATTGGCGCGTGGCGTCGGTCTCCGGGACGAGACCGGCCGGGTCTACCGCATGGCGGGCTCGATCGGCGACGTCACGGCGCGCAAGCAGGCCGAGATCGAGCTTCGTCAGGCCAAAGAGGAGGCCGAGCAGGGCAACCGCACCAAGAGCCAGTTCCTTGCCAACATGAGTCATGAGCTCCGGACACCGCTCAACGCCATCATAGGCATTACCGAAATGTTGCGTGAGGACGCCGAGGATCTCGGCCAGCGCGATCTCATCGAGCCGCTCCAGCGCATTCATCGCGCCGGCAATCACCTGCTTAAGTTGATCAACGAGATTCTCGATCTTTCCAAGATCGAGGCGGGTAGGCTCGAGCTCAGCCTGGAGGATGTCGGGCTCGCGACTCTGCTCAACGAGGTGGCTAAAACGGCCGAGCCGCTGGCCGAAAGAAACGGCAACAAGCTCAAGGTCGATCTGGCGGACGGTCTGGGCCGGATTTGGACCGATCCGATTCGGCTGCGGCAGGTCGTGCTCAACCTGCTGAGCAATGCCTGCAAATTCGCCGAGCGCGGCGAGGTCGTGCTGGAGGCGAGACGTGAGTCGAGCGGGCGAGGCGACTGGATCGTCGTGAGTGTCGCAGATAACGGCATCGGCATGACGCCCGAGCAAATTAGTCGATTGTTCCGGGAGTTCATTCAGGCCGATGCATCGACGACCCGCAAATACGGCGGCACTGGCCTGGGCCTCGCGATCAGTCGCAAGCTTTGCCGGCTGATGGGCGGCGATATCGATGTCGAGAGCGCGCCGGGCAAGGGCTCGCGGTTCACGATTCGAATTCCGGCGCGCGCCGCCGCCCGGCCTTTCGCTTCGGTCGAAGGCGCGGCGCCTGCTGCATGGGCCGCCACTGCCACCGGTCACCGTGTGCTGGTCATCGACGACGAGGAGACGGTGCGAGATCTGATGCGGCGCTTCCTTGGCCGCGAGGGTTTCGAGGTGGTCACCGCCCGGGACGGTGCGGAGGGCCTCGCACTCGCCCGCGATCTCAGGCCAATGCTGATCACCCTCGATGTGCTGATGCCGGGTCTCGACGGTTGGAGCGTGCTCGAGAAGCTTAAGGCCGATCCCGAGCTTGCCGGCATCCCAGTGGTGATGCTCACCATCCTCGATGACAAGAACAAGGGCCTTGCGCTGGGCGCAACCGACTTTCTGACCAAGCCCTTCGATCCGGACCGGCTGCGCACTGTTCTCGCCCGCTATGGCGGCCAGAAGGCGGAGCGACGGGCTCTCATCGTCGAGGATGATGCCGATACCCGCGTCTTGCTCCGCCGCATGCTACGTGAGGAGGGTTGGACCGCAATCGAGGCGGCGAATGGCCGCGATGCTCTGGCGCGTCTGGCCGATGGGGTACCCGATGTCGTGCTCCTCGACCTGATCATGCCGGAGATGGACGGCTTTGAGCTGCTCGAGGAGCTGCGCCGCGACGAGGTGTGGCGCCGGCTGCCGGTCGTGGTCGTGACTGCGGCCGAACTGGGCGAAGCCGATCACGAGCGGCTCAATGGCTTGGTGCTAAAGGTGCTGCACAAGACCGGCACAAGCCGGGAGGCGCTACTCGCCGAACTCCACGAAGTCCTGGCGCCTTACGGCCCCAAGCGCGCGGCGTGAGGGAAATCGATGATCAAGCTCCTGTACGTCGAGGACAATGAAGACAACGTCTACATGCTCAGTAGCCGCCTGAAGCGGCACGGCTTCCAGATCGTCGTGGCCGCGGATGGCGAGCAGGGCCTCGCGATGGCGCAGAGCGAGCGACCCGATCTCATTTTGATGGATCTGAGCCTGCCGGCCATCGATGGTTGGGAGGTCACCCGTCAGCTTAAACAAGCGCCGGAGACCCGCTCGATTCCGGTGATCGCCCTGTCGGCGCATGCAATGGCCGGCGACCGGGAGCGAGCGCTTGCCGCGGGTTGCGACGAGTATGACACCAAGCCGGTCAATCTCGAGCGACTGCTCGCCAAAATCCGTGCGCTGCTGCATGGCGAGGAACCCCGAAAATGACCCGCAGCGAGGCAACCATCCTTGTCGTCGACGACAACGAGGACAACCAATACACCCTGACGCGGCGGCTGCGCCGGCAAGGCTACGAGAATCTTGTGACGGCGATGAATGGGCGCGAGGCGTTGGAACTGATGACGCGACAGTCATTCGACCTCGTGCTGCTCGACGTAATGATGCCGGAGATGAACGGCCATGAGGTGCTGGAGCGGCTGAAGAGCGACGATGCACTCCGCCATATCCCGGTGATCATGATCTCAGCGCTCACCGAACTGGACAGCGTCGTCCGCTGCATCGAGCTGGGCGCCGAGGACTATCTGCCCAAGCCGTTCAATGACGTGCTGCTCAGGGCACGGCTCGAAGCGTCGCTCGAGCGCAAGCGGCTGCACGATCGCGAGGCGCAGCATCTGGCCGAGATCGATCGTCAGCGGGTGCGCGCGGATGGGCTGCTGCACGCTATCCTACCGGCGCCGGCGGTGCGCGAGCTGAAAACCAACGATCGTATTCTGCCGAGGCGCTACGACGACGTCGCGGTGCTCTTCGGCGACCTGGTGGGATTCACCAGCTATTGTGAGCGGAATCCGCCGGACGAGGTGGTCGCCTGTCTCGACCGTCTGGTGGCCGAGTTCGAGGAGACCGCGGTCCGTTATCACCTCGAGAAGATTAAGACCATGGGCGACGCGTTCATGGCGACCGCCAATCTGCTGGAGCCGCATGGCGACCCGGTGATGGCAAGCGTCCGCTGCGCCTTCGACATGACCGAGGCGGCGCGCAGAAATCCCGGTTGCTGGCAGCTTAGGGTCGGCATTCACATCGGCCCCGTCGTGGCGGGAGTTATCGGGCGCACCAAATTCAACTTTGACCTCTGGGGGGATACCGTTAACGTCGCGGCACGGCTGTCCCAGTTTGGCTCCGAAGGCGCGGTCTATCTGACCAGCGATGCCTGGTGCAGGGTTCGGGGGCGTTGCCCCGGCGATTGTCTCGGTCCCGTCCCGCTCAAAGGCAAGGGCGAGTTAGAGGTCTACCTCTGCCGATCGCCCGACGATGAGGCAGAAGGAGAGGGTCTAGCGAGTTTCTGGTCAGCACGTCGACACCGAGAGCTTAGCATCCGGTGACGAGGAAAATCGGACAGCGCCCCATCCAGAAACCCTTACGCGGTGTCGGGGAAGAGCTTTATCGAAGTGCAGGTTTGCCGAGATGGCGAGCCGGGCGATTGCGAGCAGGCGCTCGTCAGAAGCGTTGGGCAGCGGACTGCTCGCATGTGCCCTACAGCTAGATGGGGTATTCGGGCCTAGTCGCCACCTCGGCCTTTTCTGAGAGGTGGCTGTCCTCACCGTGAGGTCGAACCGGGTCCGGTGATCGGCCCCAAGCATCAGCACGGAGCGACAGCCAATTGGAGAACGATGCCGCGATCGAGATGTCGTTGGAAGGAGCAGCGCACGGTGGAGCACGACGAAAGCCTCCGGCCCTTCGCGTCATCCTCGGCGAGGCGAACGTCGAAACCCCGGCGCGTCAGGGCTGTCGTGCCAGCATCTCGCGGTTAATCTCACGTCCACCACCAGGAGAATTCTGGGGCATCACGCACCATCCGTCGCCACCACTGGCGCCGTGTGGTCGACGCGCGTCGTCGGTGCCGTCGCCCCGGAGCGCAGCGTCCCCGGCTCGCCCGCGACGGACACTCCGCGCGCGATCAGGTCATGGATGACCGCGATCAGCTCCCGGCGGTTGTAGGTGCCCTTCTGGAACACCTCCTCGGCGTTGGTGCGCAGCCAGACCAGCTCCTCGCGGGTCAGGTCCTTGGCCGTCACGACCACCACCGGCACGTCCCGCCACGCCTCGCTCCGCCGCATTGCCTCGAGCACCTGGAAGCCATCCATCCCCGGCATCATTAGGTCGAGGACGACGGCGGCCGGCAGCGGCGGCGAGCGTTCGAGCAGCGCCAGCGCCTGGTACCCGTCCTCCGCCTCGGCGACCGTCCAGCCCTCCCTGCTCAGAGCGTGCCGCAGCACGTCGCGTGTCGCCGCGTCGTCGTCGACCACGACCACTTCCGCCCGCCCCTCGACCGGGCGGAACCGGCCGAGCACTCTGAGCAACGCCCCGGTGTCGATCGGCTTGATCAGGTAGTCCGCCGCCCCGAGCGCATAACCCATCTCCCGATCGCCGAGGATCGTGACGAGGACCACCGGGATCTCGCGCAGCTCCGGGTCGGCTTTGAGCTCGCGCAGCACCGCCCAGCCGTCGAACTCCGGCATGATCACGTCGAGCGTGATCGCGTCCGGCCGCGCGTCGCGCGCCAAGCGCAGCCCCTCGCGCCCGCCCGCGGCGTGCACGACGCGGTAGCCGCGCCCGGCCAGTTCGCGCTCGAGCAGCGCGTGGACCGCCTGTTCGTCATCGATCACGAGCACCGTTCCGGCCCCCCCGGTGGGCTTACCCGCGCCCACGACCTCCGACGCTGCCCCTTGCACCCGACGCCCCGCCGGCTCGTCGTGGCGCGCAGGCAGCGTGAGGGTGAAGATCGAGCCGCGGCCGTGCTCGCTCTCCACGGTCACGTCGCCGCCGAGCATGCGGCAGAAGTGCTTGGTAATTGCCAGCCCCAGCCCGGTGCCGCCGTAGTTGCGGGTGGTCGAGGCGTCGGCCTGGCCGAACGCCTGAAACAGCTTCGCCATCTGCGCCGGCGTCATGCCGATGCCCGTGTCCGAGACCCGGAACTCCAGCCACTCGCCGCCGCCCTTGCCCGGCGACCGCCGGACGTCCACGGTGATCCGGCCCTGCTTGGTGAACTTGGCGGCGTTGCTGATGAGGTTGAACAGGTTCTGCCGCACCTTGGTCTGGTCCGAGCGCATCGTCCCGAGGTCGGGCGCGCGCCGAACTTCGAGTGTGTTCGCGTTCTTGGCCATGAGCGGCCGGGCGAGCGCCTCGACTTCGGCGAGCATCGTGGCGACGTCGAACTCCTCGACGAAGACATCCATCTTGCCGGCCTCGATCTTGGAGAGATCGAGAATCTCATTGATCAACTTGAGCAGATGGTTGCCGGCGCGGTGAATGCGCTCGAGCGGCTCGAGGAGGTCGTCCTGGCCGAGATTCTCGGCGTCATCGCGCAGCATTTCCGCGATACCGATAATGGCGTTCAGGGGGGTCCTGAGCTCATGGCTCATGCTGGCGAGGAAGTCAGATTTCGCTTTGCTCGCCCGTACGGCCTCGTCGCGCGCGGCGGCGAGCTCGCCGGTGCGTTGCCGCACGAGCTCCTCCAATCGTTCATTGAGCTGCCGCAGGTGGACGTTCGCCTCATAGATCTCGCGCGTCTTTTCTTCGGCAATCGCTTCCGCTTCCTTGCGCGCCCGCCTCTCCCGTTCCAGGCGCCGCTTGAGCTGCTCGACCTCGCTCACGGCGCGGCGCCCGTTTTGGTGAGGAGGAACCGCGCGGCCGTTCCCGCCCCATCCGACAGGTCTTCCATCGCGATGTCGACCGCCTCTCCATAATGAGCGACACAGCCTCGGATCAATCCCTCGGCGAGGGCAGCGAACGGGCGAGAGGATCGGTACGTGAGACGCAGGCACCCCGGTTGGGACGTATCGCAGTCGAACGACGGCAGTTCCGCATCTGGGTACAGCTTGCCCACTTCGATATGGACATAGTGATCGACCCGTTGGAGAAAGTCAAACGATGAAGTGACGCCCTCGAAGTACTTCGGGAACATCGTATGGAAGCGACCGAAAAGGTGCATGCCGAACGAGCGCACAAGCTCTGCGGGCGAAATGCCCGTTTCCTCGCTGAGGCATGACACGAGTTGGATCATCTCGCGATGGTCGTAGGTTCCGACAGTGGTGTAAACGCCTCCGGAGGGAAGTTCGGCCCGCACGACGATCTGGTCGGCCATCTCTGGCGAGAACCTGTCCTCGACCATTTCGAGAAATTCGGTAAAGACCACTCCTTTCATACCTCGATCCCTTTATTCTTGCTGGTGGTGCGACTACAGCGCCTGATACCCTCTACACCAGCATCTTTGTTGGCGACCGTGGCAGGACCTGACCGTACGGTGTCTTCTGTCTGCACCAGTCTACCACCACGGCCTTTGCGCGAGACTCCCCTCGGCGCCTGAGCCCGCCTACCCTGGCAAGGAGCTTATTCCAGCCAGCCCTTCGAATCCATGCGGATATAAACGCCTCGATCCATCCGGGGGGCAACGCTCGAATGTCGCATTGTGGCTACGAGCCGCCTGTGGAAGCGAGCAAGGGGGCGTCCGCAATGCGATCGCGAAGCGAACATTATGAGCGGAGCATGCGCGAGTGGGCGGAGCGCTGGCGGCCGGCTTGGTAGGTCACCGCAGCGCTGGCATCACGGCAGCCCGACAGATGAGCGCGGCCAGGAGGCGGAAGGTCGAAGTCCCACGCCAGAAAGCTTGACAATGGGACGGCATGGGCGTGGTCGCCAAGCGGATCGAGCACATCCTGAGCTCCGACCCGGCGAAGCTCCGGATCATGTCGGTCAACCCGGGATACGAGACCTACGAACGCGACGCCGAGGAGGTCAACGTCATCGGCCGCGTCGTGTGGTCGGCCAGGCGGCATTAAGGGGGTGGCACCCGACGGCCTCTTGCTATGGCTGGGCCGCTAACTTTGCTATGGCTGGGTCGCTGGCAGAAAACGACTCGAGCGACGTGGATCCTTGGGGCGTCGTCAACCGTCATCGTCACCACCATCAGAACCGGAGGCGCTCGGGGGCTTGGTCGAGCGCGTCACGTTTCACAACCCGGATACCGGCTTCTGCGTGCTGCGCGTCAAGGCGAGGGGCCAGAGAGACCTGATCACCGTCGTCGGTCACGCCTCCACGATTAATGCCGGCGAATTCGTTCAGGCGTCGGGCATCTGGGTCAACGACCGGACGCACGGACCTCAGTTCAAAGCGGCGTTCCTGCGCGCAGCGCCGCCGACCACTGCCGAGGGAATCGAGAAGTACCTCGGCTCGGGCATGATCAGGGGCATCGGCCCCATCTACGCCAGACGGCTGGTGCAGGCGTTTGGCGCGACAGTCTTCGAGGTCATCGAGGGCGAGCCCGCGCGGCTACGGCAGGTGGGCGGCATCGGCCCGAAGCGTGCCGAGAGAATCATCGCCGGGTGGGCCGATCAAAAGGTCATCCGCGAGATCATGATCTTGCTGCACTCGCACGGGGTCAGCACGTCGCGCGCCGTGCGGATCTTCAAGACCTATGGTGCGGACGCCATCCAGGTCCTCTCGGAGAACCCCTATCGCATGGCCCGAGACGTGCGTGGGATCGGCTTCAAGACGGCCGACGCCATCGCGGCCAGGCTCGGGATCGAGAAGACCGCCATGATCCGAGCCCGCGCCGGCATCGGGTTCACGCTGACCGAGGCCATGGACGACGGCCACTGCGGTCTGCCCCTCGACGAGCTGGTGCCCATGGCGGAGCAGCTGTTGGAGATTCCGGCATCAATCGTCAAAAAGGCGCTGGACCTCGAGCTGCAAGCCGGCGATGTGGTGGCGGACGAGCTGGAAGCCCGCCGCTGCGTCTTCCTGGCGGGGCTCTATCGCGCAGAACGAGCCATCGCGGATCGTCTCGGGAGGCTACGGGAGGGCGCCCTTCCCTGGGCTTGGATCGACCCCGCGAAGGCCATCCCGTGGGTCGAGGCTCGGGCAGGCATCACGCTTGCAGACGGTCAGCGGGCAGCGCTCCGGCTCGCCTTGCTTTCGAAGGTTCTCGTGATTACTGGCGGCCCGGGGGTAGGAAAGACCACGCTAATCAAGTCGATCCTCGAGGTGCTCGCCGCCAAGGGCATCGAGATTGCATTGGCGGCGCCGACCGGTCGCCGGCTTAGTGAGAGCACCGGCCGAGAGGCGAAGACCATCCACCGCCTGCTCGAGGTCGATCCGAGGCACGGCAGCTTCCGGCGCAGCGAGGAGTATCCGCTCAAGTGCGATCTGCTCATCGTCGATGAGACGTCGATGGTCGACGTGCCCCTGATGCACGCTCTTCTGCGCGCCGTGCCCGATCGCGCGGCGCTGATTCTGATCGGCGACATCGACCAGCTGCCGTCCGTCGGCCCGGGCCAAGTGTTGGCGGACATCATCGACTCAGCGGCCGTGCCTGTCGTGCGTCTGACAGAAGTGTTTCGCCAGCTGCCGAGAGCCGGATCATCGCCAATGCCCATCGCATCAATCAGGGCGGCATGCCGGACTGCGCACGGGATCCTCAGAGCGACTTTCACTTCGTGCAGTGCCAGGATGCTGAAGACGCAGCTGCGAAGATCGTCGAGATCGTGAAGGATCGGGTGCCGGCACGCTTCGGCCTCCACCCGATCCGCGACATCCAGGTGCTGTGCCCGATGAACCGAGGCGGGCTAGGGGCGCGGGCGCTGAACCTCGAGCTGCAGAACGCCGTCCAACGCTTCGGCTCGACCTTCGGCGCCGGCGACAAGGTCATGCAGGTCGAGAACGACTACGACAAGGACGTCTACAACGGCGACCTCGGCTTCGTCCAAGCGGTCGATGCTGAAGCTGGCGAAGTTCTGGTCGAGTTCGACGGACGCGTGGTCCCCTACGGCTTCGGCGAACTCGACGAGCTCGTCCT
>JBKPNX010000183.1:0-28202 GCA_046732855.1 Pseudomonadota bacterium
GCGGCGACCTCTTGAGCGTCGGCGGCGACCGCACCGCATCGATCAGCAAGGACGACCGGCTGACCGTCGGCAACAAACTTCTGATCGAGGCAGGCGACGAGGTGATCATCAAGTGCGGCGACGCCAGCATCACGCTGCGGAAAGACGGTACGGTTGCGATCAAGGCCAAGGACTTCGTGGTCGAGGCCTCAGGCGATGCCACCCTCAAGGCCGCCCAGGACCTCAGGCTCAAGGGCTCCAGAATCGTCGAGAACTGATCCTTTAGTTCGGAAGTCCGTGCTCAGATTAGCTTCTTCGCCGCCTGCTCAGATTGAGGCGCCGATCGCACCGGTCGGCCACCTTCAAATCACCGGCGTATGGTCGACGGCGCACCGCGATGCCGCGATCACTCCGGCTCGTGCAGGATCGGGCGGCCGAGCTCGGCCAGGCGGAACAGGCGAAACGCCCGCTCGCCGTTGTAGTCGAGAATGCGCAGATCGTCGCTCTCGTGCAGGTCCTTGATCACCACCTCGAAATGCCCGCCGTAGCGCTCGCGCGCGAGCGACAGCGGGAGTTCGTGCGCGACGAACTTGTCGATGCCCTTGGCCCGGAACTTGTCGACCAGACTGGGCTCGGTGATCGATCCGTGCGAGGTGAGGATCACTAGCGGCCCGCTCCCGGTGAACAGCATGAAGGCCTTCATGGCGTCACCTTGGTCTGTCGGTGCGCGACCTCCCTGCCGGATCGAACCGTGGCAGACGAGCGCAACGCCAAAGCCCCGGTCCGGCTCAGGATGGTGGGCGGTGCTGGGATTGAACCAGCGACCCCTCGCGTGTGAAGCGAGTGCTCTCCCGCTGAGCTAACCGCCCGTATCCCCGCTATTAGGAACCGCGTTTGGCCGGTGTCAAGCCGGCACTTCGGCAAGGTATGGGGCCATCATGACATAGGCGTTTTCGACGCCCCGACCCGCTGCGCGTCCTCCTCCTGAATGGCCGGATCGGAAACGCCCATGACGCCGCGGCAACCAATCCTCGACCGAGGACGAGTCAAACTTTGATGGCATCAACTGCGCTGCCGACCTGCCAACGCTCAGCGATCGATTCGCCGGGCAACGGCGCTGGCTCGAGCCTCTGTCAAAGACCGCGCGCCGCCCCGGTCAGGACCTTGACTTTATCGCGCGCGAGGTTGCGGCCGAGCAGGCCGAGCCCGCAGTCGGGCGCCGCGAGCAGGCGGTGCGCGTCGATGTGGTCCCGCGCCGCGCGCAGCCGGTCGCGCACTTCCTCGACCTCCTCGACCCGGCTGCGGGCGATCGCGATCACCCCGAGAATGACCTTCTTGCGGGCGAATCGCTCGAGCAGCGCGAGATCGTTCGGCCGGTGCGCGTCCTCGATCGAGACCGCATCGACCGTAACCTCGTCGAGCACGCCCGCGAGCTCGAAATAGGCAGCATTCGGCGCCTTGGGGTAGTCCTCGGCATCGAGCCTGTCGGGATACCCGCAGCAGATGTGCACCACCCGCTCGGTGCTCGGCGGCACCCGGTGGAAGCAGCGCTCCAGGTGCTCGGCGCCGAAGGCAAGGGCGTCCGCGACCCTGCGCGCGAACGCCGGCTCGTCGATCTGGATCACAGGGCAGCCGGCCTCCGCGAGGCGCCGGATCTCGACGTTCAGCGCATCGGCGAGCGCGGCGCCCCGCCCGCGGGCATCTCCCCGATAGTAGTCATCCGCCACGTTGTCGCCGATCGTGAGCGGTCCGGGCACGGTGATCTTGACCGGCTTCTTCGTTGCGCTCTGCGCGACATGCCAGTCGCGCACGAGAAACGGCGGCCCCGCCTCGACCGGCCCGGTGATGGTCGGCAGGAGCACCTGGTGCTCGCGCCTCTGCCGCTCGGCCAGCGCCTCGAAGTCGATCCCAACGAGATGCCGGCAATGATAGTGGATGAAGTTTTCGCGGCGGATCTCGCCGTCGGTCGGAATGTCGATGCCGAGATCGACCTGCTCGCGCACCACCTCCATCGTCGCGCGATCGAGAATCGCCTCGAGCCGCGCGCCATACCGACGCAACGTCTCCGCGTAGCCCGTGGTCGGCTCCGGCGTGTCGGTCCCGCCTTCCTTCTGAAACCAGTCCCGGATCGGCACGCCCTCGGGTTTGGGCCAGGCGCCGATCGTGGTCGTGAGCATCACCGGCTCCGGTCGCTCCGGGATTCGATCGTCCAATCAACATGCCGACGGCGCAGAGCGTCAACCGAAAGTCGGCCATGTTCGCACGCCGCGCAGAAAGGGCCCCAGACTCGGTCCGGCGCTTGACCCGGGCGCTATGAGCTGCCGTGCCCAGCTTGAGCGCCACGGCAGGTTCGGCGAGCGTTGCGACGCTAGCCCTCGGTCGCGGGAGCCTGAACCGGCGCAGCGGGCTGCCGCAGCCAATCAGTTATGGTCGGCAAGATGCGCTCGACGATGATCGCGATGCCCGCGGCCGTGGGATGGATGCCGTCCCCCTGGTTGAGTTCCGGGTTGGCGGCGACCCCGTCCAGAAAGAACGCGTAGAGCGGCACGTGGTGACGTTCGGCGACTGCCGGATACACTGCGGCGAACGCCTCGCCGTAACTCCGGCCTAGGTTCGGCGGCGCACGCATGCCGGCTAGCAGCACCGCGACGCCGGCCGCCTGGAGCCGGCCGACGATGGCGTCCAGATTCTGCTCCATCTGCTCGGGCGCCAGCGCACGCAGGCCATCGTTGCCGCCGAGTTCGACGAGGACGTGGCTCGGTCGATCCGCGAGCACCCAATCCAGGCGGGCGAGACCGCCGGCGGTCGTGTCGCCGCCCACGCCGGCGTCCAGCACCGCGCAGTCGTGTCCCTCCTCCCGCAGCCGGCGCTCCAGCTGCGCGGGGAACCCCTCCTCGAGGGCGAGGCCGTAGGCGGTCGTCAGGGAATCGCCGAGCACGGCGATCCGGCATGCCTCGTTGGCCGCGGCCGGCGGCGCGCCCGGCAAGACGGCAAGCGCTAGCGCAACCTTGAGCAGTCGGAGCGATCGAACCATTTGTCTCGCCATGCAGCTCTCCGCAACCGAGCTCCCCATCATGATCCAGCTGCGCGACGTCTACGTCACGCTCTCGAGCACCGCCGGCCCGGTCAAGATCCTGCGCGGCGTGGACCTGGATGTACCGGCTGGCAGCTCCGTGAGTGTGGTGGGGCCGTCGGGATCGGGCAAGTCGACCCTGCTCGCGGTGATCGGCGGCATCGAACGCCCGACCGCGGGCCGCGTGCGGATCAAAGGCCAGGATCTTGGGTCCCTCGACGAAGACGAGCTCGCCTCGTTCCGCGGCCGGGAGATCGGCATTCTGTTCCAGGCGTTTCACCTGATCCCGACCATGACGGCGCTCGAGAATGTCGCCGTGCCGCTCGAGCTGGCGGGCGAGCGTGCGGCGTTCGATCAGGCCGCGGGCAGGCTCGCGGAAGTGGGGCTGGCGCACCGGGCGGGACACTATCCGGGGCAGCTGTCTGGCGGCGAGCAGCAGCGCGTCGCTCTGGCCCGCGCGCTCAGCAACCAACCGCGGTTGCTGCTGGCGGACGAGCCGACCGGCAATCTCGATCAGGACACGGGACGCGAGATCGTCGAGCTGCTGTTTCGGGTTCAGCGGGAGCGGGGCATGACTCTGCTATTGATCACCCATGAGCCGGACCTCGCCAGTCGCTGCACGCATCAGCTGCGCATGGCGGACGGGCGGCTGTATCACGCGGTCACCACGGACCGCCGGCCGCGCGCGGTGTCCGGGGGTGACGGCGCATGAGCGAACTGGCTCTGGCCTGGCGCCTCGCCCGGCGCGAGCTGCGCAGCGGCCTGAGGGGCTTCGTCGTGTTCCTCGCCTGCCTGGCTCTGGGCGTGGCCGCGATCGCAGCGGTCGGAGTGACCAATGCCGGCGTGATCGACGCGATCAAGCGCGATGCCGCCGTGCTGCTCGGCGGCGACATCCGCCTCGAAGCCAGCAACCTACCGATTGCGGATGCCGTGTTGGCTCGGCTAATGCCACGCGAGGCACGCCGGTCCGACACCGTCCGCACCAACGCCATGGCGTTCGGGCCCGAAGGTCGCCGAGTTGCGGTTAGTTTGAAGGCGGTGGACGGCGCCTACCCGCTCTATGGCGCAGTCGGCCTGGAGCCGCCCATCGATCTCACCCAGGCGCTGGCCGACGGCGGCGCGGTGGTCGAGTCGGGCGTGTTGCCCCGTCTGGGCGTCGGCATCGGCGACCAGATCCGGATCGGCGAGGCGACCTTCACCCTGCGCGCCACAATCGTACGGGAGCCGGACCAGCTCGGCGGTTTCGAGGCAATCGGCCCGCGCGTCATGATCGGCATGGGCGATCTCGCGCGCACCCAAGTGATCGTCCCCGGAGCGCTAGCCCGCTACGATTATCGCTTCGCGCTGCCCGCTGGCGCCGATGCCGCGGCTCTGGTCGGCGAACTTCGGCGCAGCTATCCGGATGTCCATTGGCGGGCGCGCAGCACACGCGACGTGCAGCCGCAGATCACCCGTTATACGGACCGTCTCGCCAGCTATCTGACCATGGCCGCCCTGACCACGCTGCTGATCGGCGGCGTCGGCGTAGCGCTCGCCATCCGGAACTACCTCGCCGGCAAGACCACGACCATCGCCACCTTCAAGTGCCTCGGCGCGCCCAGCCGTCTGATCTTCCGCATGTATCTGCTCCAGGTGCTGGTGCTGGCCGGGACCGGCATCGCAGCCGGGCTGGCGATCGGATACCTCATTCCCTGGCTGCTGGCCGCGGTGGCCGGCCCGCTGTTGCCGATCCAGGTGACCATCGGTCTTTATCCGTCGCCCCTGCTGATCGCCGCCGCCTGCGGGCTGCTGAGCGCGCTGGTGTTCGCGATCTGGCCGCTCGCGTGCGCCGGCGAGGTGTCGCCGGCCGGCATGTTCCGGGCGCTGCTGGCGCCGCCGCGGCGCCTGCCGTCGGCACCGGCGCTGATCGCGCTCGGGCTGAGCCTCGCAGCGCTTGCCGCGCTCGCGGTGGCCGGGGTCGCCGACCGCCGCCTCGGAGCGATCTTCGTCGCCGTGACGGTGGTTGCGGCCGGCCTGATGGTCGGCTTGGCTTGGTTGTTCCTGCGCATGGTCCGGTTGGTCGGGCAGCGGGGTAGTGCGCGCATGCGCATCGCGCTCGCCAACCTGCAGCGTCCAGGCGCCGGGGCCCAGGCCGTGATCTTGGCGCTCGGTGCCGGGTTGACGGTGCTGACCATGGTCGCCTTGCTCGAGCGCAATCTTGCCGCCGAGATTGAGCTGCGCCTGCCCGAGCGCGCGCCCGGTGTGTTCTTCATCGACATCCAGCACGACCAGGTCGACCGGTTCGAGCAGGCGGTGGCCGGCATCCAGGATGCCCAAATTCTGCAGATCAGGCCGGTGATCCGGGGCCGCGTCGTGCGCATCAAGGGCGTGCCGGTGGAACAGACCGGGATCTATCACTGGACGCTGCGCCGCGATCGCGGCGTCAGCTACGCTGCTAAGGCGCCGCCAGGGACCGAGCTGGTGGCCGGCTCCTGGTGGCCTGAGGACTACACAGGCCCGCCGCTCGTCTCGATCGAGGACGAGGTCGCCGCGGCCTACCGCGTCGGCGTCGGCGACCGCCTCAGCTTCAATGTCCTCGGCCGGGTGATCGAGGCCGAAATCGCCAGCCTGCGGCCCGAGATCGACTGGAGCCAGGGGCGCCTCGATTTCGTGTTTCTGTTCAGTCCCGGCGTGCTCGAAGCGGCGCCGCACACCTATGCCGCCACGGTCGAGGTGCCGCGGCAGCGCGAGGCTGCCCTGCTGGACCAAGTCGCCGCAGCGCTGCCCAACGTCACTCCCATCACCATCCGCGACGTGGTCGAACGGGTCGGCGAGCTGCTCGGCAAGCTCCGGATCGCGGTGGCCGTGATCGGCGGGGTGACCCTGCTCAGCGGCGTGCTCGTGCTGGCCGGCGCGGTGGCGGCGACGCGCCGACGCCATCTGTACGAAGCGGTGGTGCTCAAGGTGCTCGGCGCCCGTCGGTCGGATCTGCTGCGGATCTTTCTTTTCGAGTATCTCGGCCTCGGCGCCACGGCGGCGGTGGCAGGCGGCGTCCTCGGCACGTTCGGCGCGGCCGTGATCGTGATCGAGGTCATGCATCTTAAATGGACCTTCGCGCCCGCCGTCGTGGTCCTGGTTCTGCTGCTGGCGCTCGGGATCACGCTCGCCGCCGGGTTCGTCGGCACCTGGCGCCTGCTCGGCCGCTCCGCGGCGGCCGTGTTGCGCGCGCCCTGACCGGTTCACTTCGGCGGGACGGCGCGGCAACATCCAGGCAGAGTGATCGGACCGGCACGATGGCTGAGCTCTCCTTGATCGGCGTGCTGTCCGCGTTCGCCGCCGGCGTGATCTCGTTTCTGTCGCCGTGCGTCCTGCCGCTGGTGCCCGGCTACGTCTCGTTCGTTGCCGGCAGCTCGCTCGAGGATCTGCGCGACGGTGCCGCGCCACGTGCCCGTTCGCTGACCCTGGCCGCGACCTTCGTCCTCGGGTTCACCGTGGTGTTCGTGGCGCTCGGGGCCAGCGCGACCGCGCTCGGGAGTGCGCTGCTCAGCTACAAGTTGCAGCTCGGCGTGATCGCGGGCGTGGTCGTGATCCTGTTCGGCCTGCACCTGCTCGGCCTGACCCCGTTCCGCCTGATGAACCGGGAGGCGCGCTTCCATATCGAGACCGGCGCGGGCCGCGCCGCCGGCGCTTTCGTGCTCGGCATCGCCTTCGCGTTCGGCTGGACGCCGTGCATCGGCCCGGTGCTCGGCGCCATCCTGACGCTGTCCGCGAGCACCGCCGATGTCGCCAAGGGCTCCCTGTTGCTTGCGGTTTACTCGCTTGGCCTCGGCCTGCCGTTCCTGCTGGCCGCGCTGTTTACTGGCACGCTGCTCGCCCGAATGAAGGCGCTCGGTCGCGCCGGGCGCAATCTGCAGCGTGCGGCGGGCGGGCTGCTGGTCGCGATGGGTCTGCTGATGGTTACGGGTCAGCTCGAGGTGGTCGCGTACTGGCTGCTCGAGACGTTTCCGGCGCTCGCCAACATCGGCTGAAGTTTGGCAAGACTCGCCGTTTCGGCTAGGCTGGCAAGCAGCGCCGAATCACCCACTCGATACACGCGGGCCGCTCGTCAGATCCTGCTGATTTCGTCGGTGCGCATGGCTGAGTGCCCCTCCCATCTGCCGCCCTCCGGCCGGTCTGAGGCGTCGGCGCTCCCGCGTTGGTGGACAGCGTGTCGGGGCTGGACGAGCCATGCTTAAGGCGATGTTGTTCGTCGATGCCGACTGGCTGTGCGCAAGCACGCTCGATCTGGGCCGTACCCTAGCCAAGCCAGATCTGCAGCTCGATCACCGGCGGCTGGCCGGCGTGCTGGCCGATGAAATTGGCCGGCGTCATCATGTCGGGTCGATCGATGTCGTGCGCAGCCACTATTTCGCGCGCCGGCTCGACGAGCGCGACCCGCGGGATCAGTCGTTGATCCCATACCGGCGCGCCTTTCTCGAGAGCGTTCAGGGCGAGCCCCACCTCGAATTGGAACTGGTCGACCTGGCGCATGGCGAGCAGCCGCACGCCCGGGAGGACGGCGCGGCAGCGCTGCACGTCGCTCTCACCGTCGCGGCGATGCGCCATGCGCTGACCCCCGGAGTGCTGGATCTCGCGATCTTTCTGCTCGGCGATCGCAGCTTCGCGCCGTTGCTTCGGGAACTGCGCCGGCTCGGCCGCCGGGTCGCCCTGGTCAGCGTCGATGGCAATTGCGCCGCGGATCTGGCCGATCCCGCCAATCCGCTGCGCGCCTCTGACTTCGAGGTCCTCTGGCTGCACGAGGTGGCCGGCCGGATCAAGCGGTGGCACGGACGCCGAGCAGCCCGCCCCGAGCAGGATAGTCAGCCAGCACCCGAGGATAGTGGCGGGGCAAGCCTCCGCGGACGGATCAAGAACGTGATCTGGGATCGCGGGTATGGCTTCATCGCGGCCGAAGATGGGCGGGATTACTTCTTCCATATCAATGCGTTGGAACCTGGACTCGAATTCGAGCAGCTGGAGCCGGACCTCAGGGTCAGTTTCGAGGTGAAGAGCGGTCCGATGCGCGGGCGCGCCGGCGCGGCACGTCTGGTTTGCCGCGATCTCGCCGCCGGCGAGGCGGCGCCCGCGCCGTACCCAGCGGAGGGCGACGAGGAAGCTCCGCGGGAGCCGGCGGGAGGCGGTGCATTGGTCAAGACAGAAGAGGCTGAACCGCCGCCTGCGGATACCGCTGCGGGACCGGCGCCGACGGAGCTGGAGGAGAGCCGATCCTGAGGCTCTGGTATGATCTAGTCCTCGATGCTGCTTGGCGGGGCTGTTGCAGCACTCGCTCTGCCGGCACCGAACTGGCCTTGGCATCTGCCCACCGCTGATGAAAGCGGTTTCGATCTGTCGGCAAGGCTCCGCTCACGGTAAGATCCGGAGGCGCTGGCGCCACACCGAGGGACCGCAGTGGAGCGCCTGGTCGTCGGCAGCCGGCGGCATCGAGCGGCCCGGCTGATCAACCGCTTCCAGGACGGTCTCGCTTGGCTCGCGCAGATGGTCATGTTTGTCATATGGGCCTCCTAGTCACCACTGCGCGCCTTCTGCCGACGCTGATCCCCTCGGTGCTGATCGCGGCCTTTCTGGTCCTGATCGGCCGGCCGGTCGCGGTGGGCTCTGCCTGCTGCCCTTTCGCTTCGCCTGGAACGAGCAGGCCTTCATCGAGTGGGTCGGTCTACCCGCTCAGCGCCCGAGCCGGCCAATGAACGCCCTAACGAGTGAGAACGCCACGCGCATCAGCGCAAGACTGCGCGGCGGCGCCCCACGCCGGGAACGGCCCGCGCACTGACGCCCCCTACAATTACTGCCTCTTCAGGCTGTCGCAGAATGCCGCCGCGGGCAGCATCAGGCCCATGCCGGTGTCCTTGTACTCGTCGTAGGCGGCGCTCGCCGAGCGCCGCTCGGCAAGGATCGCGAGCGCAATGCCGACGATGCGGCCGGTATCGTCGAACACCGGTCCGCCCGAGGTGCCGAGTCCGATGTCGAAGCCGAGCGGCACGAGGCCCGAGCCGCCGATCGGATCGGTCCTCGGCAGCCGGCCGTCGTGCGGTACCCAGCGGTCGCGCATCGGATGGCCCACCGCGACCAGATGCTGTCCAGCGCTGAGGCGATGGCATGCCAGTTCGGTCGCCTTGTAGCCGGGCGGCACGGCCACATCGATCAGCGCGAGGTCCAATGTCTCGTCATACCAGCGCACTGAGGCGCCGACCTTTGGTCCATCAAAGAATTCAACCTGCACCGGCGCGTCCGCGACCACGTGGTAAGCTGTGAGGACCTGATTGGGCCCGATGATCGCGCCCGTCCCATGTCCCTTGGCGTGCTCGATCAACACTGTCGCTTGGTTGAGCGCATCCGCATTCGGCACGGGTTGGCTGGCGCACGCCGCCACCAGCGCGGCCAGGGCGCAGCCCAACAGCGGGCGCCAGACACCAATAGGCGACATGCTCCCTCCGGCTCCCCTGTCGGGGTCTCAGCGTCGTCCGCGTGTTTAGGCTTGGTGAACCATAACACCGCGCGCCGCGCCGCTGCCAGCCCTTTGGCGGACGGATTTGAGTACCGACGTGCGGTCCGCTGCAGCCCCGTTGGCCGATGCCCTCATCGAACGAAAAATGTGCAAGGTGTGAGCTAGTTCACAACCACGATCACCACAGCCCGCTATGAATGGCCTTGCCTCTCAGTAGAGCAGCGACGCAACAGTCGTCAGCTTGCTCTCCCGGATCTCCCTGGTAACTTTGCTTCGGCCCCACGGGCCGAAGCACTTTGTCTGCCGCGCGGCGGCGTTGCGGTGGCGTCACTGGCGCCGATCGATTGGACGGGACGGCGCAGCGCGGCCGGCTTGCCGGATCCCGACGCATCCACCGCGTCTACTGGCAGACCACGTTGAGCAGCGCCTGGCGGCGGTCGCGCGTGATCGCGTCGAGCGCCCGGCTCAGCGCGGCCGGCAGTTCGGCCGCGGCTTCCACCCGCTCGCCGTAGCCGCCGCTGGCGGCCACGATCATTTCGTAGCGCGGCGCCGGCTCCAGCGACGTCAGCGGCATGCGGTTGGCCCGCACCGCGTGCCCGTCCGGATAGACCGCCTGAGTCGACTTGCGCACCGCATTCCAGATGCCGTTGTTGAACACGATTGTCAGCACCGGCAGGCCGAGCGCCTCGCTCACCTGGTGGCAGGCGACCGGATTGGCGAAGATGTACGAGCCATCGCCGACCGCGGCGATCACGAGCCGCTCCGGGCAGGCGAGCTTGGCGCCGAGCGCCGCGGGCAGACCCCAGCCGAGGCCGCCGGCCAGCGAATGGCTGAAATAGGTCGCCGGACGTGGGAAGGTCAGCACGGACGGATCGGCGCCGAGCTCGTTGAACAGGAGCGCGTCGTCGCTCTTGATCTGATCGAGGCAATGGCTGACCCAGCCGGCACTCATCGGGGTGCCGTCGCCCCCCTGCGCCACCGCGCGCGCGGCTTCGTGCCGGTCCCGGTTCAGGTCGGCGACGCGCCGGCGCCGTGTCGCGAGTGCCGACGCTTTCGCCTCGGACAGCACCGCGAGCGCCTCGTGCAGGGCACGCACCGCGGCGGTCGTCTCCGACTGGATCGCCATCGTGGCCGGGAACCCGCGCATGGGCAGCCGGGTGAACGCCGGGTCGGGGCCGATCTGGATCACCGGGCATTCGCGCGGCAGAGGATGGCGCGATGGAATCCAGGGGACGAGCGAATCGAGCACCACGATGGCATCCGCCTCGGCGAGCCAGGGCGCGACGTCGAAGCCGCCGTGCATCGAATGCGTGGTCGGCAGCGAATTCTGCGCCGGCCAGAATTCGACCACCGGCATGGCGAACCGCTCGGCGAAGTCGGCGAGCGCCGCGGCGCCGCCCGGCGCCCGGCCGGCCCGCGACGTCACGATCAGCGGGCGTTCGGCCTTGGCCAGAATCGCCGCCGCCGCTTCGATGCCGTCAGGAGCGGGCGCGGGCGGCGTCGGGGCGACCTGCCGCGGCGTATCGCCGAACCCGAAACCCTCGAGCGGCTCAGCGAGCGCCTCGCGCGGCAGGCTGAGGTAGACCGGGCCACGCGGCTCGCCCATGGCGATCGCGAGCGCGCGATCGACGATCGTCTCCACCTGCTCGCCGTAGCGCAGCTCGTAGTCCCATTTCACATACTCGCGCAGCATGCCGGCCTGATCGTACATCTCTTGGCCCCAGTGGATCGGCAGGTCGCGGCTGCCGAGCCGGCCGCTCTCGGTCGGCGGGGTGCGGCCAGAGGTGAAGAAGATCGGGACGTTGTCGCGCGCGGCATTGAGCAGGCCCATCAGCGCGTTGGCCATGCCGACATTGACGTGAACCATGACCGCCTGCGGCCGGCCGGTGACGAGGTAGTAGCCGTGCGCCATGCCGACCGCGGCGTTCTCGTGCGGCACGACCACCGGCTCGGGCATCGCGCGGCCCGCCTTGCCGCCCCGCACCAGCGCCTCGATGATCGGCGCAAAATCGGTCCCTGCGTTGGCGAACAGCCAGTCGATGCCGCGCGCCTTGAGCAAGGCAAGGTAGGCTTCGGCCACGGTCGTCCGGTCGAGCTTGCCGTCGGTCATCGGTGTCCCTCTCCCTGTTCCTGCATCAGCCGCGTCCGAAGGGCCCTGATCCCGAGCCCGCCCCCGCGGCCGCAGTCACGCTATCGGCCGCTCGTGCAGGCGTCGCGCCATAGCGACGATAGCGCATCTCGTTTCGCTTCGCTCTCCCGGAAATGCCATTCCTGCCCCGCCGCCCGGCCATGGCCCGATTTCGTCTCAGCGCAGAACGTGTCAAAACGGCGCGCGGCGTCGTCACCGCTCAGAGAGTTCCGCGCCTCAAGGCCATCCGGGGACCAGTCGCAGGCACGGCCCCACCTCGGGGTCCGATCGGCCTCAGCAGGCGACCAGATCGAGGGACGCGCGCGAGAGCGGCTCCGCGCCGTGCTCGGTGACCAGCGAGGTGCGCCCGAGCGTCATCGCGAGACCGGCGTCGCTGTCGAAGACGATCATGTGCAGGAAGAACACCATGCCGGGGCCGACCTCGACCGGGTTGTCGTGGAAGAACATCGGCCAGTCCATCCAGGACGGCGCATAGGTGGCACCGAGCGAATAGCCACAGGCGTTGAGGCGGTGTGCGCACAGGCCGTGGCGATCGAACACCGAAGCATGGGCGTCGAATACCGCGCCCATCGGCGTGCGGGGCGTGAGCCGGGCCTCGCAGGCGAGCAGCGCCTCGCGGCAGGCGGCGTGCATTGCCCGCTGGCGCTCGGTCGGGGCGCCGACCAGGAGCGTGCGCATCAGGCAGGCGTGATACTGGCGGTACACGCCGGCGAACTCGAGCGTCAGCTGGTCGCTGGCGCCGAGGCGCCGGCGCCCGGACTTGTAGCGACAGAGCAGCGCGTCAGGCCCGGACCCGATGATGAACGGGTTGCCGGGATAGTCGCCGCCGCCTTCGAAGATCGCGGCGTGCATGGCGGCGAGGATCGCGCCCTCGTCGGCGCTCTCCCGGGTGCGCGCGATCGCCGCATCGAGCGCGGCATCAACCAGTTCTGCCGCGCGGCGCACGTAGGCGAGTTCGGCTGTGGACTTCACCAGGCGCAGGCGGGCGATCAGATCCGATGCTTCGACCGTCGTTACGAAGCCGTCGAGCGCCGCGTCGAGGCGCCTGCCGTTGGCTGCGGTGAGGCCGTGGGTCTCGTATTCGACGCCGAGGCGTTTGCCTGCGAGGCCCTTCTCCGCGAGCAGATCGCGCAGCTCCGCGGCCGGATTGCTGCCCTCGCAATCGATCCAGATGCGGATGTCCTCAATGATCGAGGTGTGCTGCGCCTGGCGCAGGTCCGGCGCGCGCGTGAGCAGGACCAGGTCGCCGTCGGCGCGCAGCACGAGGCATTGAAAGAAGCAGTAGCCGAACGTGTCGTAGCCGGTCAGCCAGTACATGCTCTCCTGCTTAAACAGCAGCAGCGCATTCAGCCTGCGGGCGTCCATCGCCTCCAGCACCCGCCGCCGGCGCTCCTCGAACTCCTCCCGGGTGAAGTGCAGGGTCACTCTATGGCTCGGCCCATTCGAATGGAGGATTGTTGCGTTCGTCGTATGTCCTTTTAATCTCAGTGACCAGCTCAGCAAAGGATAGGAGTTTATTTTTATCTGGCAGGCCGGCCCTGGGAGGTGGTTCCGCAACGTCGAAGAAGGCTACGTCGCCCCTGTCCGGACCCTCGGTTTCGTACAGGCCGATGAATATACGCTCGAACAAGAACGCCGAGTCGGTAGGTTTGTCCCGGCCTCTTCGGAGACGGAAGATTCTCACCGCCTGACCGAAGCTAGATGGTTCACGTTTGGAAGCGTCGCTACAACTATCCGCCGGCAAGAATACGACGGCCACCATGACAGCGTAGGGCTGTCGTTCATGATAGTCATGCGCTTCTGCCCGGAGCTCATTGTCGATACGAGTGAAATTTTTAGTATATCGATTGCTCTTAGCGTCTCTGAAGTTCAGTGTTTTGATCGAAACCCCGAGGCCAAGGCCGATTTCCGGTTTGCTGTAGTTGACGTCGAGTTTTTTGAAGCCTTTGGCCGTCCTCGCTCTGGATTCTTGTTCCCTTCCCTGTTCGTCTGGCGTAACGCCGTCAAAATCGCGCCTAAGCCCATTTGCGATCCTCGTGGCCAGAAGCCTGGACAAACGCTCCGCATAGTTCTTTTTCTCCGCCTGGGAGCCTATCAAGGACCGTTCTGGTAGCTGGTCCAGCTCGCTACGAATCGAACTCTGAGGAGTTGCCATCCCGACGCCCCATCCAGACTCAACTGAAAGTTAGGGCAGGGAAACGGATATCACAATTTCAAAGCACAAGCTGCTCAGGCAGCGGTTCACTTCCCCAGTCGCGAGAGGACGACATGGAGCTTCGCTTCGTCCTCAGCTTCGCACTCCCAGATTGTGATGACCTGGAAGCCAGCCCTCTGCAGCGCTTCCTCACAGCGTCGGTCTCGCTCGCGGTTCGCTGCGAATTTGCTCAGCCAGAATTCGCGATTCCTCTTCGGAACGGTGGCGCGTTTGCACCCTTCATGATGGTGCCAGAAGCAGCCGTGGACGAAGATGGCCCAGCGAGCGGATCGATTCGCGATATCGGGACTACCAGGCAAATCTCTGTTGTTCTTGACCCGGAAGCGCTTGCCGAGCCGATGGAGTTCACTGCGGACGATCAGTTCCGGTTTGGTCCGGCGCTGTGGGATCAGGGCGAGTCGTGCCGACGTCTCCGGGTCCACGACCAGACCAGTCGTCTCCCTCCTCCCAGAGCGCACCCTCATGCGTCTTCATTCGATTGAGATGGACCTCGACGGCATCGAGGAAGCCTACTGGAAATCTTAGACGAGAGTTGCTCGCACGTGAAAAGAAGCCGGCGGTGGCCTTGAGAGATAATAGGTCACCGGGAAACCAAAGAAACCGATGTAGTGGGACACCTCTGGTGCAAACGGGCCATGCTGACACCGAAGCCGCAAACCGATCGTGTCCATCACCCCACGCTGCTCGCGGCCACGGTTCGGACTTCGCCAACGGTAGGTCCTTTGAGCCATCGTAGGGGCTTGGGTGACGAAGTCGCCACCCGATCCAGTATGCCACGTCCACTGTTACGGCATTGCCGACCAGTTTCCAGCGGTAGCCTGGTTTAACCGCGCTCTCGGCGGGCTTGGTCCAGTCGATCTCGAACCCCTGCATTCGCTCCGCATCCCGAATATCGGGCTTCACGATTTCCTTCGAAGGCAGCAGAATCGCCGGGGGCGAGGGAATCCCAACCGTCGAACCCCCTTTCAATGTGGGCACTGAATCGACGGCCCACCCAAGCCCGCGCGTTCCCTCAGTCCAATAAAATCCGCAGGCCATCGAAAGCGGCTGCGGGTAAGGCTCGGGTGGCGTCGCACGGTCGGCGAGAATTACCGACCGTGGATCACCTTCGAGAGCTGCTACCAAGAACACTCGCTCGCGACGCTGGGGCAGCCCGAACGCCCGCGAGTCCACGATGCGATAAGCCCACCGGTATCCCAGACGTTCGAGATCGTCGACGATCACCGCGAGAGCCTTGCCCCCGGCCAGCTGCAACATAAAAGGGACGTTTTCGAGCACCAGCCATGGGACGGCGCGCTGTCGCAGCAATCTGAATACGGATCCGATCAAACCAGAGTTTCGACCTGTGATCCCCGCCGTCCTGCCCGCTTGGCTCAAGTCCTGGCAGGGGAATCCGGCAACGATCAACTCTGTCTCTTGAGGAAGCCTGGACAGGGTGCGTATGTCGTCGTGGCGGGCAATGCCCCAGAATCGCGCGTTCAAAACGGCGTTGGCGCCAGGATCGTTCTCGCATAGCAGCGTAGTTTCGTGCCCTGCCAAACTAAGGCCTCTTTCGAAGCCACCGATGCCCGCGAACAGACCAGCGACTTTCGAAGCTGGGTTCGGAGGACATTTGTCAATGCCCAACTGACTGAGCCAGCTCCGGCGAGCCCCGAACTCCTCGAACAGGTCGGATTGCCCGATTGCTGGCCTGGCCCCGTTAACGGCCGGTAAGTTCGTCATTTCGCTCGCGCGGCAGGGTGGTCGACTATTTAGAATAACCCGTTTTCCAGCTCAATCACTAGTGAAACTAAGAAGCGCCAGTTCGCTCGGCGCCAGGTGTCGCGGTCCTGCTGAATCGAGGCGGCTACGGGGCTTCACAACTCGCCAGAAGGGTTACCGCGCCGAAGCCCTGATCGTCCATTACCTCGTCGCGAGCCAAAGACCGCCTGGACGCCCGACGCGCCTGATGGATCGCGGACAGGAATGCGCATGCTATGGTGATCCTCTGAACCTGCTCACCTCGAGGAACAGCCCACCCGCATGCTCGGTCTGCCCTACACGCTGTTGACCGTTGCTGGCCTGCTGGTGGTGATCGGCCTGCTACAGCCGCTCGCGGTACGACTGAACCTCTCGCACACGGTACTCCTGGCCGTGGTCGGGGTATTCATCGGTGTGGCGGCCGGTTTCCTGCTGCGCACGGATCTGACCAGCGTCTTCAATGACTTAGCCGAGCTCATTCTCGACTTTCCAATCACCTCCACGGGCGTCCTGTACATCTTCCTGCCGGTGCTGCTGTTCGAGGCGGCTCTCACGATCGACGTGCGCCGCATGCTCGAAGACGCCGCGCCCATCTTCCTGCTCGCCGTGATCGCGGTCCTGGTGACCACCGCCGTGGTCGCCCTAGCGCTGAAGCCGCTGGCGGGGATGCCGCTCGTGGTCTGCCTGCTGCTGGCGGCGATCGTCGCCACCACCGATCCCGCGGCGGTGGTCGCCATCTTCCGCGATCTCGGCGCGCCCGGGCGGCTGAGCCGCCTGGTCGAAGGCGAAAGCCTGCTCAACGACGCCACGGCGATCGCCCTTTTCACCGTGCTGCTCGAGATCCTGATGGTCGGCCGCGAGCCGACCCTCGGCGGGGCGATCGCCACTTTCCTGTATTCCTTCATCGGCGGGGCGCTCGTCGGCTTCGTCGGCGGTCGTGCGCTGATGATGCTGGTGCCGTGGCTGCGTGACTCGCGCGTGGCCGAGATGACCCTGACGCTCGCGCTGCCCTACATCGTCTACATTCTTTGCGAGCGTCATTTTCATGTTTCCGGGGTGATCGCCGTCGTGACCGCGGGGCTGGTGGTTAGCGCGCTCGGCCGCCACCGCCTCGATCCCGACAACCGCGAGTTTCTGAGAGACGTCTGGGCGCAGCTGGCGTTCTGGGCGAGCTCGCTGGTGTTCGTCCTGGCCTCGATCCTGGTGCCGCGGTTGATGCTCGGCATCCAGGTGTTCGATCTTCTGCTGATCGGCATCGTCGCGCTCGGGGCGCTGCTGGCGCGCGCGATCGTGCTGTTCGGCCTTTTGCCTCTCTTGAGCGCGGCGCGGCTGACTGAGCGGGTTAACCACCGCTACATGTTCGTGATCCTGTGGGGTGGTCTGCGCGGCGCAGTCACGCTCGCCCTCGCGCTGGCGGTCACCGAGAACCGTGCGATCGACCCCGAGATCCAGCGCTTCATCGCGATCCTGGCGACCGGCTTCGTCCTATTCACGCTCCTGGTCAACGGCACGACCCTGCGCCCGATGATCCGCCTGCTCGGCATCGACCGGCTGTCCCCGATCGATCAGGCGCTGCGCAGTCAGGTGCTGGCGCTGTCGCTCAGCAACGTACGCGATGCCATCGGCCAGACCGCGGCCGAGTACCACATCGAGGAGGGACCGACGCGTGACGTGCTGCGGCCCTACGAAGAACGGATCGCGGAAGTTGCTGCGCGCGACACCTTCGATACCGAGATCGCTGACCGCGACCGCATCACCCTGGGCCTGGTCACGCTGGCCAATCGCGAGCGCGAGCTCCTGCTGCAACATTTTCGGCACCGGGCAGTGTCGCGACCGATCCTCGAGCATCTGTTGACCACGGTCGCGCGCCTGTCGGAGGCGGCGCGCACCCGCGGTCGGATCGGTTACAACCATGCCGCGCGTCGTCTGGTCGCGTTCGGCCGCGGCTTCCGGCTGGCCCACGCGTTGCATCGCTTCGCGCGCCTGGAGCGCCCCCTGGTCCACCAGCTGGCCAATCGTTTCGAGCGCCTGCTGGTCAGCGGGATCGTGCTGGAGGAGCTGGCGCGGGTAGTGCGCTCGCGCATGTCGGCGGTGCTGGGTGCGCGGGTGACCGAGATCCTGGGCGAGATCGTCGATCAGCGCCTGCATGCCACAAGCGCCGCGCTGGACGCCCTGCGCCTCCAATATCCCGCTTACGCCCAAGCGCTTCAGCGGCGTTTTCTGGGCCAGTCGGGGCTCAGGCTCGAAAGTGCCCAATATCAGGCGCTGTTCCAAGAAGGGCTGATCGGCCGTGAGCTCTACAACAGCCTCCAACGCGAGGTTGCGAGCGGGCGCGCCGCGGCGGCCGCGCGGCCGCACCTCGACCTCGGCCTCGACACGCGCGAACTCGTGCGCCACTTCCCGTTGTTCGAGACGCTCGGGCCTGCCGACCTCGACCAGATCACCCGTCTGCTGCGGCCGCGCTTCGCGGTCCCGGGCGAACGCCTGATCCGACGCGGCGAGCGCGGTGACGAGATGTACTTCATCTCGTCCGGAGCGGTGGAGGTCGCGGTCGGCAGGAACCGGGTCCGGCTCGGCCGCGGCGACTTCGTGGGCGAGCTGGCGTTGCTCGACGACCACCGGCGCCGGGCCGACGTCACCGCACTCGGCTATTGCCAGCTGCTGGTGCTGGGCGGGAACGAGTTCAAGAGCCTGGTCGCCATGAACCCCGCGATCCGCGAAGCCATCAACCGCGTCGCCAGCGACCGGCTGAAGATGAACCGGGAGGAACGCAAGGCGGGCTGATCGCATCGTGATGTGAGCTTGGCGTAAGTTGGCCGCCACGCATGAGCGCGGTCCGGTCGGGACGGCAAGAACGTAATCGTCAATCCGCGCTTCCGCAGCCGCCGGGCAGCGAAAGTGGTTCGCGCCCGCGCGCTTCGTAAAAGACTCACCCCAGGACCGCGGGACGCTCCCTCGGAAAGGCGAAAAGCCGCCGGATGTTCAACCAGCGCTTCCACCCCGGGCAGTGCCGCGGTATAAGGCGCCAAGCGACACAGGCGAGCAGCGAGGGCGAGCGAAATGGCGGAGCTGGCGAGTGCGTTGCGGCGTGAATCTCCCGACCGGCAGCGCGCCCTGGACGCGGCGATCGGACAGATCGAGCGCGCCTTCGGCAAGGGCTCCGTCATGCGCCTTGGCCAGCGCGAACGCGCGGTCGAGATCGATACGATCTCCACCGGCTCGCTTGGCCTCGACCTGGCCCTTGGCGTGGGTGGCCTGCCGCGCGGCCGCATCGTCGAGATCTACGGTCCGGAGTCCTCGGGCAAGACCACGCTCACCCTGCACTGCATCGCCGAGGCGCAGAAGGCCGGCGGCGTGTGCGCTTTCGTCGACGCCGAGCACGCCCTCGACCCGAGCTACGCGAGGAAGCTCGGGGTCGACATCGACCAGCTGCTGATCTCCCAGCCGGACACCGGCGAGCAGGCGCTGGAGATCGCCGACACGCTGGTGCGCTCGCTGGCGATCGATCTCGTGGTGATCGACAGCGTTGCCGCGCTGGTGCCGCGCGCCGAGCTGGAAGGCGAGATGGGCGACTCGCACATGGGCCTGCAGGCGCGTCTGATGAGCCAGGCGCTCAGAAAGCTGACCGCCAGCATCCACCGCTCCAACTGCATCGTGATCTTCACCAACCAGATCCGCCAGAAGATCGGCGTGATGTTCGGCAACCCCGAGACCACGACCGGCGGCAACGCGCTCAAGTTCTACGCCTCGGTGCGCCTCGACATCCGCCGCATCGGCCAGATCAAGGACCGCGACCAGGTGGTCGGGAACCAGACCCGGGTCAAGGTGGTCAAGAACAAGGTGGCGCCGCCGTTTCGGGTGGTCGAGTTCGACATCATGTACGGCGAGGGCATCTCCAAGACCGGCGAGCTCCTGGATCTCGGCGGCCGCGCAGGCGTGGTCGAGAAGTCCGGCTCGTGGTTCTCCTACGACAGCCAGCGCATCGGCCAGGGGCGCGAGAACGCCAAGGCGTATCTCAAGGAGCACCCCGAGGTGGCCGGCGCAGTCGAGGCCGCGATCCGCGGCCAGGCCGGCCTCGGCGCCGATTCCGGTTCCGGCATCGACCTGCTGGATGAGGACCACGAGGTCACGGTCGACTGAGTCTCGGCGTGGGATCGTGCTATGATCCCGGTCCCGCTGGACCTTGCGAGTTTTGCGCATGGCGACCCGGATCAAGCACCCGACTGCCGGCCTATACCAGACCGACTTCTATGCTTGGAGTCTGGAGCAGGCGGCGCTTCTGCGGGCGCGCCGCTTCGACGACCTTGACCTCGAGCGGCTGATCGAGGAGGTCGAGGACTTGGGCGCCTCGCTCCAGCGCTCGGCGCGCTCTCGGATACGCACGATCATCGAGCACCTCCTGAAGCTTCAGCACTCGCCGGCGATCGATCCTAGGCCGGGCTGGTACGACACTATCGTGGCGCAGCGCGACGACCTCGTCGACGAGCTTAGCGCGAGCCTGCGGAGCATCGTCGCATCGGAACTGCCGACTGATTACGAGCGCGCGCGCAGACGGGCCGCCATCTCACTGCGCAAGCATGGCGAGGATGCTGCCGCGGACGCCCTGCCCACGGGCTGCCCCTACACGCTCGACCAGATCACAGGCGACTGGCTGCCCTAACTGAAGTTGCCCACGGTTGAGGAGATCAACGACGCATCGTTCGCGCAGGCGGCCCAGTCTGCTTGCCGCTTGCTGGCGTGTTCCTACGCGGTACCGCCCGGCCTGGGCACGCGGCCCGCGTGGCGGCGGTCACGAGGCGGCGGCCACGCTGCGTGAGGCGTCGGGCGCGGCCGGCGGCAGTTGCGCTACGGCGCCAGCGCGTGCGAGGCTCCAGACGAGCGCATCGATCACGCGCGCTCGTGCTATCATGGCGTGAGACGGCGGGCAGCGGGAGTGCGCCATGGCCACACGCGTGCAAACCCGTAGTAGCGATCTGTACAAGCAGGACTTCTACGCCTGGGCAAGAGAGCAGGCGACGTTGCTGCGTGCGGGACGGTATGACGAGCTCGACCTTGAGCATCTGACCGACGAGGTGGAGGACTTGGGCGGCTCCCTCTATCGCTCGGTCCGCTCACGCGTTCGCACTATTATCGAACATCTCCTCAAACTGGAGTACTCGCCGGCCGCCGAGCCGCGCGGTCTTTGGCGCGACACGATCGACGCCCAGCGCGCCGACCTGGAGGACGACCTGACCGCGACCCTGAGACGCCGCCTCCGCTCCGAGTTGCCTAGACAGTATCTCCGCGCCCGCGCGGCGGCGGGGCGATCGCTGCGCCGCTACGGAGAGACCGGGGCCGCGGGTGCGCTGCCGGAGACCTGCCCCTACACGCTTGACCAGATCGCAGGCGACTGGCTGCCGTAAGCGGCCGCGCCTCAGCCCGCGAGGTGCTCGAGGAACCAGTCGCGCGCGGCGCCGCTCGCCGCGTCGAAATCCGCCACGTAAGCATCGAAATGGCCGCCCTTCAAGGTCACCAGCTTCTTGGGTTGGCGTGCCCGCTCATAGGCGCCGAGCGCTTCGTCTGCGACCGTCAGGTGATCGCCGAGCGCCACCACCATGAGCAGCGGCGTGGGGCTGATCAGCTCGATGTACGCCCCGGGCTCATAGGCCATGAACAGCTCGATCGAGCGGAGACTGACGAGGTTCTGCCAAGCCGGCGCCCGCGTCCTGCCGGTCTCAGTGAACCACTGCCACGAGTCCGGCGTCGGCAGCGCGGCTGGCCCGGCCGGATCTTCCGACACTACGGGCAGCATCGCCGGCGGCTCCCCCTGATAGCGCTTCAGGCGGTCGTCGGCGCACATCGCGAGCACCGGCGCGATCATGTCGGCGCGGATCAGCCGGCGGGCGTTGCGGTAGCCGCTGATCAGCGGCACCTGGGATGCGACACACTTGATACGGCGATCGGTGGCGCCGAGCACCAGCACGTGTGCGCCCGAGTAGCTCGACCCCCAGACGCCGAGGCGTGAGCCGTCGGTCTCCGCACGCGTCAGGGTGTAGCTGATCGCATCGCGATAGTCCTTGATCTGCTGCCACGGATCGATTTCCTGGCGCGGCTCGCCTTCGCTCGCACCGAAGTTGCGGTTGTCGAACACCACGGCCGCGAGCCCCGCCGCCGCGAACGCTTCGGCGAAGCGATCGAGGTACATCTCCTTCACCGCCGAGAAGCCGTGCGCCATGACGATGGTCGGCCATGGGCCTCTGCCGCGATCGGGCCGGTAGTGCCAGCCGCGCAGCATCACTCCATCCTCGGTCCGGAACTCCACATCCACGCGCATGTGTGCCTCCCCTCATTCCCGCCCCACTCTTGGCACCATTGCTCCGTGTCGTCGAACAGAATGCGCGGCGGTACCGTGCAGGTGGTTCGAAATGTCCGCTGCGCCCATAGCACCCGTATACCGCGCTCGTACCAGGAACATGGTCATCCGGAGCCGTCGAGCACGCCGCTGATCGACACCTGGCAGCGGCAGCCTGCCGCCGACCTCTTCCGGCGCCGACGTCCGCTCCCGACCCGCGGCCGCTGCGGCGCGCTCACGGCCCCTGTGCGCCGCAGGTTCGGCCGCCGCCTTGCGGGTGGCTAGCTGGCCCGTGATGGGTTATCGCTGGCGCGACCGGAAAGGGTGAGGGAGGGGGCGATGTTCAAGGCGCTGGTTCTGAACAAGCAGGACGATCGGGCCACCGCCGCGGTCGAGGAGGTTGACGAGGCGCGCCTGCCCGAGGGCGACGTCACGGTCGACGTTGAGTACTCGACCCTCAACTACAAAGACGGGCTGATCATCAGGAACAGGTTGCCGCTGGTGCGCACCTACCCGCACGTCCCCGGCATCGACTTCGCGGGTCGCGTCAGCGAGAGCGCGCATCCCGACTATCGGCCGGGCGACGCCGTGGTGCTGACCGGGTGGGGCGTGGGCGAACGCTGTTGGGGCGGCTACGCCCAGCGCGCCCGCGTCAAGGGTGACTGGCTGGTGCCCCTGCCCGAAGGCTGGCGCACCGACCACGCCATGGCCGTTGGCACCGCCGGCTTCACGGCCATGCTCGCCGTAATTGCGCTCGAGGATCATGGCCTGGAGCCAGGCACTGGCGAAGTCCTGGTCACCGGGGCTGCAGGCGGGGTCGGGTCGATTGCGGTCGCGCTTCTGGCCAGGCTCGGCCATCAGGTGACCGCATCCACCGGTCGAGCGGCAAGCCATGAGTACCTGCGCGCACTCGGCGCCAGCAAGATCATCGATCGATCCGAACTCGCCGAGCCCAATCCCCGGCCGCTCGAATCCGAGCGCTTCGCAGGGTGCATCGATGCGGTCGGCGGCACCACGCTCGCCAGGGTGCTCGGCCAGATGAAGTACCGGGGCTCGGTGGCGGCGGTCGGGCTGGCCGGCGGCAGCGAGCTCCACGCCACGGTCATTCCATTTTTGTTGCGCGGCGTGAACCTGCTGGGCATCGACTCCGTCTATCAGCCCATCGCGCCGCGGCGCTCCGCATGGCAGCGCCTCGCCCGTGACCTCGATCTCGCCATGCTGGAAGGCATCACGACGCAAGCGAGCCTCGAGGATCTGCCGCGCCTCGCGGGCGACATTCTGGAAGGGCGCGTCCAGGGGCGGATCGTGGTCGACCTCAATCGATGAGGAGCCCCGCCGCTGACCGCCGCGAGATCGCAGGCCCGGGAACATTGTTACCGGCTAAAGTGTTCAGCCGTATGGCGGGGACCATACGTATGAAGTGGCCGCGGCCGATTGGCGCAGCGCACCATTGCACCCTGGACGAGCGCTCGATGGCGGTCAATGGTGGAGTGGTTGTGGATTTGTTCCGAGTACTCGAAGATGGAAATCATGTTCGCACCGGATCACCAGCTTGTTACTCTTTCATCGAATTGTTCCCCGTATAATAGCCTCTCTTCGGCGAGAGGCTCAATCCGGGAGGGAATATGCCGGTCGGCTCCGGGCCAGCACGTGAATGCGTCTTAGCGACCGTGCGCCAAAGCAAATCTGAAGGAGTTCAACCGGCAATTAGAGCCTCGTCGACTAGGCTTCGAGAAGTTTTCTCATTGACTGCGCTCTGTCGGCTTGCTTAATCATAAGCAATCGTCGAGGCCAGTTTTTTGGTGATCTAGCGCAAGTGAAGGCGCAGGAGGAGGAGCATCCAGCGGTCGGGACCGCCTGAACACTACAGAGAGCCACGCCCGCATGGGAGTAGCCGGACTGGGGTACTTCTGCGGCGCGTGGCGCGGCGCGGCTGATGGGGTTCTCTGGACGACATGATGTTCTCGGCGGTTTGGTTCGGGCTATCGGTGCTCGCCTGCTGTAGTCTGGCGGGCCCGGTGGGGCGTTTGCTCGGTGTGATCGATTACCCCGACGGCGGGCGGAAGACTCATGCCAGACCGACGCCTATGATCGGCGGAATCGCGTTGATGGTCCCGCTGCTGCTGGTTGCGCTGGCGGAAACAAAGATGGTGCCGCTGCTGCTGGTCGCGCTGGCGGAAACCAACTGGTATGCCACCGCTTCGGAAGTCTACCGACAGATCTTTCGGACGCTGCTGGTGGTGGGCGGCGGATTTCTTATCCTTGGCTGGTACGACGACCGGCACCTGTTGTCACCCGCGGTGCGATTGCTGGTGTCCACCGCCCTCTTCGGCACCGTAATCGTGCTGCAGCCCGGTTTGGTCCTGACCCACCTGGACTTTGATGGCATCGTAATTCCGTTATCGATGCTGGCATTCCCCTTCACCATTCTATGTTTGGTCGGCCTACAGAATGCGCTGAATATGGTCGATGGCATGAACGGCTTACTGATCGGCCTATCGATCTTCTGGACGGCCTGCCTGCTCTATTACGCGCCGCCTGAGCTTCAGTCTTACCTAAGCCTCATGCTGATCGGGCTGATTATCCTGCTGCTGTATAACTTGGCTGGAGCCTTGTTTCTTGGCGACGCCGGGAGCTACGCGATCGGTGGCACCGTCGGCGTTCTGATGCTCTACTGTTATCAGCGCGCCGCGGGTGGTTTGCCGGTCTTCGCCGCCGTGCTGTGGCTGCTCCTGCCAGTGGTCGATTGCTTACGCGTCATGGCCATCCGTGCGCTGCACCAGCGCTCGCCGCTCGAGGCGGACAAGAACCATCTCCACCATCGCCTTGCCCGCTATTGGGGCTGGCCCACCTCCTTGGTCATCTATCTGACCTTGGTGGTCGTTCCCGGCTCGATCGGGGCTCTCTGGCCGAGCTCGAGTCTGGCCATGATCGTGGTCAGCCTCGCCTGCTATGGTGGCGTGCTGATGCTCACCCCGGGCCGCCGCGCCGCCGGCGACAACGAAGCGGCCCGCGCCTGATTCGGCGGTGGTCGGTGGTTGCGCCGCGTACCGGCCGTTGACAGCACGCATGGATCGACCTAGGTAACGCCCGGCGCGATCCGCTGACGGGTCGACCTTGCTCTCCTGCCCGGCTTAGCCCTGAGCCGAGCGTCCGCGAACGACAGGCCTGATCCGATGAAGACCTATTCTGCCACGCCCAAGGACATCGAGCGGGGCTGGATTCTGATCGACGCCGAGGGGGTGGTGCTCGGTCGGCTCGCCGCCTTCGTTGCAGACCGGCTGCGCGGCAAGCACAAGCCGCTGTACTCGCCGAATCTGGATTGCGGCGATCACGTCGTGGTGGTGAACGCCGAGAGAGTCGTGCTGACCGGCAACAAGCTCGGTCAGAAAACCTATTATCGCCACACCGGTTATCCGGGCGGCATCAAACAGCGGACTGCGGGGCAGGTCCTCGGCGGCGCGTACCCCGAGCGCGTGATCGAAAAGGCGGTCGAGCGCATGCTGCCCAAAGGCCCGCTCGGCCGGCAGCAGATCCGCAAACTGCACGTCTATCGAGGGCGGGAGCATCCCCATCAAGGCCAGGCGCCGGCCGCCCTGGACATCGCGGCGCGCAATCGCAAAAACAGCGTGAGAGAGTCTGCCCATGGCTGAGAACGCCACCCGGACGCTCGCGGACCTGAAGGAACTGGCTCAAACCCCGGTGCCCGAGCCCGAGATCGCCCCGCTCGCGCCGAAGCTCGACGCGGTGGGCCGCGCGTACGCGACGGGCCGGCGCAAAGAGGCGGTGGCACGCGTGTGGCTCAAGCCGGGTAGCGGCCGGAGCACGGTGAACGGGCGCAGTTTGGAAACGTACTTCGCGCGGCCGGTGCTCCGTATGCTGATCAATCAGCCGTTCGAGGCCGCCCACCGTGCCCAGCAGTTCGACCTGACCTGCACCGTCTCTGGCGGCGGCCTGTCCGGCCAGGCCGGGGCAGTGCGCCACGGGATCAGTCGCGCGCTCGTCGCTTACGACCCGACGCTGCGGCCGCCGCTCAAGGCCGGCGGCTTCCTCACCCGCGACTCGCGCAAAGTCGAGCGTAAGAAGTACGGCAAGCGCAAAGCCCGCCGCAGCTTCCAGTTCTCCAAGCGTTGAGAATCGCACGGGCGGCCGTGCTGCCCGTCCCGGAACTTCAATGCTGTGGCGGAGAGGAGACGCTTGGCGCGAGCGCTGACGCGTCGCTCGGCGACAGGATTTCGCACTGGCCCGCCCGCTCGGGATTGTGCACGAACAGCCGGCCGCAGTAGGAGCAGGCGACGCGGCCCGTGCGGTCGATCGCCATGTATACCTTCGGGTGGCCCAGGGCGCCGCAACCGCCATCGCACACGGCGCTGTTGCCGTCGACGTAGCAAACCTCGGTTGTGTCGCGCATGCTCGGATCCCTGCGGTTGCGGCGTTCTCCTACGCGGCCCGTGCATAGGGCCGCAAGCGCGGCATTGGCAAGCGCGGCGCCGATGTGCTGCCATCTGCGAGGGCCCGCGGCGAGCCCGCAAGACGCCGGACTCGGGCAGCGCCCGATGCGGGAGAATGGAGCGTGCTCCTGGTATTCGGCTCGATCAATGTGGACCTGCTGTTCAAGGTCGCGAGCTTGCCTCGTCCGGGAGAGACCGTGCTGTGTCCGGACTACGAGCTGGCCGCGGGCGGGAAGGGCGCCAATCAGGCCACCGCCGCAGCCCGGGCGGGGGCTGCCGTGCGCATGGTCGGCCATGTCGGCGATGACAGCTTCGGCCGCTTCGCCCGGCAGGCCTTGGCCGCAGCGCGCGTCGACTGCGCCGCGATCGCCCTATCACGCAGGGCGACCGGAATCGCAGTGATCGGGATCGATCAGGGCGCTGAGAATCAAATCATGGTCGCGAGCGGCGCCAATCTCGACACTGATGCCGTCCAGGTAGCGGATCCCGAGCTGGCGCCCGGGGTCACCGTGCTGTGTCAGAACGAGCTGCGGCCCGCCGCGAGTTTCGCGCTGTTCGAGCGCGCCAAGGCGCGCGGGGCGCGCACGATCCTGAACCTCGCGCCCGCCGGCGCAGTGCCGCCCTCGGTCCTGAGCCTGATCGATCTGCTCGTGGTCAACGAGGTCGAGGGGCGCACGGTCGCCGGCGGCGCCGGCGGCGCCGAGGTCACGGCGTTCGCCCGCGCTCTGGCGACCGCGCATGATCTGACCTGCATCGTGACCCTCGGCGCCGAAGGGGCGCTTGCGATCGGTCCGAAATCGGCTCTGCGCGTCGCTGCTTTGCCGGTCGAACCGGTGGACACCACCGGCGCCGGCGATGCCTTCGTCGGCGTTCTCGCGGCGTCCCTCGACTTGGGCCACGAGCTCGGGGCAGCGTTGCGGCGCGCCGCCGTCGCGGCGGGCCTCGCCTGCACCAGGCTCGGCGCGCAGACCAGCCAGCCCACGGCGGCGGAGATCGAGGCACGGCTCGGGGAACTCGCCGCCGCCGTCCCGCTCGATTGAGACACTGCGCGCGTGTACGCGTGCGCTCCGGCCACCGCCGTCTGACGCACTGGCGCTCGCGTTTGTGAGTGCGGTCGGCTTCAGCAGCAGATGAGCACGGCCCGGCAACGGGGCGAAGTCAACCAGCCGAGCACCAGCTCATCACCAGTGGCGTGCTGGCGGCAGTGCCGGCGAGCACCGACCTCGACCTGTCGGACGGCGGGACCGGAACGGCGTCGCTCCGCGGAAAGCCGCGATCGGGAGCGATGTTCCGGGAGCCTCGGCCTATGCGACTAGTTCTTCGCGTTGTCGACCAGGCGTTTCGCGGTGATCCACGGCATCATGCCGCGCAGCTTGCGCCCGACCTCCTCGGCCGGGTGGGCGGCGTGCCGGGCGCGCAACGCCTTGAAACCGACCTGCCCCGCCCGGTTCTCGAGCACCCAGTCCTTGGCGAACGCGCCGCTCTGGATGTCGGCGAGGATCTGGCGCATGGCCGCGCGCGTCTCCTCGGTGATCACCTTCGGGCCGCGCGTATAGTCGCCGTACTCCGCGGTATTCGAGATCGAGTAGCGCATGTTGGCGAGCCCGCCCTCATAGATCAGATCGACGATCAGCTTGACCTCATGGACGCACTCGAAATAGGCCATCTCGGGCGCGTAGCCGGCCTCGACCAGGGTGTCGTAGCCGTTCTGGATCAGCGCGCACAGGCCGCCGCACAGCACCACCTGCTCGCCGAACAGGTCGGTCTCGCACTCCTCGCGGAA
>JBKPNX010000184.1:0-68940 GCA_046732855.1 Pseudomonadota bacterium
GCCCGACCCGGCTCAGCCGCCACCCCCTGTGAGGCCGGGCGGGAGCGGCCGCCGTTGCGCGGCGCGCCGCGGCGGGGCGGTGCGGCCTCGCCGTCGCCGGCCTCGACGCCTGGAAGCTCGAGCCGCGGGATGTCCTTGCCGGTGAGCCTGGTGATCGCGTCGACGTAGCGGCGCTCCTCAGGCAGCATCAGGGTGAACGCCCGGCCCTCCTGGCCGGCCCGGCCGGTGCGTCCGATCCGGTGCACGTAGTCGTCCGCGTGGGTCGGCACGTCATAGTTGATCACGCACGGCAGGCTCACGATGTCGAGGCCGCGCGCCGCGACGTCGGTCGCCACCAGAAAATCGATTTCGCCGCGCCTGAAGGCATCGAGCGCCTGGGTCCGCTGCGCCTGCTCGAGGTCGCCGTGGATGTCGCGCACGTTCAGCCCGGCCCGCTCCAGTTGCCGGCGCAGGCTGGCGACCTCGCGCTTGCGATTGCAGAAGATGAGCGCCTTGTCGACCTCCTGGGTCTCGATCAGGCGCCGCAGCGCCTGGAACTTTGCGCGCGCCGGAACCAGCGTGACGTGATCCTCGACCCCGGCCGCGGTGGTCGCCGGCGGCGTCGCCTGCACCTCCTGCGGTGCGGTCAGAAAGGCATCGGCCAGGCGGCGGATCTCCGGCGGCATGGTGGCCGAGAACATCAACGTCTGCCGGCTGCGGCTGACCAGGCTGACGATGCGCTCGACGTCGGGCATGAAGCCCATGTCGAGCATGCGATCCGCCTCGTCGATCACCAGGATGGTCACGCCGCCAAGCAGCACCTTGCCGCGCTCGAACTGATCAAGCAGACGACCCGGAGTGGCGATCAGCACGTCCACGCCACGCTCAAGCAGGCGCCACTGCTCATCCATCCCGACGCCGCCGATCAAGAGCGCCATGGACAGCTGCAGGTGCTTGCCGTAAGTCGCGAAGTAATTGGCGGTCTGGGTCGCCAACTCGCGCGTCGGACTGAGGATCAGGGAGCGCGGCATGCGCGCCTTGGCCCGGCCGGACGCCAGGCGTTCGATCATCGGCAGCACGAATGCCGCGGTCTTGCCGGTGCCCGTCTGGGCGATGCCGAGCAGGTCCGAGCCGGTGAGGATGATGGGGATCGCCTGTTGCTGGATGGGCGTCGGAATCTCGTAGCCAGCATCCGCCACTGCCTGGAGGATCTCCGGCCGCAAAGCAAAATCGTTGAACTTCATGCAGACCCTTTGTCGGGGAATAACTCGAGACGTCCTGTCTCGGCTGCTTCACCGTTGTCTCGCGCTGGATGTAGAGATTCGCGCCGCTATGTCAATGATTCGTCTTTTGCCGACCTGACACTTTGCCGCGCGCATCGGCTCGTAGCAGCGGCTGCGCAACTGTAAGCCTTCAGCCGTAAGGCTTGGCAGCGGTAAGCTGGCAGCGGGCACGCGTGGCCGTGCTCGATCGTGGCCGAGCGAGCGCCGATCGCGCGGTGGTGCCCGCCCGGACCTCCCGATTGACGATTGGACGCCGATGGAACAAGTGCATGCGCTCGCGCCGATCATCCTGCTGCTCCTGGTCGGCATTCTCGCTATCGGCTTGATGCGCCCGCTCGGGCTCAGCCCGATCGTCGGCTATCTCGCTGCTGGCCTGATCATCGGGCCGCACGCGCTGGGCCTGGTGCCCGAGAGCGCGACGACGCACCTGCTTGCCGAACTCGGCGTCGTCTTTCTCCTGTTCGACATCGGCCTGCACTTCTCGCTGCAGAGCATCTGGGACGCGCGCCGGGACATCCTCGGCCTGGGGCCGCTGCAGATCCTGCTGTGCGGACTGGCCTACGGCGCGATCGCCGCGGCACTGGGCTACGGCGCGCACTACGCCATCATCCTCGGCGGCACGCTCGCGCTGTCCTCGACCGCCGTAGTGGTCCAGACCCTGGCCGAGCGCGGGCAGCAGAACTGCCCGGTGGGCCTTACCGCGACCGCGGTTCTGATCTTCCAGGACATCTGCGCCATCTTCATCCTGATTCTCGCGACGTCCATCGAAAATGCGGGCGCAGCTAGCGAACAGGGTCTAGCCGTCGCCGTTTCATCGGCGGCGCTCAAGGCCGCCGTCGCGTTTCTGGCGGCGGTGCTGATCGGGCGTTTCGCGATCAAGCCTCTGTTCCGTTTGCTGGCGCAGTCGCGCAACGAGGAGATCTTCACCGCCATCGCGCTGCTGATCATCCTGGCGGCGGCGGCCGCCACCGGCGGCGCCGGCCTTTCGCTCACGCTCGGGGCGTTCTTGGGCGGCATGATCATTGCCGAGACCCCGTATCGCCACGTGATCCAGACCGAGGCGCGGCCGTTCGGCGCTCTGCTGCTCGGCTTCTTCTTCATCACGGTCGGGATGTCGCTCGATTGGCGGGTCTTGGTGGCTGATTGGGCGCAGATCGTGGCGTTCCTTGCCGCCTTGATCGCGCTCAAGGCGGTGCTGGTCGCGATCGCGGCGCGGGCGTTCGGCTGGTCGACGCCCGGCTCGGTGCAACTCGGCTTTCTGCTCGCCCAGGGCAGCGAGTTCGCGTTCGTGATCGTCGCCATGCCGGCAGTGCGCGCGGCGCTGGGTGAGCGGGCGCTCGGCGTGATCGTCACGGGCGTCGCCGCCAGTCTGGCGCTCACCCCGACGCTGGCCGCGCTGGGGCATGGTCTAGCTCGGACGCTCCGGCGCCGTTCCCCGGCCGCGGCGTCGGCCGGCGAGACCACGCCACGCGCCACCGTCGCCCCCGTGGTCGTGTTCGGCATGGACGAGGTGGGCCGCTGTGTCGTGGACGGACTCGAGGCGAACGAGGTTGGGTACGACGCCGTCGAGATGGACTACGACCGCTTCCTCGCCGCCAGCGCCGACGGCTACGCGGTGGCCTTCGGCGATGTCGGCGACGTCCGCCTGATGGAGACGCTCGCGATGGCAGAGCGCTCGGCCGTCGTGGTGACCGTGGTCCGTTACGAGCTGTCGAAGGCGCTGACGCCGATCGTGCGCGACCGCTATCCGCACCTGATTCGCTTCATCGCCGTGGACGATGACGAAGACCGGGCGCGATTCGAGGCGCTCGGCATGCGACCCGTGATCAACCGGAGCACCCCGCGCGGACTCGACCTCGCGGCCGCGGTGCTGCGCGCAGAAGGCATCGGCGAGGAGAGCATCCGCGCCTGGATGCAACGCCAGCAGGAACGCGCGCTGACGGCCGCCGTCACCCGCGGCGTTCCGTCCCTCGCGGCATGAGCAAGGCGGCGTGCGCGCCTGAGCCGCCCCGGGGCCAGCTCACGCAGCCGATCGTCCCTCGCCCGGCCACGACAGACCACCTGCGGCGGAGCTGGGTGCGGCACTGCGGCGCTGTTGCCGCTCAGCGAAGGATTGCGGCGAGCACGGCGTTCAGGCGCTGCCGACCGGCGGCGCTTGCGACGAGCCGCCCCTCGTCGCGCTCGAGCAGGCCGTCACCGGTCAACCGGTCGAGCGCGGCCTGGTCGAGCAGCTGATCGAGCGATTGACCGAAGACGGCTTCCAGGCGCCGCAGATCGACGCCCTCGGTGAGGCGCAGGCCCATCACCAGCAACTCCTCTGCCTGCTCCGCTCGGCTCAACGCGACCCGCGTGCGCTCGCCCGTGCCGGTGCGCTCGACGCGCTCGAGCCATGCCTTGGGCAGGCGCCACGCGGTCGTGGCGAGACGCTGACCATCGAGGTCGAGCCTGCCGTGCGCGCCGGGGCCGATGCCGAGCCATTCACCGGAGCGCCAGTACAGCAGGTTGTGCCGGCACGCCTCGCCCGGTCGGGCGTGGTTCGAGATCTCGTACGCCGGCAGCCCGGCCCCGGCGAGGCGTGCCTGGGTAAGCTCGTACAGATCCGCCTGCATGTCGTCCGCGGGCATGACCAGCACACCGGTGCGCTGCAGCAGCTCGAACCGCGTGCCGGGCTCGATGGTCAGCTGGTAGACGCTGAGATGGCCATCGGCGTGGCGGAGCGCGCGCTCGAGCTCTGCCTCCCACGCAGCGGGGGTCTGGCCGGGGCGCACGTAGATCAGGTCGAACGAGACGCGCTTGAACAACCGTGCGGCCCGATCGACCGCGGCCAATGCTTCGGCGGCGGTGTGCTCGCGGCCAAGCAGGCGCAGCGCGGCATCATCGAGCGCCTGAACGCCGAGCGAGACGCGGTTGATGCCCGCCCCGCGCATCCGGCTGAACCGGTCCGCCTCGCTGGAGGTAGGGTTGGCCTCGAGCGTGATCTCGAGGTCGGGCGACGGCGTGAAGCAGGCGCTCGCCCGCTCGATCACCGCCGCGACTGTCTGCGGCGCCATCAGCGATGGCGTGCCGCCGCCGAAGAAAATGGAGTGCAGCACGCGCGGCCCGATCTCTTCGGCATAGCGCGCGATCTCGGCGACGAACGCGCGCGCCCACCGCACGTGATCGACCTCGCCGGTCACATGGCTGTTGAAGTCGCAGTACGGGCATTTCGCCCGGCAGAACGGCCAGTGCACGTAGATGCCAAAGCCGGGCTCCGCGCCTGCTGCCCCGGTGCGCGATCTCGTCTCGGCCATGTCCGCAAATGTCATCACTTCGGCTGGCTGGACAAGGGCCGGTGCGCTATCTGATCGGCGATGGTCGTCGGCCTCGTGTCGGGCGGCGCGGCGTCGGAGGGAACCAAGGTGGCGGATCAGATCAGCATGCTCGGCATCGCGGGCAGCCTACGCCAGGGCTCGTACAACAGGGCCGCGCTGCGCGCCGCGCTCGAGCTGGCGCCCGCGGGCATGACCATCGAGATCTTCGATCTGGCGCCGCTCCAGCCGTACAACGAGGACGTCAAGGAGCAGGGCTTCCCGCCGCCCGAGCAGAAGTTCCGCGACAAGATCCGCGCCGCGGACGCGCTTTTGATCGCCACGCCGGAGTACAACCGCGGGGTATCGGGCGTGCTCAAGAACGCGATCGACTGGGCGTCGCGGCCGCCCGACCAGCCGTTCAACGGCAAACCGACCGCCATCTTCGGCGCGAGCCCGGGCATGGTCGGCACGGCGGTGGCGCAGTACGACCTGCGCCGCTACCTGGCAGTTCTCAACGCCTTCGTGCTGACCACACCGAGCGTGATGATCAGTCAGGCCGGGTCGAAGTTCGACGAGCAGGGCCGGCTGACCGATCAGCCGACGCGGGAGATCATCGGCCAGATGCTGGTCGCGCTCGCGGAGTGGACCCGCCGGCACGGCCGGTAGCGGGTGCGTGAGGGAGATTGACATGGCCGAGCAGGCGCCTCCAGGCGAGATGATGCTGACCGTATTCCTCAAGCACCGGCAGAGCATGAACCTCGCCGAGATCAACCAGAAGCTCGAGGCCACCGGCTTCTGGCAGAAGTTCCCGCCGGAAGGCGTCGAGGTCGTCTCCTGGTACGTGATGATGGGCATCGGCCAGGTCGTGACGCTCAAGCTGCCGGCCGAGCGGCTGCGCGCGGTCAACCTCGCGATCGAGCAGAACGCCTGGGGCGCGTTCGAGACCGAGTTCTACCCGACCTACGACTTCCGCCCGATCTGGCAGGGGCTCAAACAGCGCGCCTGATCTCTTGGTGCAGGAGAGATTGCTTTTAGTCCTTCCACGCTTCTCGGCACGTCCCGCTCCGCCGCAGCGCTGGAGCGAGCCTCGGATCACCCGACGGGTAAGCGCGCAAGGTCTCGTGCGCGCTGGTCCCGCTACAGATACTTGGTGATAAGGGAGAAGATCGCGATCTGCACGCCGAGCAGACCGACGATCTTCCAGGGTGAATCGTGCCTCGAACTCCGCCAACCGCTTGTCGAGGTAATCCCGCGTGACCAGGCCCGCAGCCGGATCGTCGATCTCCTCGCCAAGCGCCTCTGCCATTTGACCGTAGTTACCCTTGGACTCGATCCACTTGCGCGCCAGCCGAGCGGTATTCATTCGGGCCGATCTCCTGCTTTGGCACCCCGAGCTTAATGGAGACCGCCAGATCGCAATCTGCCGGATCTTGAGGCTCAAGCCGGCGTCCGCTTCCCGCTCGGTCCGCGGCGGGAAATCAGCGCTGCGGCGGCGAGTCCCGTTGACGCGAGCGCTGCGCAGGGTAGTTTGACGCGGCGCGTCGGAGGCGCGCGCGAGCAAGGGGAAGCACCCAGGACATGCGTTACGAGGCCCCGGAGACATTCGAGTCGGCAGTCGCGCTGCTCGCCGCGGCGAGCGGCGACGCGCGCGTGCTCGCGGGCGGCACCGATCTGCTCGTGCAGCTGCGCGCCGGCATGATCGAGCCCGAGCTCGTGGTCGATGTGAAGCGCATCCCCGAGGTGCATGAGATCGCCGCCGAAAAGGGCGGCTTTCGGATTGGCGCCGCGGTCACGGGCGCCGAGCTCGACGAGCATCCCGAGGTCGGCAAGATGTGGCCAGGCGTGGTCGAGGCGGTCGAGCTGATCGGCTCGACCCAGATCCAGGGCCGCGCGACCATGGTCGGCAACATGTGCAACGCCTCGCCCGCGGCCGACAGCGTGCCCGCGATGATCGCGGCCGGCGCGATCGTGCGCATCATCGGCCCCGGAGGACAGCGCGAGCTGCCGGTCGAGGACATGTGCATCGCGCCTGGCAAGACGTCGCTCGCGAAAGGCGAGATCGTCGCCTCGGTGTTCCTGCCGGCGCGCCCGCCGCGCACGGGCGACGCCTATCTGCGCTTCATCCCGCGCACCGAGATGGACATCGCCGTGGTCGGCGCCGGCGTGTGCCTGACGCTGGATGGTCGCGGGACCTGCACGGCGGCGCGGGTCGCGCTCGGCGCGGTGGCGCCGCGGCCGCTGCTCGTGAGCGAGGCGGCCGACGCGCTGATCGGGACCAAGGTCGATGACGGCGCGCTCGAGCGTCTGGCGCAGGCCGCCTCGGCCGCCTGCCGGCCGATCGACGACAAGCGCGGCACCAGGGAATACCGGATCAAGGTCGCCGGCGTGCTGGCGCGCCGCGCGGCCGAACTTGCGCTCGCGCGCGCGATGGAGAACTGATGGCGAAATACCACGTCACCGCGACCGTCAACGGCGATGCGGTCGAATATTTGTGCGAGCCCGAGCAGACCCTCCTGGACGTGCTGCGCGACGAGCTCGACCTGACCGGCAGCAAGGAAGGCTGCGCGTCCGGGGACTGCGGCGCCTGCAGCGTGCTGCTGGACGGGCGTCTCGTGTGCGCGTGCCTGGTGCTCGGCGCCGAGATGCAGGGCCGCTCGGTCGACACGATCGAGGGTATGGCGAACGGCGCCGAGCTGCATCCCTTGCAGCAGAAGTTCCTGGACCACGCCGCCCTGCAATGCGGCGTGTGCACGCCCGGGTTTCTGATCGCCGCCAAGGCGCTCTTGGACCACAACCCGGACCCGAGCGAGACCGAGGTGCGTTACTGGCTCGCGGGCAACCTCTGCCGATGCACCGGCTACGACAAGATCGTGCGCGCCGTGCTCGATACCGCCGCCGAGATGAGGGGAAGCTGACATGGCGACCATGCTCAAGACCGACCGCCCGGAGACCGCAGCTCAGGCGAATGGGCTGAAATGGATCGGCACGCGCCCGCCGCGCCCCGACGGCGTCGACAAGGTGACCGGTCGCGCGCGCTTCGGCGCCGACATCTCGCTGCCCGGCATGCTGGTCGGCAAGGTGCTGCGCAGCCCTCTGCCCCACGCCCGCATCAAGTCGATCGACATCTCGAAGGCGGAGGCGCTGCCGGGGGTCAAGGCGGTGATCACCCGCGACGACTTTGAGGACCTGCCCTCGGAGTTCGTGCCCGCCGGCGAGATGCTGGTCAATTACCGCGACATGGTGCGCAACGTCATGGCGCGCGAGAAGGTGCTGTACGAGGGCCATGCCGTGGCGGCGGTCGCGGCAACCAGCGCCAAAATCGCCAAGGAGGCGCTGAAGCTGATCGAGGTCGAGTACGAGCCGCTGCCGCACGTGATCGACGTGGTCGCGGCAATGGCCGACGACGCGCCGCTCCTGCACGAGGACATGTTCACCGCCGGCGTCGAGCCCGTGCCCGACAAGCCTTCCAACGTGTCCAAGCGGGTCGAGTTCGCGCTCGGCGACACCGATGCAGGCTTCAAGCAGGCGGAGATCATCGTCGAGCGCACGTTCGACACCAAGCCGGTGCACCAGGGCTACATCGAGCCGCACGCCTGCGTCGCGAGCTTCTCCGAGGATGGCCAGGCGGAGCTGTGGTGCTCGACCCAGGGTCATTACATCGTGCGCGGCCACTGCGCCAAGATGCTCGGCATGGACATCGGCAAGCTGCGCGTGACCGCCTCCGAGATCGGCGGCGGCTTCGGCGGCAAGACCGTGGTCTATCTCGAGCCGCTGGCGCTCGCGCTCTCGCGCAAGGCGCACCACCCGGTCAAGATGGTGATGAGCCGCGAGGAGGTGTTCCGGGCGACCGGGCCGACCTCGGGCGCCAACGTCCGGGTCAAGGTCGGCGTCACCAAGGACGGCCGGATCACCGCCGCCGAGGCGGTGCTCAAGTACCAGGCCGGCGCGTTCCAGGGCGGGCCGGTGCAGCCGGGCGCGATGAGCGCGTTCGCGCCCTATGACCTCGAGCACGTCGAGGTGGTCGGCTATGACGTCGTGACCAACCGGCCGAAAGTCGCGGCGTACCGCGCGCCGGGCGCGCCGATCTCAGAGTTCGCGGTCGAGTGCGTGATGGACGAGCTGGCGAAGAAGCTCGGCATGGACCCGCTCGAGTTCCGCCTCAAGAACGCGGCCAAGGAGGGCACCCGCGCGGCGTACGGCCCGAAGTTCGGGCCGGTCGGCCTGATCGCAACGCTCGAGGCGATCAAGAAGCACGAGCACTATCAGGCGCCGCTCAAGCCGAACCAGGGCCGCGGCGTCGCCTCGGGCTTCTGGTTCAACATCGGCGGCGAGACCTCCGCCTCGATCAATCTGAACGAGGACGGCACGGTGACCCTCATGGCGGGCACGCCCGACATCGGCGGCTCGCGCGCCTCGATGTGCCTGATGGCGGCGGAAGAGCTCGGCATCGACTACGACGACGTGCGCCCGATCATCGCGGACACCAGCTCCTTGGGCTACACCTTCCTGACCGGCGGCAGCCGCGCGACCTTCTCGAACGGCGTCGCGGTCAAGGAGGCGGCGACGCAGCTGATCAGGCAGGCGTGCGCGCGCGCGGCCAAGATCTGGGAAGTGCCCGAGGACGCCGTGAAGTGGGAGGACGGCCACGCCCAGCCGGCGTCCAGCAACGTCGGCGACTTCGAGCCCATGTCGCTCGCCGACATCGCCAAGATCGCGGGCAAGACCGGCGGCCCGATCGCCGGCCATGCGCACGTTAACGCCCAGGGCGCCGGGCCGAGCTTCGGCACGCATCTGGTCGACCTCGAGGTCGACCAGGAGACCGGGCGGGTCACGATCCTCCGCTACACCGTGGCCCAGGACGCCGGCCGCGCGGTGCACCCCGACTACGTTGAGGGCCAGTATCAGGGCGGCGCGGTGCAGGGCATCGGCTGGGCGCTCAACGAGGAGTACATCTACGGCCCTGACGGCCGGCTGCAGAACCCGGGCTTCCTCGACTACCGCATGCCGGTCGCCTCGGACGTGCCGATGATCGACACCGTGATCGTCGAGGTGCCGAACCCGCGCCATCCGTACGGCGTGCGCGGCGTCGGCGAGACGCCGATCGTGCCGCCGATGGCCGCGATCGCGAACGCGCTCGAGCAGGCGACCGGCATCCGCTTCACCGAGCTGCCGATGTCGCCGCCGAAAGTGCTGAAGGCGCTCGACGCGGCGCGGCCGAACGGCGGGAGCTGAAGTGCGGGAGAAGCGATGAACGCGGCCAGGTTGGCAGGCGCTAGCAGGACGCCGGCGAGGACCGCGTCGCGATGGCCGAGGCGCTCGTCGACGAGATTGATCATCCCGATACCGGCTTGTTGAGCCGCGACTTCCTGCGCGCCGAACTGCAGGCGCTGCGCACCGAACTCCAGACGCTGCGTGCCGACCTGATTGGTACGATCTGGCGCGTCGTTCTGACGGTGTTCGGAATCCAGGTGGTCCTCGTTGGCGTGCTTGTCGCGATTCTGATCGAAGTTCTGGCCGGGGGCGCGGCGTGAGTGCGCGGGACACAGATGATTCCCGTCGCCCAGCGAGCGCCGTCTGTCGGAGGATGACCGCATGGCCCGGGTGGTGCTGACCAAGGCGCTGACCCAGTTCACCGGCGGCGAGGGTGAGCTCGAGATCGAGGTCGGCACCGTGCGCGAGCTGCTGCGCGCGCTCGGCGAGCGCTATCCCGCGCTCGAGCCGCATCTCGGCTCTGTCGCGGTCGCGATCGACGGCCAGATCTACCAGGATGCCTGGCTCGAGCCGATTCCGCCCGACAGCGAGGTCTACCTGATCCCGCAGATCGCCGGCGGCTGAGCTCCGCGTGCTGGGTCACCACGTAGGGGGTTTTCGAATCGGCCCCTTCCGGCCCAGAACGGGATTAGGGAACTGGGACCGACGAAGCCGATTGTGAGTTAAGTACCGGACTGCCGTGGCGACCTCCTTGAGCGACGTCGACATCCTCGTCTTGGTAGGAATGACACACACTGGCAGCCCGATCTCCCGGGTAACGACCCTAACCGGCTCAACGAGATCCGTATCGCACGACACTACGGCTGCTGCGTCGAAAGCCCGCCGGTGCGCATCATGAACCAAATGGGTGGCAAGGCTCACGTCAGAACCCTTCTCCTCATTCCGGCGCACCAACGCGTATCTTTCGTCGTTCGGGCCAGCTGTTACCAGAGGCAGCCAGGTAGAGCCGGCAAGAAATTTGCCATAGTGGATCGACACCTCGGGAAGTGTAGCCAGTGCCCTTAGGTAAGCGTGCTGCCGCGCAGGCTGCTTCGGATCGAGTGCACCCGAGACTCGTGCGGTATAGTATTTGATCTCCACCACCTCATAGCTCTGGCCAAGAACGAGACTACAAAGCCTGCGCAGGTTCAGCCACTTGAAGGGAGTGCCTCGCAACGCTCTATAGTAGAGGTTGAAGCCATCAACATAGACGGTTGTCTTCAAAGGCATTAGCGATTTACCCCTTGAAATAGGGGGCCACGCGGGGTATATAGCGCGGGTACCCGCCGGCAGCGTGCTGTCGGCCCGAATGCCGTCCCCAACGGGGGCGGCGTTCGCTTTTTTGTCAGCTTGCTTCCAACCATGTTGGCCTAGCCATTCGAAGGGTCACTCAGATCATTGCGGCCCTATCGAAGCTCCAAGATCCATCTCTGATCCGTGCTGGCGGGGCGGCACGATCTCAACCTTGATGGTCCCCTTGAGCTTGTAAATCAGCCGAAAATTGAACGCCGCAGCCTGCAACCAGTCGGCTGCTTCCTCGAGCGTCCAGCCCTCTTGCTCCCAAGGAAGACTTTGGAACAGGCCCTCGACCAACGGATGGCGTGGACGCTGCTCATCGCCACGCTCACTGACAGCTCCTACTAGCTGTTCATCAGGTTTAGGTGGGTGCGCCTCGGCAATCCCCCCGGGCGGGACAAGCCGATCCCGCCCCATTTCAAAGAAGCCCGCAGTTTCCGCAGACCGCTCAAAAGCTTGGCGGGCTCTGTCGGTTTGCTTCTGGGCGACGCCCAAGTTCGCCATCTTGCGCTCTAGCGCAGCTCCAGGCGGCAGCACCTTCCCCCGATAGTGTTCGTAAAGCCTCTGGTACAGAGGGACCTTCAGGAAGGCCTTGGCCTTTGCCTCTCTTTGTCGAGAACTGTCTACGATCGTCTGCCCAAGTGGGGTGAGCTTGACCCCTCCCCCACGGTCTGACTCTACAAGGCCGAACATGCGCGCTGTAGAGATGCGCATACGGTATCCGCTGCTGTTCATGCTAAGTCCAAGCTTGGCTGCAAGTTGGTCGTGCTGACACGCGCTGGATCCAGTAGTTTCATGAATGCCGCGAGTAACGTAGATGGCATCGTTCAAAGCCATGTAGGGGAATTCAACGGTCGAGCGTTCGCGTTTCTGACTCCCGGAGTCAGCTCTAGTGTCTGCGTCTGTCTGCGAAGGCTGTCCCGCTTCCATCGTCCTCATCCATGCCACGGAGCGCAAGGGATTCATCAAGAGTCGCAGCTGTGCGCAGTCATATAAGAGCGCGCGACGCCGGAGTCAACCATTTTATGCGGATCGTTTGCGCGCTCTGCAAACTTGCGCAATACGGTGTATCGCCAATCATGAAAACTGGGCTCCTCGACCCCGGAGTGAGAAGGCATTACGCAGACGTGATCTGCCAAACAGTGGCGGCGGCTTATCTCGACGCAGACGCAGCCTTTGAGGTATCAGTGCTCGACGCTATGGTTGGGAGATTGGCGGCAATGGGTGGTACGGATCAGCACGTTTGGTCTGTCAGCCGAGTCGCCGTACAATGACGATCGGATTCGCGTCTGGAAAGCGCGCGCGTGTTGTCGTCGTCCGCCAAGCCGGTCGTAGCATCGTCGCCCCCTGGTCTTGCCGCGTCGCCGGCCAGCGGCGGCCCGTGGGCCTGGGCCGCGCTCGGTCTGGCGCTGGTCAGCCTGACGGCGACATTCCTGCATCGGGACGCGACCATCGCGGCGGTGGCGATCTGGATCAGCTCGCCGACCTATGGCTATGGCATGCTGGTGCCGCCGGTCGTGGCCTGGCTGACCTGGCGCCAGCGCGCGGAATTGCGCCGGATCGCGCCGCGGCCCTGGCCATGGGGCCTGCTCCTAATCGCCGGCGCTGCGCTGGTCGCGCAGATCGGGCAGATCGTCTCGGCCCTGGTCGTCGAGCAACTCGCCCTGATCGCGCTGCTGCAGGCCGCGACGCTCACGCTGCTCGGGCCCGCCCTGTTCCGCCGGCTCGCCTTTCCCCTCGCCTACCTCTATCTCGCGGTGCCGCTCGGCGCCGGCCTGATCGCGCCGCTCCAGGAATTCACGGCCCGGTTCGCGGTCGGCTTGCTCGACATACTGGGCGTGCCCGCCCGCCTGGACGGCCTGTTGATGCGGATTCCGGGCGCTACCTTCCACGTCGCCGAGGCCTGCGCCGGCCTGCGCTTCCTCCTGGCGTCGGTCGCGGTGGGCCTGCTGCTCGCCTGGCTGTTCCTGCGCAGCTGGTGGCAGCGCCTCCTGTTCGCCGCATTCTCGATCGTCCTGCCGATCGTCGGCAATGGCCTGCGCGCCGCAGGCGTCGTGCTGGCCGCGCATCGTGGCGACCCGTCCTCGGCGGTCGGCGTCGATCATCTGACCTATGGCTACGTGTTCACCAGCCTGCTGCTCGCCTGCCTGGTCGGGCTCGCCGCGATGTTCGGATCGCCACGGCACGCCGCCGCGGCAGCCCCGCAATCCGCCGTACCGAGCGCGACCACCGGTCCGAGCGGACCATTCCTGCTGACGGCGACCGTCGCCATGCTGATGGCTGCGCTACCCGCATTCGCCACGCGCCCGGCCGACCACTGCCCGGGTCCTGCCGATTCTCGAGCCGCCGCCGATCGTCGCGCCGTGGGGAGCGGTGAGCCCGGCGGTCGACTGGCGACCGGTCGCGGCGCACCCGGATGCCGAACTGTGGCATGGCTACCGCGCCGACGGCAGCGCCGTCGACCTGTACGTCGCCTACTACTGCAGCCAGCGGCCAGGCGCTGAGGTGGTGAGCCAGGCGCACCGGCTGACCGGCGGCGAACAGTGGCTGGTCGAGGCTAAGGGTCGCGACCGCCTCGATGCCAGCGCCGGCCAGGTTCCGGTCCAGACCGTCCAGATCCGGTCGGCGGGGGAACGGCGGCTGGTGCTGGTCTGGTACTGGGTCGATGGCCGGTTCACCGCTGATCCGCTCGCCGCGAAGCTGTTGCAGACGAAAGCGATGCTGCTCGGCGGACCGGCGTCGGCCGCGGTGATCGTCGCCTCGACCCCCTATGACGTCGATGCGTCGGTGGCGCGCGCGAGGCTTGGCCAGGCACTCGTCGCGATGGCGCCGTTGAAGCAGGTCCTGATGCGGCCGGACGCAGGGGCCGAGACCTCCGCCGGCGACTGAACGCGCCCATGTGCGGTTTCGTCGGCATCTTCGATCCCCACGGCAGCGCGCCGATCGAGCGGCGCCTACTCGAGCGGATGAACCGGACCCAGCGGCACCGCGGTCCCGACGGCGAGGGGGTGCACATGGCGCCCGCCATCGGCCTCGCGCACACGCGCCTTGCCATCATCGACCTCGACACCGGCGCCCAGCCGATGTTCAACGAGGACGGCTCGGTGGTCGTCGTCTACAACGGCGAGATCTACAATTTTCGCGACCTGCGCGAGGAGCTGCGCGCGCGCGGCCACCGCTTCCGCTCCGCATCCGACACCGAGGTCATCGTCCACGCCTGGGAGGAATGGGGCGAGGCGTGCGTGGCGCGCCTGCGCGGCATGTTTGTGTTCGCGCTCTGGGACGAGCGCGAGAAGGCGCTGTTCCTGGCGCGCGATCGGCTCGGCATCAAGCCCCTGCACTACGCCGCCTTGCCCGATGGCCAGCTCGTCTTCGCGTCCGAGCTGAAGGCGCTGCTGGCCCACCCCGACCTGCCGCGGCGGATCGATCCCTGCGCGGTGGAGGACTACCTCGCCTACGGCTACGTGCCCGATCCGAAGACGATCTATCGCGACGTCCACAAGCTGCGGCCGGGGCATTGGCTGGCCTGGCGGGTCGGCCATGCCGCGCCGCGCCAGGAGCGCTACTGGCAGCTGCGGTTTGCCCCGCGCCGGCGGCTGTCGGTGCAGCGCGCCGCCGAGGAGCTGCGGGAGCGCCTGGAGGAGGCGGTCACGCTCGGCCTGATCGCCGACGTTCCGCTCGGCGCGTTCCTGTCCGGCGGGATCGACTCCAGCGCCGTGGTTGCGATGACGAGCCGGCGCTCGGCAGCGCCGATCAGCACCTGCTCGATCGGTTTTGCGGAGCGCACGCACGACGAATCGCGCTTCGCCCAGGAGGTCGCCCGGGCAAACGGCACGCGCCACCACGTCGGCCATGCGCGCGTGCAGGACCTGGCCGTGATCGAGCGTCTGCCGCTGGTCTACGACGAGCCGTTCGCCGACAGCTCGGCGATCCCGACCTTGCAGCTGAGCGCGCTCGCCCGACAGGTGGTGACGGTCGCCCTCTCGGGCGACGGCGGCGACGAGCTGTTCGCCGGCTATCGCCGGCAGCGCTGGCATCTGTACGAGGAGCGGGCGCGGGCGGCCCTGCCTCGTGTCATCCGGCGGCCGCTGTTCGGCGCGCTCGGCGCGCTCTACCCGAAGCTCGACTGGGCGCCGCGCGCGGTGCGCCTGAAGTCGACGCTTGCCGAGCTGGCGCTCGATGCGCCGGACGCCTACTTCCAGAGCGTCTCGATCGCCGCCCAGGCGGTCCGCAGGCGGCTGTACGCCCCCGCGCTGCGGCGCGATCTGCAGGGCTATTCGGGCGCGGAGATCCTCCGGAACCATTGGCGCGAGACGCAGGGCCTGCACCCGCTCGATCAGGTGCAATACGTTGACCTGATGACCTGGCTGCCAGGCGACATCCTGACCAAGGTGGATCGCGCCAGCATGGCGCATTCGCTCGAGGTCCGCGTGCCCTTCCTGGACCATCTTTTGGTCGAGTGGGCCGCGACCCTGCCGCCCCGGCTCCGGCTGAACGCACGCGGCAGCAAGTACGTGCTGAAGACCGCGCTTGGCCCTTATCTGCCTCGTGCGATACTGGCGCGTCCCAAAATGGGCTTTTCGGTGCCGCTCGCGGCCTGGCTGCGCGGTTCGCTGCTCAGCCCGGTCGAGCGCGCTCTGGCCGAGCCTGCGTTCGCCGACGCCGGGCTGTTCGACACGGTCGCGATCCGCCGGCTGATCGAGCAGCATCGGAGCGGGCGCAGCGATCACAGCCGGATGATCTGGGCGCTGTTCATGTTCGCGGGCTTTCTCGCCCGCGTGCATGAGCGCGAAGCGGTCCCGCTGGCAGGTGAGATGGCCGGGTCGAGCGCCACGCGCGCCCACGTGCAGACTCCGGAGCCCGCGCCCGCGCCATAGCAGCGGTTTGACCGAGGTCGCGGGGCACGCCGTCGCTCAGCCCAGCGAAGGCAGGCACCGCACCGCGGCGGATTGTTTTCTCGTTGCGAGCGGCCGTGGTAGCCTGTCCCCATGCGCTCCCGCGGACGAGGCGGGGGTCATGTGAGACAGAGAGCCGTCGCCCAACGCTTCGCCCAGACGAATGATCCGACCCAGCGCCGTGTTCGTGCTCGTGACCGTGGCTGCGCTTGCGGGCCGCGCCGCGCCGGCGGCGATCAGTGATCAGATCACGATCGGCAACACCCGGGTGGTCGTGCGCACGGTGATCGGCAACTTCGAGGGCGAGATCCGCACGCTCGCGCTCGAGGACGATGTCTACCACAACGAGCTGATCACGACCGAAAAGGAGAGCGCCACCAAGCTGACCTTCCTCGACGAGACCACGCTCACGCTGGGACCGGATTCGTCGGTCGTGCTCGATCGCTTCGTGTACGATCCCGACCCGTCGCGGGCATCGTTCGTGATGACCGCGACGCAGGGGATCTTCCGCTTCGCCTCCGGCAAGCTGCCCAAGAACGCCTACCGGCTGCACACGCCGGCCGCGACGATCGGCATTCGCGGCACCGTGCTGGACCTCGCGATCGAGCCGGCGGGCCGCTCTGGCGGCGAAGCGACAGTCAGGATCGCGCTCCAGGAGGGCGAGGCCACGATTGGCGACTGCCGCGGGCAGGAGCGGTTGCTTGCGGCCGGTCAGTCGCTGGAGCTGAGCTGGAACCCGGCGGAGCCCTGCAACTCTCGCTAAGGCGCGGCAGCGCCGAGCTTGCGCAAAGCATCGATCTGCGCCCGCCCGGCCGCGAGCTCGGCCTCGCTCAAGCGCGCTACGAGTTCGACGCGCGCCTGCGCCGCGGCCTCGCCTCCCTCTGCTGTTTCGCCCGCTTCGGCCGCGAGACTGAGCCAGGCGTAGGCGAGCGCTCCGTCCTGCGGCACACCGCGGCCGCCCCGGTACATCAGGCCGAGATTGGTCTGCGCCGCAACCTCGCCTTGTTGCGCCGCTTCCCGATACCAGCGGGCCGCGGCGGCATCGTCGCGCGGGACGCCTTCGCCACGCTCGTATAACCGGCCGAGCTGAAATTGGGCATTGGCCAAGCCCTGGCCGGCGGCCCGCGCGTGCCATTCGGCCGCCCGCTTGAGGTCTTTCGGCACGCCGCGCCCCGCGGCGAACAGGAGCCCTAGATTGTTCTGGGCGACCGGGTGGCCGCGCTCGGCGGCCTTGATCAGGAGCGCCGCCGCCGCGGCGTCGTTTCGCTCGACGCCGAGCCCGTCGAGATACAGGAAGGCGAGATTGATCTGGCCAATGGCGAAGCCGCGATCGGCCACCGCGCGAAACCAGCGCACCGCTTCGCCGTAGTCGACCGGAACGCCGCGACCTTCGCGCGACCAGAGCCCGAGCGTGAGCTGCGCCAGCACCTCGCCGCCCGCCGCCGCTTCTCGGTACCACCGCGCGGCCTCGCGAAGATCCTGCCCGACCCCTTCCCCGTTCTCGTACAGCTCCCCGAGATTGAGCTGCGCCTCGGCGTAGCCCTGCTCGGCCGCCAGGCGGTACCAGCGCGCGGCCTCTGCCAGATCACGTCCAACGTCTTCGCCGTGCGCGAACTTCTCACCCAGGCGATTCTGCGCGCTCGGATCGCCGGCCTTCGCCTTGGCGAACAGCGCGCCGAGCCTGGCATCGTCCGGCACCTGGTCGGGCGGAGCCTGAGCCAGGCGCACGACCGCGCCGTGCCCCAGGTCGGGCACGCCGGTATCTGTCCCGTTGGTCGGGTCCGCGTGCGCCGACACATGGCACGCGAGCATTAAGGCCAAAGACCCCAGCACGCGAAGGGGCTCGCTGGCGCAGTCCGGCAGGCGCATCGGAGCACAACTCCGCAGGGCAACCGAACGATTATACGGCACGCGTGGCGACGCGGCGCAGCTCTGAGCGCGCAGTCAAGGCGTTCAGCCCCCGAGGTCGCGGAGCAACGCCTGGGCCTCGCCCTGCTCGCGCTCGGCCAACGCCGGCGGATCCACTAGCAGCTGGCGCAGAATGCCGCGCGCTTCTTCGCGATCGCCGCGCCGGGCGAGCGCCCGGGCGAGATGCACCTCGATCTCCGGGCCCCGGCTCTCCACCTTCGCCGCGCGCTGCAACAGCTCGATAGCGGGCTCGAGCTTGCGCAGCTCGATCAGGATGCAGGCGAGCGTGTCCATGACGCTCGGCTCGTCGGGGGCGAGGCGCAGCGCGCGTTCGGCGAACGGGCGGGCGGCGGCGGGCTGGCCCTCATCCAGCAGCATCCAGGCCAAATTGTTGAGCGCGGTCACCTCGTCGGGCCAGGTCGCGACCACCCCGGTCAGGAGTCCGCGCGCCGCCGCGGTGCGGCCCGCCGCGAGATGCAGATCAGCGAGCGTCAGGCGGGTGTCGAGATCGCCGGGGGAGTGGGTCAGCCAGGCTTCGAGGGTGGCCCGGCTGGTGGCGCGTTGTCCCGCCTGCCACTGTGCGAATGCGAGCTTGCGCGCCAGCACGCCCGCCGGCGCGGCTTGGCGCGCTGCCTCGAAGGCACGCGTGGCCGCCGATGGCCGTCCAGCGAGGACGGCCAGTCCGCCGCGGAGCTCGAGTAGCGCCGGGCTGTCCGGTGCCGCGTCGCGCTCCAACTCGGCCAGAATCCTGGCGGCCGCCTCATGATCGCCCGCGCGGGCGCGCCGGCCCGCCTCCACGGCCCCGGCAGCGGCCCGCTGCTGATCCCGTCTGATGCTCTGCACGACGGCAAAATCGACCCGGAACATGCGCTCGAGCGCGCGTGACGGGTCGGCCTCGTTCCGTTTGGCCAGGGCGAGCTGCTGATCGGTGGCGGCGAGCAGCTGCTGCGCTGGCGCATGATCCGGTTGCCGCGCGAGCGCCTTCTCGAGGTTCGCGCGCGCATACTCCAGACGGCCGAGCGCATAGCTGCCGGCCCCGAGCAGGAACATGCTCGGCACATGCATGGGCATGGCATCCAGCGCGCGCTGGCTGTGTCTTTGCACCCCCTCCGCATCGCCCTGCTGAAATGCGGACGCGGCGCGGAGATAGTTGGCCGGGCCGTTGCCGGGACGCTCCGCGAGGAAGGCGTCCAGCAGCGCATCGGCTTGGGCATGATCACCCGCCGCGATCAGCGCCTCCGCGAGCGCGAGCCGTGCCGCCATGTTGTCCGGCGCCAGCTCGGATTGCCTGCGGTAGTCAGCGGCTGCATCGCCGTACGCGCCGCGCTGGAACGCGAGGTCGCCCATCAGCCCGAGCAGGATCGGGTGATCCGGGGCGATGTGCAGCGCGTCCCTCAGCAGGAGCTCGCCAGCACCCGCGCTCTCGGTCCGCATCGCGATGCGCATCAGACCAATTCGGGCATCCACATTTTCGGGGGCAATCTCCAGCATGGTCTCGTACGCGCGCCGCGCCCCGTCGAAATCGTGCAGGCCCACGGACGCCCGCGCGCGTAGCTTATAAACCGCGATTTTGGCATCCTGCGGCCAGCCGTCCTGCGGGCGCAGCTCGCGCAGGAGCTCCTCGCGCCGCCCCTGCTTCAGCCACAGCTCGCCAAGCGCCGCCACGAGCTCGGCGGAACTCAGGCCCAAGGCCCGCGCCCGCGCCAGCTCCTTTTCGGCGGAGGGCAGATTGCCGCTGGTCAGATACACCTTGCCGAGCATCAGTCGCGCGTCGGCGTCCGCGGGTTGCTCCTGCAGCACCTGCTTCAACTCGGCGATGGCGAGCTGCGTATTGCCGCGCTGCAGATGAGCCTTCGCGTTCTCCAGGCGCTGGTGCGGCGAAGGCTCCTCGCAGCCGGTGATGGCGAGCAGACAGAGCACGAGACCTGACGCCAGGGCACGAGCGAGCCGCGCGCGGCCCGCCCATGCCGAACCCGGCGGCGGCGCAAGACTACCAGTCGGCGCCGGTTCGCGCATTTCGATCGCGACCTGCCCAGCGTGCGCCGCTGCGATCGACCTCGGTCCGGTCATCCGCCGCGGCGTCGCACCATGACGATCATCAAGAAGGCAAGTCCCGTCGCGAACAGGAGCAGGCTCGCCGGCTCCGGAATGGCCTCGGGCGGCGCCTCCGCTTCGAGATCGACCGGGACCGGATCGATTGCCGATACCAGCGTGCCGGCGTCGGGATGCTGGGCGATCACGATCAGCTCGTCGAGCGCCCAAGCTATGCTGATGATGCCATCGAGCATGGCTCGCCGTTGTGTCACCGTCACGTTGCCGACGCTGAGGCCGGCGCCCTCGATCATGCTCCTCGCCTCGCCCACCGTGGTGCCGACCACATTGGGGATCAGCATGGTGTCCTCGCCCCCACCGGCGCCCGCCGCGACCGAGGGCAGCGCCGCCGACGGAAACGTGCCGGCGCCGGCGCCGCGGCCCGTCGAAGTGCTGGCGGGCAACGCCGGCGCGGTCCTCGTGGTCGCCGTGGCCGGGCCTGCGCCTGGCGCTATCTGCTCCTCTTCCGCTGACTCGGCCACCGCCACAATCATCCGCATCAGCCGCTCCTGGTCGAGGAATTCGGCCGTGGTCAGCTGCGGAGGGGACGGCAGGCCACCTTCCGCGACCGTGGTCTGCTGGCCGGCTGCGACGTTGACGCAGTCGGCGACCGCCGTGGTGAACTTGGCTTTGCGCACCCCGGCGACCGTGAAAGGCTCGTCGGGCAACAGGAACTCATCCGCGTCGCCGCGCGGCGCCATCGTCAGAACGCCACCGCCGCGCCCGTAGCGCTGATCGACCGAGACCAACGTGGCGGCATCGTGGCTTTCCGCGCCTTGCAGGGTCGCGCCGAAATCGGCGCTGGAGAACGGCTTCGTCATGGGCGGACAGACCACCGGCCCGGCGGCGCCGGCGTTAAAAGCCTCGAGCGTGGCCGCGAGCCCCGTAAAGCGCGGCGCGGCGTCCGGCTCGATCTGTTCGGGTTTCGCCGCGAGGAACAACCCCGTCGCCTCTTCGAACGCCCGCGCGGCCGCGTCCGAAAACGGCGCGCCATTCACGCTGTTCAGCTCGGCCGCGACATAGGCCTTGGCCAGCCGGTAGTACGGGCCGTCCCCGACGCCATCGGCGAGGATCTGCTCGTAACTTTCGGGGGCGTTAAAGAACTGCGCCCCGCCACCGTCGCCGAGCCGGTCCCAGACGTCGTCGAACGCCGCCGAGCCCTTTCGGCTGTGGGTCCGCCAGTAGTCCGCGGGCAGCGTGCAGCCACCCTCGACCTGCAGATACTCGTAGGGGAGATAGGACCGCTCGAGCTTCTCTTCGGGCACTCGCTCCGGGCAGACCGCGGCGCGACCGCGCTGCACCGCACAGGTGGTGCTGCCGTCGGCATTGAGCGCACAGCTGACGGTCACGTTGGTGCTCAGAGGACCCCGCGCGGCGTTGGACTCGCCGGTGATCGGGGCCGCCGGGCCCTCGGCCGGCCAGAGCCCCACTGCAACGAGCGCAACGAGGCCGACCAATGCTGCTGTTACGCTCGCGCTGCTTGCTCCGGATCGGTCGCGCCGTGTCCGCCGGCTCCGGTCGGCATTCCAGCCGCGTCGCGGGGTCGGGGTGGCAACCCCGCCGGCCTCGGCCTCTGCGGTGATCACAGCCACGGAACGCGCCAATCTCGACCCTGGCCGACGGACCGGCTCAAGCGTCATCCGAACGTATTTACCAGCAGATGCGCGCCAGTTCCAATCTGCTTCTGCGGCGCACCAATGGCACCCTCAGCCTGGCATCTGCGCTCCAACTCCGGACAGGCGCGACGGGCCGGCGCGGCCACCGCTACATCGGCGGGGTCGCGCCCTCCGTGCCGACCGCGATCGCGACCGCGACCGGCGGGCCCTGCTCCACATCCTTGACGAGCAGGAAGGCTCTGCGGTCCGGCGCGATCAGCCCTGGATCGGTACTCTTGGACAGCAGCACGACGTCGACGAAATCCGGCACCGTGATGACCTGCTCGCCCTGCGTTGCCTTGTCGCCCTCGCCTTCCTTGTAGGTCAGCCGCAGTTGACGCGCCGCGGGGCTGACCTCCTTGATCTCGGCTATGGTGGCGTTGGTCATCATGTTAGGATCTTTGATCAGGTCCCAGGGATAGTGCCCCTCCCCGGTGCCGCGCAGATCCTCGGCGAAAATGTGCACCTCGAGCGCGACCCGACGATTCTCCGAGGCGACCGAGGTGATACCGACGAACTGGCCGGGCTTGATGTCGCTCCACTTGGCCGGCGTGACCGCGAACACGCGCGTGTCCTTGGTGAGCGCGACCTTAAAGGTCTCCTCGTTGTCATCCCGGACGGTCACCAGCTGGTCATCCATCTCCAGCAAGGTGCCGCGCAGCTTGTAGGGTTCGCCTTCCGCGGCTCCAGCCGAGCCGTGCATCAACCACGCAGCCATCAGCGCTGCGCCGAGCAGCCCAAGCGTTCGCATGATCGCCTCTCCCCGGGGCCGGACCGTCCGTCGTCCGTTGCCCTCCCTCGCCGAGTGTCGCGCGCCGCGATCGGCCATCGTCGCCCTGCACGCACCCGCTAAGAAAAGACTATCTCAGGAAAGGTTGTCCCGTTCAATGCCCGGGCCGCGCTGGGCTGTGGCGCACGCGCGCGCAGGAGTTATCACCTGAAGCGAGTGTACGTGCGTCGTCCGAGACGTACTTCTTGAGGAGTCCGAGATTTATCATCGGCGCGATGCCGAAATATCAGCGTCGGACCTCCGCAACGCTGCGGGCCAGCTGCCAGGAGCGAACTTACTGAGACAAAATAGATCTGCTTCAGAGCCTGAGTATCTCCCCAGGTCCTGTAGAGCTTGCGGAACGCAAGTCCGCTGTCCGCGATTTTTCTTGAAGTCCTGGTCCTGGGCGGACTGCTCCCGCAGAAGCTCGTTCCAGGCTTTCTCGGACGCGGCGAGCTCCTCTCGGTCCAGGCGAGATGGCGTCGAAGGCGGGGAGGCCGATGTGCTGCCTCCCCGCTTGATCGGATGGCTGACCAGCGCGCGACGGATCGCGGTCAGGCGCAGCCTACTGGCTCAGATATGTCGGCTTCAGGAACTGCGCGGCGCCCCACGGCTTGTAGGTTTGGCGGAAGGCAAGATAGCTGTCGGCCACCTTCTTGAAGGTCGGATCGGCGGCTGACTGTTCCGTGAGCACCTCCTGCCAACCCTTCTCGAACGCCGCCAGCTCCTCGTCCGTCCACCGACGGATCTCAACCCCGTGCTCCTGGACCATCGTGTTCATGGCATTTGGGTTTTTCGCCTCGGTCTCGGCGTAATTGTAGTGGATCTGCTCACCGCATGCGAGCTCGACCATGGCCTTGTACTGGTCGGACAGGGCTTCCCAGGCCGGCTTGTGCATCAGCAGTTCGTTGACCGAGACCTGCTGGTGCCACCCCGGGAAATAGTTGTTTTTGGCGACCTGATAGAAACCGAGGTCCATGTCCATGGTAGGCATCGAGAACTCGGTGGCATCGATCACGCCACGCTCGAGCGCCGGATAGATGTCGGCGGCGGCAAGCAGTTGGGTCGACACGCCGAGCTTGGTCATCACCTGGGCGCCGAGACCGAAAAAGCGCATCCTCAGGCCCTTGAGCTGATCAAGCGATTCGACCGGCTCGCGGAACCAGCCCGACGTCTCCGGTCCGATGGCGTTGCAGTCGATCGAGTATAGATCGTTCTGCGCGTAGATCTCGTTCTTGGCCTGGTCACCGCCGCCAAAGATCTTCCAGGCGAAATACTCGCCGTACTGCGGGCCGAAGGGCACTGCGGTGAAAAACGCCAGCGCTGGGATCTTGCCAGTGTGATAGCCGGGGGTAGTCCAGCAGGCTTCCACCGAACCCTTGGACGCGGCATCGAAGCATTCGAGCGGCGGCACCAGGGCGCCGGGCTCGTAGAACTTCATCGTGAAGTTCCCGTCGGAGACGCGTTCGATGTTCTTGCTGAAACGAAGGCCGGCCGTACCCAGATGCGGCAGGCTGCTTGCGAACGCACTCTGCATCTTCCACCTGACGCGCTCCTGCGCGCCCGCCGAAATGCTGCAAGCGAGCGCAACCACAACGGCAGCACCGACCGTGGCGAGCTTCCTCGCATCGATCCTGGTCATCTCCCTAGCCTCCCTATTTGGCGAGCATTTGTCTTGACCGTTGATCGTAGATGCAAGCCGGGACATTCGCAACGGCTGCTGCTCCGGCCAGCTCCCGCCACGCTACGGTGTGGCGCGGCGATTCCGAGCACTGGACGGGCGCCGGGGCTCACCAGGTCACGATGATCCGAGGGGGCCCGCCTGCGCCCGATGTACTCCCACAATCTGGCCGGACACCGCTTGTCGCCTCGGGTGCCGCGAGCAGGCGATTTGTCAGCGACAGGGCGCGGACCGCGGCCATTGCGCAGCCGATCTATCAAGCTTAGCATGAAAAATAGGGATGGGGCCTACAGCACGGTGGCCAAAAAAACTGGGAGTGAAGGCGATGTCAGCGGGAAGCAACCGGCGTGGTTTCTCGAGGCGGCGCTTCTTGACCGAGACCGGGACCGGCCTGGCGCTGGCCGGGCTTGCTCCGGCCATTTCGGCGCCGTTCGTCGCGAGGGCCCGGGCCGAGACGAAGACGCTGAAGATCATCCAGTGGAGCCATTTCGTCCCCGAATACGACCAATGGGTCGATGCTTTTGCCAAGGAATGGGGTGAGAAGAACGGCGTCACTGTCACCGTCGACCACATTCCCCATCTGGAGCTGCCGGCGCGGGCCGCAGCAGAGGTTGCGGCCCAGTCGGGCCATGACCTGTTCGCCTTCAGCGGGTCCGGCGGCCCGCACCTCTACATCAAGCATCTGGTCGACCTGAGCCCGCTGGTCGCGGAGATGGAGGCGAAATACGGCAAGGTGCAGCTGATCGGCCGCCAAATCGCCTTCGAACCCGAGACCGGCACTTGGCCCGCCTTTCCTGACTATTACATCGCCTTCCCGGGGCTCTACCGAAAGGACCTGTGGGACGAGATCGGCATGGTGCCGGACACCTGGGAGGACGTGCGCAAGGGCGGCGCGAAGCTCAAAGCCAAGGGCAACCCGGTCGGCATCGGCCTCAGCCACAGCGTCGACCCCAACCTGAGCTGGCGCGGCGTCTTGTGGTCGTACGGCGGCGCCGAGGTGGACGAAAGCGGCAAGAAGGTCGTGATCGACTCCAAAGAGACTCTCGAAGCCGTCAAGTTCGCCCGGGCCCTTTATCAGGAGGCGATGGATCCCGAGGTGCTCTCCTGGGACGATGCGGGCAACAACCGTTTCCTGGCCTCGGGCAAGGGGTCCTGGATCCACAATCCGATCTCGGCATACCGCAGCATCCAGAAGTCGCGCCCCGAGCTCGCGGATCAGATCGCGGTCTGGAAGACGCCCGCGGGACCGGCGCGCCGGATCGTCGCCAGCTCGCCGAACTCGTACGCCATCTGGAAGTTCTCGCGCAACCAGGACATCGCGCAGGAATACCTGCGCTATTACGCCGAGAACTGGGTCGAGGGCTTCAAGGCGAGCACGGGCTACAACCAGCCGATCTTCCCGAACGTCGTGCCGCAACCGATGCCGATTCTGTCCAACGACCCCAGCTCGCACCCGCCGGACAAGCTCCAGATCCTGCAGACGACCAACGACTGGCAGGCCGCCTACGGCTACCCCGGTCCCGCCGGCCCGGCCTCCGACGAGGTCGTCAACGCCTACATCCTCCCCGACATGATGGCCAGTGCCGCGACCGACAAGATGACCCCGGAAGAGGCGGTCGCGTGGGCGAAGGGCCAGATCGAAGCCATCTACAAGAAGTGGATGGCGTGAGCGGATCCGGAGTCGCTGCCGGGTCTTCAGCACACCGGACGAGGGGCCACTCCGGGACGCTCGGGAGTTTCGGACGGATCACGGCGGATTGCCCGAAATCGCCGTGCTGCGCCGGCAGTAGAGGGTGACCATGGCGCACATCACGACCAGCGAGATCCGAAAGCTGTTCGGCGACGTGGCCGCGGTCGACGGGATCAGCTTGTCGGTGCGGGACGGCGAGTTCATGGTCCTCCTCGGCCCGTCGGGCTGCGGCAAGACGACTTTCCTGCGCATCATCGCTGGCCTGGAGAAGCCGTCCTCGGGCACGATCCAGATCGACGGCCGCACGGTCAACGAGGTGCCGCCGCGCGGACGCGGCGTGGCGATGGTGTTCCAGAGCTACGGCCTCTATCCCCACCTCAGCGTCCGCAGCAATATCGCGTTTCCCCTGAAGACCCAGCGAACGCCGAGAGACGAGATCAACCGCAGGGTAGCGTGGGCCTCGCAGCTGCTCAGCATCGATCATCTCCTGCAGCGCAAGCCGCGCCAGCTCTCCGGCGGCGAGCGCCAGCGGGTGGCGCTGGCGCGCGCCCTGGTGCGCGAGCCCACGGTGTTCCTGCTTGACGAGCCGCTGTCCAATCTGGACGCCAAGTTGCGGACCTCCGCGCGGAACGAGCTCAAGCAGTTCCAAAGGAAGGTCGGCACCACGACCATCTACGTGACCCACGACCAGGTCGAGGCCATGGGCATGGGCGACCGCATCACGGTGATCGACCACGGCAAGGTCTGTCAGGTCGGAACGCCCGCCGAGACCTACGATGACCCGGCCAACACCTTCGTCGCCACATTCCTCGGCACTCCGCCCATGAATCTGGTCAAGCGCAATGGCGCGATCCTGGGCTTTCGGCCGGAGCACCTGCTGCCCAAGGAGCTGCTGCACGGCGGCGAGCTGATGCATTTCCCCTTCTGCGTCCGCCGGGTCGAGTATCTGGGCTCGGAGCGCGTTCTCTACGGCTCGCTCGACGACTTCCCGCCGGATGTGGAAGTCACCGCCAAGCTGCCCGCCCATGTGCATCTGCCGGGGCTGCAGGAGGGCGATCGGCATGAGTTTGCAGTGCGGCGGTCGAATCTGCGCTATTTCGATCTGAACTCGGGCGAGCGTCGGGTAGAGCCTTAGGGAAGAGCGTCAGGAGAGAGCGATGGCCACGAGCGTCGGTGCGGCCCCGTACCGTCCCAGCCGGTTCTTCCTGGACCGCAGCGAATTGTTGGGACCGCTGTTCATCGCGCCCGCCATTTTGTACATCGTGCTCCTGGTTGCCCTGCCGTTTTTCCTCACGATTTATTACAGTGTCAGCGCCTATAGCATTTACAACCCCAGCTATTCGTTCGTAGGTCTGCGCAATTTCTGGGACGTCATCCATGACGACATCTTCCGCAGGACACTGCTCAATACGTTCATCTTTACGCTCTCTTCGCAGATCCTGGCGCTCGTCCTGGGCAAGATCGCGGCGCTGCTGCTGCTGAAAGACTTCCCGGGGCGGAGCATCGCCCGGGCGCTGATCGTCCTGCCCTGGGCGGTGCCCGTCGCGCTCGCCACGCTTGCCTGGCTGTGGATGTTCGATTCGCTCTACAGCGTGATCAACTGGACGCTCGAGGCGGCGGGCCTGATCGACCCTGGCAACCGGCCGCAGTGGCTGGGCCAGGAGGATCTCGCCATGCTCTCGGTGATCATGGTGCACGCCTGGCGGCTGTTCCCGTTCGGCGCGGTGATCTTTCTTGCGGGGCTAACGTCGGTGCCGAAGGACGTGCTCGATGCCGCCACGATCGACGGCGCCGGGTTCTGGCGGCGGAATTACGTGATCATCCTGCCGATCATCGCGCCGATCATCCTGATCGCGCTGATCTTCGGCATGGTGTTCACCTTCACCGACATGAGCGTGGTTTATTTGCTGACCAAGGGCGGCCCGATCAACGGCACCCACGTTCTCGGTTCGCTCGCCTTCCAGGTCGGCATTTTGTCGGGCGACGTCGCCCACGGCGCGGTGATCTGCCTGTTCCTGCTGCCGTTCCTGCTGGTGGCGGTGATCTTCCTGCTCCGTTTCCTGCGGCGGCGGGAGATCTAGCCATGCCGTCCGCGCTGCGGAGGATCGGCGAGCAGGCCTCGTTCTACGGCGTGCTGTCGCTGCTCGTGCTGTTCGCCGCTTTCCCGTTCTATTGGATGCTGATCACCACCTTCAAGGCGGAGTCCGATCTCTACGACCTCAAGTCGGTTCCCTATTGGTTCAACGTGGCGCCGACCTTGAGCCACTTACGCTATCTCTTCACGCAGACCCTGTTCATCGACTGGCTCCTGAACTCGCTGATCATCGGGCTCTGCGTGGTGGCGATCACGCTCGTGGTCGCCTTGCCGGCTGGATACAGTCTCGCGCGCCTGTCGGGACGCAATGCCGAGACGCTCGGCATCGGCATCTTTCTCACCTACCTGGTGCCGCCGACTCTGCTGTTTCTGCCGCTGTCGCGGGTGGTCTCGATCCTCGGCCTGCAGGATTCGCTGTGGTCGCTCGTGGTCGTCTACCCGACGTTCACGATCCCGTTCTGCACCTGGCTGCTGATGGGCTTCTTCAAGTCGGTCCCGCGCGAGATCGAGGAGGCGGCGATCATCGACGGCTGCACGCTGGTCGGCGCGTTCTTCAAGACCGTACTGCCGCTTTCGGTCCCGGCGATCCTGACCGTGGTCATCTTTTCGTTCACGCTCGCGATGCAGGAGTTCGTCTACGCGCTCACCTTCATCGCGTCCTCCAACCAGAAGCCGGTGACGCTCGGCGTGGTGACGGACCTGGTGCGCGGCGACGTCTTTTACTGGGGCGAGCTGATGGGCGCGGCACTGATCGCCAGCGTGCCGGTGGCGATCGCCTATAATCTCTTCCTCGACCGCTTCATCGCCGGCATCACCGGCGGCGCGGTCAAGTAAATAAGTGGCCCTCGAAAGCAGCACGCCGGCGCAACTCGCTGCGATGTGAGTTGCAGCCTCGGTGCGGATCAGCCTTGCTGCGGACGAGCGCGGGCATCAGGACGGGAGGCGACAGTGAGGATCAGCGACATCGCTCGATCGCGACGCGGGGTCATGGCGGGCATGGCCGGCGCCACCGCCGGTCTGGCGGGCGGCTCGTGGTCGGGCCCTGCGCTCGCGGCCGCGCCGCAGATCGGACCCGCCGCGCCGACCCATTACCGCTTCAAGCTCGGCGAGTTCGAGGTCACGACCATCTCCGATGGCGCGGTTCAGGTGGAGGGGCCGCATCCGATCTTCGGCGAGAACGTGCCCGCCGCCGAGGTACACGCCCTGGCCAAGCAGAATTTCCTGCCGCCCGACAAGATGGTGATCGGCTTTGCGCCGCTGCTGGTCAATACGGGCAGGGAGCTGGTCCTGTTCGACACCGGCAACGGGATCGCGCGCCGGCCCGATGCGGGCAGGCTCGCGAGTCTGTTGGGCACCGCCGGGTTCCAGCCCGAGCAGATCGATGTGGTGGTGCTGAGCCATTTTCACCCCGATCACGTGGGCGGCCTGATGGAAAACGGCCGACCGCTGCTGCCAAACGCGCGCTACGTCACCGCGGCGGCCGAATACGATTTCTGGAGCCCGAAGGAGCGCCTGTCCGGCCCGACCGAGCGCGTCGCCACGCTGGTCCAGGCGAATGTCGTGCCGCTCGCCGAGAAGACGACGTTCATCAAGGAGGGCGCCGAGGTCGCGCTCGGAATCGAAGCGCTCGACGCGTCCGGCCATACGCCCGGGCACATGGCGTTCCACATCGATGGCGTTCCACATCGAGAGCGCCGGAAAGCGGCTGGTCGTGACGGCGGACACGGCGAACCATTTCGTCGTGTCGCTGCAGCGCCCCGACTGGCACGTCCGCTTCGACATGGACAAGGAGCAGGCGACCGCATCGCGCAAGCGCATCTTCGACCTGATCGCCGCCGAGCGGATCCCGTTCAGCGGCTACCACATGCCGTTCCCGGCGGTCGGCTACGTCGAGAAGCAGGGTGTCGGCTACCGCTACGTGCCAGTGGCGTATCAGCTAGCCCTGTGACCGCCACCGCGGCAGCCGGCATGACTTATTCCTCGCGGAGCCGGCGCTCGCGCGCGAAGGTGTAGAGGCCGCTCGCGACGATGATCAGTGCCCCCACCACGGTCGGCAGGTCGGGCAGATTGCCGAACACCGCGAAGCCGACCAGCGTCGCCCAGACCAGGACCGTGTAGGCGAACGGCTGCAGCAGCGAGGCGGGCGCGAGCTGCAGGGCTTTGATCAGCAGGTAATGGCCGGCGGCGCCGAGCACTGCGACCAGCGCGAACAGCGCCCAGCCCCGCGCATCGGGGATGCGCCAATAGAACGGGCCGATCAGGGTCAGCGCGACCGCGCCGATCAGCGCGGTGTAGAACAGCGTGGTGAGCGGCGGATCGGTCCGGCTCACGATCCGGGTGAGCACCTGGTAGAGCGACCACATACAGGCGCATGAGAGCGCGACCAGCGCCATCGGATGCATCGCGCTAAAGCCCGGACGCAGGATGATCAGCATGCCGATCGAGGCCACGCCGACCGCGGCCCAGCGCCGGATGCCGACCTTCTCGCCGAGCAGCGGCACCGACAACGCGGTGACGAAGAGCGGCGAGATCGCGACGATCGCGTGCGCCTCGGCCAGCGGCAGCACGGTGATCGTGAGGATGAACAGCCCGATCTCGACCATCAGCATGAGCGAGCGCAGGCTCTGCAGCCATAAACGGCGCGTGATCAGCCCGGTCCAGCCCTGACGAGCCGCGAGCCAACCGGACACGGCAAGCAGCGACAGGAAGCGCACCCACAGGATCTGAACGATCGAGTACTGCTCTGCAAGCAGCTTGCTGCCGGCATCCATGGACGCGAACAACAGCCACGCGATCAACGCGCAGACGATACCGCGGCCTGTGGCGCCCGCGGTGTGGCGCGCGGTGGCGAGCGCGGGTGCGCGCGTGCTCGCGGGCATCGGTTCAGGCCCACGGGAGCGGCGCAGGCGGCGACCCGAGCCGACTGTAATTCATTGCGGATGTCAGCCGACCGCCTCGGGCTCGAGCGTGTACAGCTCCTGGGGACGCTGCACGCCGCGCAGCGCATAGCGGCCGACCGAGACCAGGCGGCGCCGACTCGGGCCCGCCGCCTCGGCGAAGGCGGAGGACAGCAGCACGCCCTGATCGAGCGAGCGGCACATGGCGGCGATGCGGCTGGTCTCGTTGACCGCGGGGCCGACCACGGTGAAGTCGAGCCGGTCGTAGCTACCGATGTTGCCGTAGAACACCTCGCCGACGTGCAGGCCGAGATAAAAGCGCGTGACCGGCTGACCGTCGGCCGCGCGCCGCTGGTTCAGGTCGCCGACGCGTCGGATCGCATCGGCCGCAGCGTCCAGCGCCTGGCGGCAGGCGTCCTGCGGCGCCGCGGCGTCGAAGATCGCGAGAATGCCGTCGCCGATGAACTTCAGCACCTCGCCGCCCTCGCCGCGCAGCGCAGACACGATCGCATCGGCGTAGTCGTTGAGCAGCGGCACGAGGTGCTCGGGCGGCGCCGTGTCGGTGATCCGGGTGAAGCCTTGCAGGTCGCTGAACCACAAGACGGCGCTGATCTTCTCGGCGACGCCACGCTGGATATGGCCGCTCAGCACGCGATGGCCGGCATCGCGCCCGAGATAGGTCTCGACCAGCGTCTCGATGATGTGCGCGGTCGAGGCGCCTTTGATCGCGAGCGCTAGGCTGGGCACGAGAAACTCGAGCGCGGCCAGATCATCGGCGTCGAAGCCGGACGCGCGGTCGCTCGCCCACGAGGAGTAGGTGCAGTCCATCAGGCCGATCGCGCCTGCCGCGCCGAAGCGGTTGACCATCGCCACGTAATCGGTCATGCCGCGCTGGCGCAGCTCCTCCAGCACCGGGAACTGCAGCGGCTCGTTGGCAAGGCGCTGGCGCAGGGTGGTCGCACCGGTCTCATACAGCTGATGAAACGGGCTCTGCAGCCACTTGTCCTCGCTGCGCTCAGGATCGAGTCGGCCGTACTCGGACTGGACGGGGCCGCCGGCGTCCCGCTCCCAATAGAACACGCGACCCTCGAGCACGGGATGCAGCGTGTCGACGCCGAACACCGCGCGGCCAAGCGGCAGACCCGCGGCGAGCGCGCGCTCGCAGAAGCCTTGCAGCAGGTTCAGCTCGCGCTGGCCGGACAGGCCGGCGGCGGCGAGCCACTCGAGCAGTGGCGCAAAACGCGCGTAGTCCATGGGCGAGACTTCGTTGGCTGATCGCCTGCGGGCGGGGTGCGGCGCGTGCAGTCTTGCCAGAACCCGGCGCCCGACTCAAGCGGGGCCTGGCCCGTCGATATTACCGGAACGAAGGCAGGACCACGTTCCGCCGCCGATCACCGCATGCCTGAAGTTAGTCCAGCACAACTTCACTCATGTCCGTCATTCCACGCTTGCGAACCGCTCCTGATAGTACGCAAAGCAGTCCTTGAACTCATCACGTCGGCATACCTCGGGCAGGCGCCGGTCCACCACCGAGCTGTCGTGCAGAATTCGCTTGTACCTGTTTTCGGCCACGATCGATGCCAGGTACGCCGAGACGTGGTCGTTGAACACGTCATTGTGGTCAGCGATGAAGCTCTTGTCCGTGTGAATGAAGGCGAGCGGCTCGTTGTGCTTGACCGGGATGTGTTGAGCGCGTTGGGCGGGAGCCAGGCATTCGGCTTCCTGCCCGATGCAGGAGCTGTAGCGCCATCTGCTGCCGACGGAGTCAGACCGCTCGAGCTGTCCCGTTTGGAACGGCTTGAAATTGCCAACGGTGATGGTGTCTAGATCAGATTCCTTGAACTGCATTTCCCTGTGATCGAATTCGGTGATCAGCGTGGCCTGCCTCCAGCTGAGGTTGACCCCGAGCCACTGGCCAAGGCCGAACGCCTTGTTGGTCGCCAGGTCTGCATCCGAGCTGATGACGTGCATCAGGCGAGGCTGACTGGGGACAAAGCAGGTTTCCGCGACCAGCTCCTTCAACTGGAACATCTCATTCGCTTCGATCGCCGGATTCAACAGGACGACCCCATGCCCGAAAGGCCGGCTTTCGACGCAGGCATCATTGGGTTTCTGCGCGGTGGCTGCCGCGACCCGCTCGAGGAGGATTTCGTTGAGGGCAGAAAGTACGACTGCACCGCCGAAGCTGTGGCCGGTCACCAAGTAGAGGTTGCGATTCGCCCGGCCGGGCCCTTCGTCGATGACTTCCCGTTCCAACCGCAAGAGCAACTCCGTGACGCCGCCCTTGGCGACCTGTTCCGCTACCTGCTTTCGCTCCCAGTAGGTGACTTCCGTGAAGGGCTGCAAATCGACCGACAGTCCTCGCCAGCCAACGTAGACGCCAATCACTTTTCGCGGAGAACCGACTGTGATTCCTTTGCTGATATCGTGAATCTGCCGCAATAGCTTGCGGAAGCTGATGACGTTGCCATCGTCGGTACGGGCGTTGTGCTTCCAGCCATGCACGAATACGATCGTGAACACGCCCCGCTCGGGATTGCTCGGATCGTACCGAGCTTGCTCGGTCACGTAGTCCAAAACCTGCTGCATCTTCCTGCGATCAAATACATTGCCGCGCTCGCTGAACTCTACGTAGGCGAGATCGTACCCGTCCTGCCTCTCGATGATGGCATCATCGCAGCTGGCCGCCATGCAGCTGGCAGGCTCCATGGTCCGGTACGGCGCATTGGCCGTGCACCCGAACAAGGTCGGGCCCAAAATCGACAGGAGAAAAGATACTGCCAACAAAGCAACACGCATCCGACCACTCCACGTTACTTGGCGGTACGGTTCTGAGCATCGCGATTGCTCGGCGCCCTGAAGTGGCGTGCCGGAGCGCCATACCCCGAGACGCAATTTAGAGCCTGAGTTCGGCGATAGGTGTGAACCAGCTCACGCGTGCCCGATGGAGCCGCGAAGGCACGAGCCCGCTTTCGCCGCCTGCGGCTTGACCTTGCTAACGCCAAAAGCATTTCTTGCGGCGCTGGCCATCAAAAGCATCTGCACGGGAGGAGCCGCCGATGAAGATCACCGACGTCGAAGCCCTGTACCTGCGCCTGCCCCAGATCCAGGCGCGCACCGACAGTTCGCAGGACGCGCTGATCGTCAAGGTCTCGACCGACATCGGGATCATCGGCTGGGGCGAGGTCGACGGCTGCCCCTACGTGACCAAGGCGATCATCGAAGCGCCCATGTCGCACACGCTGGTCACTGGCCTGCGCGAGCTGCTGCTCGGCGAGGACCCCCTCGAGACCTTTCGGCTGTGGCGCAAGATGTACCAGGGCACGCTGTATTACGGGCGCGACGGCGCGGTCATCCAGGCCATGGCCGGAATCGACCTGGCGCTTTGGGACATCAAAGGCAAGGCGCTCGACCAGCCCGTGTACAAGCTGCTAGGCGGCGGCTTTCGCAAGAAGGTACGGGCATACGCGTCGAACATGTTCCAGTTCACCGCCGAGGCGACGGCGGAACGCGCCAGGAAAGCGCGGGACCAGGGCTTCACCGCGGTCAAGTTCGGTTGGGAGCCGTTTGGCCGCGACCCGAAGACCGACTGCGCCTATCTCGATGCGATCCGCGCCGCGGTCGGCGACGACATGGACATCATGCTGGACGTCGGCCTGATCTGGGATGCCAAGACCACCTTGCAGCGCGCCCGCCTGTTCGAGCCCTACCGCCTCGCCTGGATCGAGGAGCCGCTGCCGCCGGATGACCTCGCCGGCTACGCCAAGGTCGCGGACGGCACCGACATCAAGATCGCCGCCGGCGAGGAGGAGTGCACGGTCGCGGGCTTCACCCGGCTCATGGACTTCGGGCGGATCGATGTGGTCCAGGTCGACCTGACCCGCTGCGGCCTGACCCAGGCGATCAAGATCGCCGCGCTCGCCGAGCAGCGCGGGTTGCCGGTGATCAACCATAACTTCACGACCGACATCAACGTCGCCGCGTCCCTGCATTTCCTCGCCAGCGTGTCGAACGCCTTCATCATGGAGTACTGCGTCGAGCCGTCCGAGATCAGCCGGGCGCTGGCGAAGAACCCGATCCCGATCATCGACGGCCATGCGACCGTGCCCGAGGAGCCCGGCCTCGGCGTCGAGCCCGACCCGGCGATCATCGAGAAGTATCTGGTGCGCTGAAACAGCCCGGTCGGGCTGAGACAGCCCAAGCCGGCTCGGCGCGCCGTCGTTTCTTAAAACCCGGGGTCGCGTGAGGGAGCCCCACAGTCGTTCCGCGGGGTGGCGGATCGTCACCCGCCGCGATGATCGGTTCCGGCCGCGGCGCTTTTGCGCTAGGACGCCCCGATGGCGACCATGACGGCAACTTGGGGCGGCCACGGCGCTGGCGCGTGGCGGCAGGAGGCGGGCTCGCTCGCGCGCCTCAGCGTGCCGATCATCCTGACCAACGTCGGCCAGGTCGCGGTTCAGACCACCGACGTGGTGCTGATCGGCTGGCTCGGGCCAGAGGCGCTCGCGGCGAGCGTGCTCGGCATCAACGTCATGTTCGTGCTGCTGCTGTTCGGGATCGGCGTGGTCGCCGCGACTGCGCCAATGATCGCGCAGGATCTGGGCCGCCGCCGCTATGCGGTCCGTGGGCCGCGGCGCACCGTCCGGCAGGGCCTCTGGGTGGCGCTGGCGCTCGGCCTCCCAGCCTGCGCGCTGCTGTGGCAGATCGGGCCGCTGCTCCGTCTGTTGCGTCAGGACCCGGAGCTGGTCGCCGCAGCCGAGCCTTTCGTGCGTGCCGCGCTGTGGGGCTTCGTGCCCGGGCTGTGGTTCGTCGTGCTGCGCAACTTCATCGCATCGCTGGAGCGACCGCGCGCCGCCATGGTGATCATGCTGATCGGCGTCTCGTTCAACGCGCTCGCCGGCTACGGCCTGATCTTCGGCCGGCTCGGGCTGCCGGCGCTCGGCCTGCTCGGCGCAGGGATCGCCGCCGCGCTGACCAACTGGTTCGTGTTTGCCGGTCTGCTCGGCTACGTGCTGATCGACCGGCAGTTCCGGCGCTTTCATATCCTCGGGCGATTGTGGCGGCCGGACTGGGTGCGCCTGCGCGAGCTGTTCCGCGTCGGGCTGCCGATCGGCGTGACCTTAGTCATGGAGGTCGGCCTGTTCGCAGCCGCTGGCTTGGTTATCGGGCTGATCGGGACGGCCCAGCTCGCGGCGCATCAAATCGCGCTCCAGTGCGCCTCGGTCACCTTCATGGTGCCGCTTGGCCTAGCGCAGGCCGCGACCGTGCGCGTCGGCCTCGCCGCGGGAGCGGGCGACCGGCAGGGGATCCTGCGCGCCGGCCTCACGGCGCTGCTCATGGGCGGCGCATTCATGCTGGCGACGGCGACCCTGATGTGGACCGCGCCGGCCGCGATCGTCGGGCTGTTCGTCGACGCTGAGAATCCGGCCAACGCGGCGGTCGTGCATGCGGCCGTCACCTTCCTCTCGATCGCCGCGCTGTTCCAGATCTTCGATGGCGGCCAGGTGATCGGCGCGGGCGCGCTGCGCGGCCTGAAGGACACCCGGTGGCCGATGGCGTTCGCCGCGCTCGCCTACTGGGGCGTCGGCGGCACGCTGGCGCTCGGTCTCGGCTTCGGCGCGGGCCTCGGCGGACTTGGCGTCTGGCTCGGCCTTGCCGCTTCGCTCGCAGTGGCTGCGGCGCTGATGATCGGCCGCTTCCTCGCCCTGCAGCACCGCGGACGCCCGACGCCGGGCGCCAAGCCCGCTGACGGCGAACCGCCGATCGCATGGCGGCGCCCGCGAGCTTATGGCCGTGAGATGGGGGCCTCATGACGCTGCGGCTGGTGCAGATCGGGCTCGGCGGCTGGGGCCGCAACTGGGTCGAGGAGGTGACCTGGGACACGCCGGGCGTCGAGTCCGTCGCCTGGGTCGACGTCGATGGGGCTACGCGCGAGCGCGCCGTGGTCGAGCTCGGCCTGCCCCGCGCGCGGGTGTTCGGCTCCCTTGAGGCTGCTCTGGAGCGGGTCGCGGCCGACGCGGCGCTCGTGGTCGTGCCCCTTGCGGCGCACGCGGCGGTCACCCGCGAGGCGGTCGAGGCCGGTCTGCACGTCCTGGTCGAGAAGCCGTTCACCGAGACGCTCGAAGAGGCGCGCGCGCTGGCCCGCCTGGCATGCGATCGGAAGCGCGTGCTCATGGTCAGCCAGAACTACCGCTGGTTCCCCGCGCCCGTGCTCGCCCGGCGGCTGCTGCGCGACGGTGCGCTCGGTCATCTGGTCGCCTGCTACCTCGACTTTCACTTTTATTTCGGCACCGGCTACCGCTATTTCTTGCTCGAGGAGCCGCTGCTCAGCGACATGGCGATCCATCATTTCGATACGCTGCGGTTTGTGCTCGACGACGAGCCCGTCGAAGTGAGCTGTCACAGCTGGGCGGAGCCCGGCACGCCGTTCGCTGGTCCTCCGGCCGCGGTCGCCACCATGCGCTTCGCCAGAGGCACGATGGTAAGCTATCGCGGCAGCTGGCTGACCCGCGGCCCGGCCACGCCCTATGGCGGTCACTGGCGTCTGGATGGCAGTCGCGGCACGCTCGAGTTCACCTTCCGCGGCGCGTTCGAGGAGCGGGAGCAGCTGGATCGCGTAATCCTGCACCGGCCGGGCGAGCCGCCCGAGGCGCGACCGCTGCCCGACATGCCGTGCAAGGATCGCAAGGGCGCGCTCGATGCGTTCGCGCGCTGGATTCGTGAGGACAGCCCGCCCGACGGCGCGAGCACCGCGACCGACAATCTGAAAAGCCTCGCGGCGATGTTCGCGGCGATCCGCTCGGCGCGTCAGGGCGGCGTTCCCGTGCAGGTCGCCGATCTCCTGGAGCAGGCGCCATGAGCCGATCGCCGCGCGTGACGGTGTGGAACGAGTTCCGGCATGAGCGGAGCAACCCGCAGGTCGGCGCCGTCTACCCGGACGGCATCCATGAAGCGCTGGCGGCGCGGCTGCGCCGGGCGGGGCTTGAGGTGCGCACGGCGACCCTGGACGAGCCGGACCATGGCCTCGGCGCGGGCGTGCTCGAGGCGACCGACGTGCTGCTATGGTGGGGTCACCAGGCGCACGCCGAGGTGCGGGACGAGGTGGTCGAGCGGGTCCATGCCCGGGTGCAGGGCGGCATGGGGCTAATCGCGCTGCACTCGGCGCACTTCTCCAAGATCTTCAAGCGCCTGATGGGCACGAGCTGCGATCTGAAGTGGCGCGTCGCCGACGAGCGCGAGCGGCTCTGGGTGGTGGCGCCCGGCCATCCCATTGTGGCGGGCCTGCCGGAGCGGATCGAGCTGGCGCGGGAAGAGATGTACGGCGAGCATTTCGACATCCCCGCGCCGGACGAGCTGGTCCTGATCAGCTGGTTCCAGGGCGGCGAGGTGTTCCGCAGCGGCTGCTGCTTCCGGCGCGGCGCCGGCCGCATCTTCTATTTCCGCCCGGGCCACGAGACCTACCCGACTTACCACGAGCCCGCGATCCAGCAGGTAATCGCGAACGCCGTGCGCTGGGCGGCCCCGAGGGAACCCTTCAAGCCCCGGCGCGGCCGCTCCGAGGCGCTGGAGCCGATCGGCGACTAGGCCCGTTTACGAAGTTGATAGCCCAGGTATCTGCGGCAGCCGATTCGAGGGCCGCGAAAACTTGGGGGAAAGGATCGACCAATGAACGAAACGTCGAGCGAAACGCTCTCTGTCGTAATCGAACGTGAGATGCCCTATCCGCCGGAAAGGATCTGGCGCGCGCTCACCCAACCACACCTGATCGAACAGTGGCTCATGAAGAACGACTTCAAGCCCGTCGTGGGCCACCGTTTCGATCTTAGCGCAGACTGGGGCGTTGCCCGCTGTCAGGTCCTGGCCGTCGAGCCGAACCAGACGCTGTCTTACACGTGGGAAGCCTATGGCCTCGAGAGTGTCGTCACCTGGACTCTCGCCCCGACAAGCACGGGAACCCGCCTGCGCATGGAGCAGTCGGGCTTCCGGCCGGACCAGCCGCAGTACTACGAGGGCGCCAAGGGGGGATGGCCGCGATTCTTTGCGGCCCTGGAGCAGGTACTGGCGCGGCTGAATTGAAGTCTGCCGGTCCAACTCAAACCCGGAACGGCCCGCTCAGTTCTGGTGGATGGTGACCCCGAGCAGGCGCGCGCTCTCCTCCCGCTCGAGCTGCTCCGAGGCAGCCTTCAACAGCTGTGCGAGGATCAGAGACGCCGGGATGCCCGCCAGGAACCAGACGAGCAGCCAGTACAGAATACCGGACAAGATTTCCAAGACCGTCTCCCACCCCATCCAGCGTTCCCGATAAAACGGGGAGCGCTTCCACTCCGCATCACTAATGCGCCAATGTGTCGCGATAATTACCGCGCGACAGGTAATTCGTTTCAGTTATTTCCGACATCACAGACTGGCACACGGATCACGACAGACTGGCACACGGATCACGGCACCCGCTCGATCTCGGCGCCAACCGCGATCAGCTTCTGCTCGAGCCGCTCGTAGCCGCGATCCAGGTGATAGATCCGGTTGAGCTCGGTCCGACCGTTCGCCGCGAGCGCCGCCATCACCAGCGACACCGAAGCCCGCAGGTCGGTCGCCATGACCGGCGCCGCCTTGAGCTCGCTCACGCCCCGCACCAGCGCGGAACCGCCGTGCACCGTGATCTGCGCGCCCATGCGCGTCAGCTCGGGCACGTGCATGAAACGGTTCTCGAAAATCGTCTCGGTGACCATGGCGGCGCCGCGGGCGAGGCACATCAGCGTCATGAACTGCGCCTGCAGGTCGGTCGCGAAGCCGGGAAACGGCCGGGTCATGACGTCGACCCCGCGCAGCTCGCCGCTCGCGCACCCGGCGATGAAGCCATCCGCGCATTCCTCGAGCTCGATGCCGGCTTCGAGCAGCTTGTCGCGGGCGGCGCCCAGCAGATCGAGACGAGCATGCTTCAGCTCGACGCGCCCGCCCGTGATCGCCGCCGCCATGGCGTAGGTGCCGGTCTCGATCCGGTCGGGCAGGATGCGGTGCACGGCGCGATGCAGGCTGGGCACGCCGTGGATCCGGAGCTGCGCCGTGCCGGCGCCCTCGATCCGCGCGCCCATGGCGTTCAGGCAGCGCGCGAGGTCGACGATCTCGGGCTCGCGCGCGGCATCGCTGATCACCGTCTCGCCCTTGGCCAGGCTCGCCGCCATCATCAGGTTCTCGGTGGCGCCGACCGACGGCTGGGGAAAGCGGATCTGGGCGCCCTTCAGGCCCTGCGGCGCGCGCGCGTGGGCGTAGCCGTCGATCAGCTCGATCGTGGCGCCCATGCGCTCCAGGCCCTCGAGGTGCAGGTCGATCGGCCGCGTACCGATCGCGCAGCCGCCGGGCAGCGAGACGCGCGCCTCGCCGGCGCGCGCGAGCAGCGGGCCGAGCACCAGCACCGAGGCGCGCATCCTGCGCACCAGGTCATAGGGCGCGGTCGTGCTCATCACCTGCGGGCAATGCAGCGCCATGCGCCCCGGCGCGCCGGCGATGTGCCGCGACTCGACCCCCAGCACCTGAAGCAGCCGCCACATCGACGCCACGTCCGCGAGATCCGGGACGTTCTCGAGCTCGAGCGGCTGGTCGGTCAACAGGCATGCCGCCATCAGCGGCAGCGCGGCATTCTTGGCGCCGCTGATCTCGATCCGGCCCCGCAGCGGCGCGCCGCCGTTGATCAGAAGACGATCCATCGCGTTCTCGACAGTCCGATTCGGCCCGACTCTACACCGACGCGGTTTACCGATGGTGACCGAGTTCGAGTCCCGTCCATCTTTGCTCGCGTAAACTACGAGGTCCCGCGGCGTTTTTCAATCTTTGCGAGAAAACCGGGTCAACGGCGGGCAATCTCATAAGGTCGCGGTGACCTTGTGCAGTCCACGCGGCTGGTCCGGATCGAGCCCGCGCGCCGCAGCGAGCGCCGCCGCGAGCGGATAGAAGGCCTGCACCGCGATGATCGGGTCGAGCAGCGGGTGGAGCGGCGACGGCAGCGCCAGGTGATGACCGGCGACCGCCGACGCGCTCGCCACGGCGACCGTGTGCCCTGCCGCGGCAAGCTCCGCGGCGAACGCGCCCGCGTCCTGGCCCGCGGGATCGGTCAGCGCGAGCGCCAGCACCGGAAAGCCCGGCTCAATCACCGCGCGCGGCCCATGGCGCACCTCGGCGGCCGAGAGCGCCTCGGCGTGCAGCCCGGAGGTCTCCTTCAGCTTGAGCGCCCATTCGTGGACGATGCCGAAGCCGAGGCCGCGGCCGACCACGTACAGGCTGTGCGCCGGCGCGAGCAGCGGGAGCGCGGCCGACCAGTCGCAGGCGAGCGCCGCCTCGAGCCGCTCGGGCAAGCGCTCGAGCGCGGCGGCAAGCGCCCGGTCGCGGCGCCATAGCGCGATCAGGCGCGCCACGCACGCGAGCGAGCAGATGAAGCTTTTGGTCGCGGCGACGCTCTGCTCCGGGCCGGCGCGCTGCGGCAGCACGTGACCCGCGGCCTCGGCCAGAGGCGAGGCCGTCTCATTGACGATCGCGACGGTGCACCCGCCGGCCGCGGTCGCCGCCCGCAGCGTCGCGCCGAGATCGGGGCTCGCTCCCGATTGCGAGATGGCGAGCACCAGGGCGCGCTCGAGCGCGAGCGCCGCGCCGTAGCGCGTGATCAAGGACGGCGGAATCGATGCCGTGACCAGGCCGCAGGCGATGCCGAGCAGGCTCGCGGCGTAGCTCGCGGCGTGGTCCGAGCTGCCGCGCGCCACGGTCGCCGCGAACGCGAGCGGTCGGGCAGCCAGTTGGTCGGCCAGCGCGCGATACGCGGCAACATCATGCCGCAGCAGCTCGGCGACCCGCGTCGGCGCCTCGCGCGTCTCCTGCAGCATCAACGACGTCACGTCGGCGCCCAATCGCTGACCATGGCGGCGCGAGCATGCCAGCGCCCCGGCCCCCGGGCAACCAGTCCACTCGACGATCGAGCTACTCGCGAAGGATCTCATTGATGCGCGCGATCGCCTCGTCCGCGGCGCGCTCAGCGCTCCAGCCCTCGGCGGCGACGCGGTGCACCGCCGTCCCCATGATCTGCGGCTCGGCCAGATCGAATCGCCGCTGCTGGTCGCGGCTGACGCCCCACGTGGTGAGGCTTTGGGGCTGGGTCATGGTCTGGACGGCCGAGCGCATCCGGTGCGGGTCGCCCGGGTCCAACCAGAAGGGGCTGTCGATCAGCTTCTGCATCGGCGGCAGCATGCGGTCGCGCGAGAAGTCGAGCCAGTGCGCGAGCCAGCCGTCTTCTACGAGGAAGCGCACGAACGCCTTGGCCAAGTCCGGGTTTGCGCCATTCTTGAAGGCCACAGCGACGGCGGCGCCGCCGGTATTCGCCAATGGCCCGCCGAAGACATTGCGCGGCCATTCGATCGTCGCCGCGTTCCGGTGGTAATCCTCGGGGCGCTCTGCCCGCAGCTGGTTCGGGATCGCCAGCGTGGGGTTCGGCGTCATCACGACCCGCTGCTCAAGAAACGCCTGGTTGTTGTCACGGTTGGTCCAGTTCACGGCGTCGGACGGCGTGCAGCCGCTCTTGTAGATCGCCGTGTAGCGCTCGATCGCGTGGATGAGGATCGCCCGCGTCGCCGGCTCCTCGGCAAGGTTCCAGCCTGCGGGCGGCGGCCAGCGCGGGGTGTAGGCCAAAGCGAACTGGCCGAGCTCTGTCTCGGCGTCTTCCGCATCAATCGACATCGGCAGCCCGACGCCATAGATGTCGTCGCGTCCCGTTGCTTTGCGCACCGCCGGCTGAACCCGATCGCACCAGAACGACCAGAACGCCTCCCACTCCTTGGGGACATCGGCAAGGGTGAAGCCGGCCTGTTCGAGGAGGCTCTGCCATACGTGGGCATGGTTGGTATCGCGCCCCATCGGCAGCGCGTACAGCCCGTGCCCGCTGGTGCGCCCGTTGAGCATGGTGGCGAGCTCTAGCAGGTCCGGGTCGAACAGGCCCGAAAAGTGGTCGATGGCGTCCTTCAGATCGACCAGCCGGTCCTCGTACGCCCACTGATCATCGTAATTCTGCAACAGAATCCCATAGGCGAAATCCGGCGGCTGCCCGGCCGCGAGCGCCGCCTCGATTTTGTCGGACAGCTCATCCTGGGTGGGCTGGAGGAGCTCGACCTGCTTGCCGGTCTTCTGCTCGAAGGCCGCGACCAGCTCCGCGACCGCCCTGTCCTCGTCCAGGTACCAGCCCTTCTCCCACCAGACCACGAGGTCGGCGGCTTCGGCGGCGAGCGGCGCCATGAGGAGTGACGCGACGAGGACAATGGCTTGCCTGCGCATGATGTGGTCTTCCGTGCGCCACTCCGTGGCCTGATCTATCTCTGCGAGCTTGTCCCTATGGAGCGAAGGAAGCAAGCGCCGGAATATCGGCCCTGATTGGGGAGAATGGCTGCCAGTTTCAGACCGCGGCGCGGCGGTTCGTTCCGACACAGGCTCACGCCGACGTAGCGTCAACGGCGCCGCCTCTGGTAATTACCCGCGGCCATGGACACCGAAGACAGGCTCGAGCGCTGGCGCGATGCCGACACCTGGCCGGCCGAGCGGGCGCTCGCAGCGATGCTGGACAGCCAGATGGCGGCGTTCGGCGCGGTCAGGAACGCGCTGCCGGCGCTCGCGCGCGCGGCCGAAGAGGCAGCGGAGCGACTGGGTCGCGGCGGTCGCCTGGTCTATGCCGGCGCCGGCGCGTCGGGGCGGCTTGCCGTGCAGGACGGCGTCGAGCTGCACCCGACCTTCGGCTGGCCGCGCGCGCGGCTCCACTACCTGATCGCCGGGGGCGAGGCGGCGCTGGTGCGCTCGATCGAGGGCGCCGAGGACGACGCGGCGGCCGCCGCCGCTGCGGTCGACCGCCAGGCGCTCGTTGCCGCCGACGTGCTCGTCGCGGTCGCCGCATCGGGCCGTACCGTATTCACATGCGCCGTGCAGCGGGGCGCGCGTGCGGCCGGCGCGCTGACGATCGGGCTCGCCAACAACCCGGGCACGCCGCTGCTCGAAGAGGCGGAGATCCCGGTGCTGCTGGCGACCGGTCCGGAGTTTTTGGCCGGCTCGACCCGCATGGCCGCAGGCACGGCGCAGAAGATCGCGCTCAACCTGTTGTCGACCCAGACCATGATGGCGCTCGGCCGGGTCTACCAGGGCTTCATGGTCGACGTGGTCCCGACCAACGCCAAGCTGGTGGCGCGGGCCAAGGGCATCGTCCAGGCGCTCACGGAATGCGCGCCCGAGAAAGCGGCGGCACTCTGGGAACGCGCGGGCGGCGATCTCAAGCTCGCCGTGCTGCTCGCCGACGGCCTCGACCTGGAACAGGCGAAGGCCCGCCTCGCGGACGCTGGCGGCAACCTCCGCCGCGCGCGCGCTCCAGTGCCGGGCGTCCTGAATCAGTGAAGCAGACGCGCCGCCATTATGCACCCCTGGAGCTGGCTGGCCGTCATCGCGAGCCCCGAAGGGGCGTGTGGATCCAGTCTCCCTGGATGGCTTCGCTCCCACTGGTCGCCCACGATGACGGGCTGATGGCGAACCGCTGCCATGACGGACTCCCGTCGGTCCGCTATGAACATCCCCCGCTCGGCTTGATGGCTGGCGCTACCTTTTACGCCTCACTTGCGGGGCGCCCGCGCCAGCCGGCCGCCGCACAGCGGCCGAGGCGCGCCAGTGGTCGCCGGAAACGAGATCGGCAAGCCGCGCAGCGTGCGCACGGCGAGAAACGCGAACGCCTGCGCCTCGAGGCCATCGCCGTCGGCACCGATCGCCTCGATCGGCTCGACCGGAACGCCGAGGACCTCGGCGAGCAGGCGCATCAGCGTGGCGTTGTGCCGGCCGCCGCCGGTGATGAGCCAGCGCCTTGGCGGGGCCGGCAGGTGCTCGCGCGCGCGCGCCACCGCCCGCGCGGTGAAGGCCGCGAGCGTCGCCGCGCCGTCCTCGAGCCCCAGCCCCTCGACGGTGGCCAGCGTGAAGTCAAGGCGGTCGAGCGATTTGGGCGGCGGCTGGTCGAAGTACGCCTGCGCGAGCATGCCGGCGAGCCGGGCCTCATCGATCCACCCCGCCGCCGCGATCCGGCCGCCCTCGTCATACGGCCGACCGGTGAGTGCGCACACCCAATCGTCGATCAGTCCGTTGCCCGGCCCGGTGTCGAACGCGATCGGCTCGGCCTCGCCGATCCAGGTCACGTTGCCGACGCCCCCAAGATTGAGGATTGCGACCGGCTTGGCGAGCGCGGCGGCGAGCGCCCGATGATAGACCGGAGCGAGCGGCGCGCCCTGGCCGCCCGCGGCGACATCCGCGCTGCGGAAGTCGTAGACCACGTCGATGCCGGGCCGAGCCGCCAAGCGCCCGCCGTCGCCGAGCTGGCAGGTCCGGCGCTCCGCCGGCCGATGGAACAGCGTGTGGCCATGGAAGCCGACGACTTCGATCCGGCGGCGCGCCGGGGGCAACGTGGGCAGGAATGCTTCGACAGCCGCCGCGTGCGCATCGGTCAGGTCCCTTGCCAGCGCGGCGAGATCGTGCCCGGGATCTTCCGGAGCGCGCACGGCCCGATCGAGGCGCGCGCGCAACGCGGGGTCATAGGGCACGGTCACGGAGGGTCCGGTCCAGCCGACCGTCTCGCCGTCGGTCTCGAGCGCGGCGACGTCCACTCCGTCCATCGACGTGCCGCTCATCAACCCGATCGCGCGATAGGCTTTGGCCATGCAGCGGCTCCGTTTGCGCCTGTCTATCCGATCCGGGCGCGTGGCGCCATGCGCGTGCAGCCATGAGCACCACGATCGCAGGCCAGATCCTGACGCCTGAGGGCTTCGTGCAGGGGCGGCTGCGCTGCACCGCGGTCATCCGGGCGATCGAGCCGGCGGCGGATGCGCCCGCCGATCGGTTCGTGCTGCCGGGCTTCATCGACCTGCACGTCCACGGCGGCGCCGGCGCCGATGTCATGGCGGGCGCCGACGCGGTGCGCCAAATGGCCCGCTTCCACGCAAGCCACGGCACCACGGCGCTGCTCGCGACCACGGTCACCTCGCCGCGGCACGAGCTGCTGGCAGCGTTTCGCGGCATCGGCGCGGCGATGGCGAGCCCCGACCCGGCGGCGGCCCGCCTGCTCGGGGCGCATCTCGAAGGCCCGTTCATCAGCCCGCAGGCGCTCGGTGCCCAGCCGCCGTTCGCCATCGGGCCCGACCTCGCGCTGGTCGACGAGCTCGCCGCGCTCGCGCCGATCCGGGTCGCGACCATGGCGCCCGAGATCGACCCGGACGGCGCCTTGCTGAGGCACTTCCGGGCGCTCGGCGCCCGCGCCCAGATCGGCCATACCGCCTGCAGCTATGCCGAAGCGAGCGCAGCGCTCGCCGCCGGGGCCGCCGGGTTCACCCATCTGTTCAACGCGATGAGCGGCCTCCATCATCGCCGTCCGGGAGCGGTCGGCGCGGCGCTCGCGCACGCCCAGTGGGCCGAGCTGATCCTCGATTTCGTGCACGTCGACGAGGGCGCAGCGCGCGCGGCGCTGCGCGCGATTCCGAACCTCTACTGCATCACCGATGCCGTGGCGGCGGCCGGCATGCTGCCCGGCGAGTATCGCCTCGGCCAGCACCGCGTTTTCAAGCAGGCCGATGCGGTGCGCCTGGCCGACGGGACGCTTGCCGGCAGCGTGCTGACCATGGACGGGGCGCTGCGCAATCTTTTGCATCTCGGCGTGCCGCTCGAAGACGCCGCGCGGCGCTGCGCGACGCTGCCGGCCGACCATCTCGGGCTTGCCGACCGGGGCCGGCTGGCCCCGGGCGCCGCGGCCGACGTGGTCGTGGTCAACCAGGGCGGTCGTCTCGAAGCGGTCCTGCTCGAAGGCCGACCCCTCGCGATCGCGCGCGACTGAGGTCCGTCGCCGGCGATCAGCCGGTCACCTGCCGGACGTGTCCGCCTGCGCGAGTTCGATGATCGAGCCGGATGCGGTCGAGGCATCGCCGGCGGCGAGCTCGGCGATCGCGCGCGCGACCTGAGCGGGCGGCGCGACGACCCCGGTCCGCTCGTCATCGAGAACCAGGCCGAACACCTGGATGCGGTTGGCCGCGAGCGACTCGGCGAAGCCCCGGGCCATCGCGCCGAGCGCGCCTCTGCCCGCCACTGCGGCCAAGGTGCGCGGCCCGTTGCCGCCGGTGCCGCCGATCGTGACGATCAGCGTCCCGTGCACACCAGTGCGGCGCATCATGCCGGCGGCGCCCTGCAGCAGGAGGAACGGCGCGCGTACCTTGACCGCGAGCAGCTGATCGAGCTTCTCGGGCGTGGTGTCTTCGAGCGGCAGGTAGGGCACCTCGCCGGCGCCCACGACCAGCACGTCGATGCGGCCAAACACCAGATCTGCCTCGGCGGTCACCGCGGCGCAGTCCTGGGCCCGGGCCAGATCGACCGGCAGGAAATGGGTCGGGCAGCCGGCCGCCGAGATGATCGCGGCGAGCGCCTGGCCCCGCTCGGCGCCGCGCCCGCACACCATCAGGCCAGCGGCGCGGCGCGTCGCCAGGAGCCGCGCGGTCGCTTCGGCCACTTCCGGGGAGCCGCCGGCGATCACCGCGATCTTGTCGGTCATGTCAGTCATGGCGATCTTCCGCGCGGCCGGGCAGCGCTGTCGATGGACAGCGGGTTGCCGAACAGGTGCAACGACGCCGAACTCTCATTCACACACAATTCCAGATAAAATCTACCCCAACTCAGCGCGTCTGACGGCGCCAGCGCTCGATCGCCCGCTCCAGGAACGCTTCGTCCGGGTCGCGTCGCCAGGCGACGGCGAAGGACGGGTCGGCGCTGGACGGGCGGTGCTCGGGATCCAGGTCGTTGAAGCGGATGTGCACCGGCACGGTCACGCCGTCGCCGACCACGACGGCTTCCTGGGTGTTCAGCGACGGCAGGCTCTCGACCAGCCAGCGGGCATTCTCCGGCAGCGCCCGCGCAACGGATGACTGGTCGTGCTCGTTGGTCAGGCGCAGCGCGAACACGGTGTTGCACTGCGCGAGGCTGCTGATCGCGACCTCGGACGGGCGCTGGCTGACCAAGCACAGGGTCACGCCATATTTGCGCCCCTCCTTCGCGATCCGGGAGATCACGCGCTTGGTCGGCGCGAACGCGGCCACCTCGTCCTGCGGCACGTAGCGATGCGCCTCCTCGCACACCAGCAGCACGGGCGGCGCCGCGCCGCGATCGCTCCACGCGGCGAGCTCAAACACCAGGCGGAACAGCACCGAGACCACGACGTCGACCACCTCGGATGGCAGGCCTGCGATGTCGATGATCGTGATCGGCTTGCCGTCCGCCGGGATGCGCAGCAGCTGCGCCAGGATCTGGCGCATGTTGTCGCGCACGGCGAGGCTTTCGAACATGAAGGCGTAGCGCCGGTCGGAACGCAGGCCCTCGATGCGCGAGATCAGGCCGAGGTACGAGGCGGCACCATCGGCCTTGTTGAACTTGCCCATACCCTCCTGGAGCGCCGCGATCAGGTCGGACAGCCGATAGGGTACCGGGGTGTCGACCGTCAGATAGTCGTCCTCGGGCGACATGGCGCGTTTGGCCTGCACGATTGCATCCTTGAGGAGCGCGAGCTGGGTGAAGCGCTGCTCGCCCGGCTCGACCAGGATGTGCGCGATCTCCTCGAAATTCAGCAGCCAGTACGGCAGCTGCAGATTGGACGGGTTCAGCAGCTCGGCCATGTCGGCGAAGGCGCTGGCGTACTCGTTGTGCGGGTCGAGCAGCACCACGTGGCCGTTGGGGTGCTCGGCCAGGATCGAGCGCAGAATCACCGTGACCGCGCACGACTTGCCCGCCCCGGTGGTGCCGAGCACGGCGAAATGCTTGCCGAGCAGGCTGTCGGTCACGACGAACGCCGGCACCTTCTGATTGTGACGCAGCCGGCCGATGTGCACGTTGGAGGTGCGCGGCCGGGCATAGACCTTGGCCAGATCCCGGATCGTCACCGTGGTCACAGGCGCACCGAGCGGCGGATAGCGCGATACGCCGCGCTGGAACCCCGCGGTCGCCGCATCGCCAGTGGTCGGGATCTCGCCGAGGGTCTGGATCTCGAACACCGTGCGCTCGCCCTGGTGGCCGCTGCCGTCGCGCTCCCGGCGCAGCGCGTTGACCACGCCGAACACGCGCGATTCGGGGCCGCGCAACGACACCAGCGCGCCCATGCGCGCCGCCGACGCCGCGGTGTTGTCCTCGTCGTCGTAGAGCGTGCCCCAGAGCACCGGGCCGTGGATCCCGACGACACGGCCGATGGTCACGGCGATGTCATCGATTTCGTCGATCGGCGCTTCGTTGTCCTGAGGGTTATTGCGAGACGCAATTTCAGCGCCGCTGCCGTTATGATACTGACCAAGCGAATCGGAGGTGCGCCGTGGTGCGTCGTCATGACTGCCGGCCAGTTCCGCAGCGAGCGAACTGGGTGACGCGAGCCCGGCGAAGCGGTCATCGCCGTCGCCCGGTCCACGCGTCTGGGGCGGGCCGCGACCTTCCAGAGAAGGTGTGGGGGGCGGACCCCGGTCGAGCTGGCCGTCCGGGCGATGCTCGAAGCTCGCAGGGGTGCCCGGCTCAGGTGCCTCCTGGCGAGGCTGCGCAGGCCAACCGGGCGCAGCGGCGCCATCGCCCGGATCCGGGGCGTGCGCGGCGGGGTCGGCGGGCCGCTCGCGCCGGACGTTGCCGAGCGATGTGGGCTCGGCGGCCGGATGCTCACGGTCGCCCGCCCCTCTGCGGCCGAACGGCTGTGCCGGTGTGTTAGAAAAACGACCGAATCGCATGCGATGCCACTGCGGTGGGGACCCCGTATGCTAGCTTCCCAGCATTGCGCAGGCGTTAATGGCACGATTGACCCAGGCGTTAATGGCGCGTGCGCGAGATTTCACCCCGTCGGGAACAACTGCGGCGGCGCCGGCGTGTGGCTCGAGCGACGGCAGCGATCGGCCCGGCGCAGCCCGACGGGCAACCGTTTTTTCATAACGCAGGGACGATGGTGCGAACTTGCGAGGGGTGCCAAATCGTGGTCACGTGCGTCTTCCGGGCAAATGAACGCTACAGGTGAAGCGGATACGCCACGGCGCCCGGACGCAGCAATGCGCACCTGGCCGCCGACCGCTGGTCCACGTGTGCCTCAGTGGCTCACCCACTCCTGCCATCAAGAGCTGCGGCGACATAGCGACCGCCGCGCCGCGCCTGACGAAGCTCCACTTGGTTCAAGCCGGATGCGAAAGACGATGCGTTATATTTTCGCCAATGCCCTGTTATTTTGGCTCGTCTCCCCGAATGTCGCATGCGCCGGCGAGCCCGCCACCACCGCGTTCGCGCAGCTGGGGCCGATCGTGGTGCACGGCAACGAGCCGGACAATCTCCTGCTCGGCGCGGGCGTGTTCGATATCCGCGATCGGACCTCGGTGGCGGGCACAATCGAGTACCGCTTCGGGCGCAAGGTGTTCGTAGCCGGCCTGTCGCTTGGGCTTGTGTCTAATGTCGATGGGGGCTTGTTCGGGTACGTCGGCACGTACGGCGATCTGTCATACAACAGGATCTATTTCACGCCTCAGGTCGCGATGGGCGGCTATCACGATGGAGACAGTTCGGACCTGGGCGGGGTGTTTCAGTTCCGCCTGTCCTTGGATGTCGCCTACCGGCTCGACAATGGCCATCGGGTTGGCATACGTGCGGCGCATATCTCGAACGGCGGCGTCAACCAGCAGAACCCGGGCGAGGAGGAGCTGTACCTGACTTACTCGGTCCCGCTGGGCCCCTATTTGTGAGGGCGCCGCACCAGTAACATCGGGTCGGGGTTTGAACGACCGCGAATATCCCGCGCATGCGTCTCTGCGACAGATCCTCTAGCTTCCTGAAGCGGCGGCGAATGGAGATTGCGCTCACGGAACAAACGCGTAAGTTCAGGGACACAGTCAGGATCAGGGAGGTCCATCATGGCAAGAGCTCACGCCAGTTCCGTGATCGATGCGCCAGTCGAGCAGGTCTGGAAAAGAATCCGCGACTTCAACGGCCTGCCGAACTGGCATCCTGGCATCGCCAAGAGCGAGGTCGAGGGCGGCAAGCCGTCCGATCAGGTCGGCTGCATGCGTGTCCTCACGCTGCAGGACGGCGCGGTGATCCGCGAGCAGCTCCTCGAGATGTCTGACCTTGGGCACCACTACAGCTATTCGATCCTCCAATCGCCTCTGCCCGTCGCGAACTACCGGGCCACTTTGCGTCTGCGCCGGATCACAGACGGCAACCGCACCTTCGCCGAGTGGTCCGCGAGCTTCGATCCCCATCCCGCAGAGAAACAGGCCGAGACGGAGGATTTCATCAGCAACGCGGTGTTCCAGGGGGGCTTCGATGCGCTCAAGAAGCACTTTGGCGGGTAATCGCCGTCGTGCGCGCGATGGCTTCACGAGCAATCGGTTCCGAGCGTTCCGCCGCGTCCGCTGACGTCCTGACCCGCGCGACGCTGCCTCATCGGGTCCGCCAGCAGGGGGCGTGTTGACGCCGGGTCAGTTCACGGAGGGATTCCCGGCCAGAGTTTGCGCTGCCCTCGCTTCAGAGGCGTGAAGGTCACGCAGGCTGGCGAGAAAACGCGCCGCGCCGCTGACGTCGCGCCGCAGGACTTGGTGGCGGCGCTCGGCCTCAGTGTCGCTGCCCCAGCGCTCAATCTCGTACAGCTCATCCAGCAGGCTGGCCGCGAGCGCCGCTTCGGCGTCAAGGTGCCCGCGCAGCAGCGCTAGTCCCAGGACCAGCGAGCCGAGCGCCGTGGTCGCCGCGTGCATGCCGACCAGCGGCCAGTCGTCCAGGTCCTCGATGACGCCGCGCAGGGCCGCGCGCGCGGCGGGGGGCTGGACCAGCGGCAGGATCGAGGTGGTCACGACAAGCCGGACTGCAAACGTCTCGCGCAACCATTCCAGCATCGGCTGCCACGCACGCTGCTGGCGCTGCACGAGCTCGAACGGCTCGGCGGCGCGATAACAGACGAGGTCCGTGTCGGTGTAGGCGATCACCTCCTCGATCGCGGCCTGCCGCTGTGCCGGCATGCGGTCGATGGCCGTGCTCGCGAGGCGGGTCAGCGGCATAGTATCGGGTCGGATCGCGTCGGCCTGCTCCCGCCACTCCTCCGCAATCGCCTCGGCGAGCGGCGCGGACGGCGCGCTCAACGCCTGCTTGGCCGGCGTGCGCACCGGGCGGCCATCGAGCAGGATGCGATGACCCTGCTCGCCCAGGTCGACCGTGACCTCCCGGTAAAAGCGTCTCATGAAGCTCCACTTCGTAAGCAGTCCGAAAGCTGATCGAAGCTCTCGAGAACCCGCTCGGCGCCGGCCGCCTCGAGCAACTCCGGCGGATGGTAGCCCCAGGCGACGCCAATCGCGCGTGCTCCCGCCGCCCGGGCCATCTCCATGTCGAAGCTGGTGTCGCCGACCATCAGGGTCTCCGTCGGCGCGCTGCCCGTCTCCCGCATCGCCTCCTCGAGCATCGCTGGATGCGGTTTGCTTGGGTGGCGATCGGCGGTCTGGACGCTGACGAACAGAGCGGTCAGCCCGTGATGATCGAGCACCTCGAGCACGCCGGCGCGCGATTTGCCGGTGGCGATCCCGAGCAGATGGCCGTCGCGATCGAGCAAGCCCAGCACTTCTCGGGCGCGCGGAAACAGCGGTTCCAGGACCCCTTGGGCGCGCAGCAGCCGCCATCTCGCGCGATAGGTCGCGACCAGGCTGAGGAGCATACGCTCGTCGACGCCCGGCGCCAGCTGCGCCAGCGCCAGCTCGAGCGACAGGCCGATCACTGCGCGCACCGCGTCCGCCTCGAGAGGCTCCATGTCGTGGGCGAGCAGCGTCTGGCGGGCGGCCTCGATGATCAGTTGCTGGCTGTCGACCAGCGTGCCGTCGCAGTCGAAGACGATCAGCCGGCTCATGACTGCGCGAAATCGGCAAGGCGCGCGCCCGGCAGGCTCGGATCGGGCTCGAAGCCGAGCCAACGGAAGCCGGCCAGGACCGGCCCCGAGAGCGGGGCGGTCAGCTCCAGGACACCACCATCCGGGTGCGGCAGGCGGATCTCGCGCGCATGCAGCATGAGCCCCTTGGGCGCGCCGTCGGGATGAGCACGCGCGCCGGCGTACTTGCCGTCGCCGATGATTGGCACCCCGAGCAGAGCGCAATGCGCCCGCAGCTGGTGGGTGCGGCCCGTGATCGGCTTCAGCGAGAGCCATGACGCGACCCTGCCGGCGCGGGCGACCACGCGATAAAGGGTGCGTGCCGGCACCCCGGCCACACTCGCCGCGACGCGCTCGCCGCCTTTGCCGGGCTGTTTGGTGAGCGGCTGGTCGATCCAGCCCTGCGTCTCGGGCGGCCGTCCCAACACCAGCGCCCAATAGAGTTTCTCGACGCGCTGCTCGCGGAACGCCTTGGTCAGCTTCGCCGCGGTCGCCGCGGTCTTCGCCACCACGAGCAAACCGCTGGTATCCCGATCCAGGCGATGCACGAGGCGCGGCCGCTCGCCGCCCGCCACCCATGCCTGGAGCATGCCGTCGACGTGCCGGCGCGTGCCGGTGCCGCCCTGGACCGCAAGGCCGGCCGGCTTGTCGAGCACGAGCAGCGCGTGATCCTCGAACAGAATGCGCGAGCGAAGCCGTTCGGCATCGTCTGGATCGACGGCTTCCGGAGCCGGGCGCGCAGGCGCTCGCGGCGGCTGGTCGGCGGGCAGTGGCGGGATGCGAATCGCCTGGCCGGGGCGCAGCCGCGAATTGGCCTGGGCGCGCCGGCCGTCCACCCGCACCTGCCCGGTGCGCAGCAGCTTCTGCAGGCGGGCATGGCCGAGCTCGGGGAAATGCCGTCGGAACCAGCGATCGAGGCGGACCTCGCCCTCGTCGGCGGCGACGGTACGCGTCTCGACCGCACGCATTAACCGCCCGCGCGCTGGCGCCGCAGCTGCGCGAAGCGCTCGAGCTTCGCCCTGAGCACCGCCTCGGCGCCTTCCCCGCTCGGTCGGTAAAAAGTCTGGCGCTCCATGCCGTCCGGAAAATAGTGCTGGCCGGAGAACCGTTCCGGCGCGTCGTGGTCGTACTCGTAGCCGCGGCCGTAGCCGAGCTCCCGCATCATGCGCGTCGGCGCGTTCAAAATGTGCGCGGGCGGCATCAGCGAGCCGCTGTCCCGGGCGGCCCGCCGGGCTTCACCGAACGCGCGATAGACGGCATTCGACTTCGGCGCGCAGGCCAGATGGACGGCGCACTCCGCGAGCGCCAGCTCGCCTTCCGGGCTGCCCAACTGCTCGTAGGCCTGGCTTGCCGCGATCGCGAGCGGCAGCGCGCCCGGGTCGGCGAGGCCGATGTCCTCGCTCGCCATGCGCACCAGGCGCCGGGCGATGTAGCGCGGGTCTTCGCCACCCTCAAGCATGCGCGCGAGCCAGTACAAGGTGGCGTCCGGATCCGAGCCGCGCACCGATTTGTGCAGCGCGCTGATCAGGTTGTAATGCGCCTCCTGCTGGCGGTCGTAGAGCGGCATGCGCCGCTGCAGAATATGGCCGAGCGTCGCCGGATCGATGATCGGCTCGGCGGGCAGATCGGCCAGGTTCTCGACCATGTTCAAGAGATAGCGGCCATCGCCGTCGGCAAGCTCCATCAGACGCGCCCGCGCGTTCGGGGCGAGCGGGAGCTGATGGCCGAGCGCGCGCTCGGCGCGTGCCACCAGCGCCTCCAGCGCCTCGCGGTCAAGCCGCTGCAGCACCAGCACCTGGCAGCGCGACATCAGCGCGCCGGTCAGCGCGAACGACGGATTCTCCGTGGTGGCCCCGATCAGGGTGACCGTGCCGTCTTCGACCTGGGCAAGCAGGCCGTCCTGCTGGGCGCGATTGAAGCGATGGATCTCGTCGATGAACAGGAGCGTGGTCTGGCCGGTGCGCCGCCGCGTCTTTGCCTCTTCGTAGACCTTGCGCAGATCGGCGACGCCCGACATCACTGCGGAGAGCTGGACCAGCGGCTGGTCCAGGCGTTTGGCGAGCAGCCGGGCGAGCGTGGTCTTGCCGGTGCCGGGCGGGCCCCACAGGATGATCGAGCTCAGCTGACCGCGGGCAAACATCCGCCCGAGCGGCGTGTCGGGGCCGAGCAGGTGGTCCTGGCCGACCAGATCGTCGAGCGTCTGCGGGCGCAGGTGATCGGCGAGCGGCTGCCCGACCGCGGCGACGCCGCGCCCGGTTGCACCAGCAGTCTTGGCGAACAGATCGCTCATCGGCTGATCACCACCGCGAGCAGGCGCCCGGCTCGCGCACCTCGCGCTGCCACGGCCGCGGCGCGCCGGAGCCGCTCTTCAATGCCGCTCTGACCTCAATCGGCCGGTCGGCGACCGTGTGCATCAGATCGCGGCACCTCGGTCACGGAGCGCCGCGGCCGCATCACGCTACGCCAGACCGGGCGCGGGCAGAGCCTGCTGCCGCGCCCCGAACTCCACCATCCAATGCGTCGCCCGATCTCAGTCGCGCCGCCTGTCGTCCCGGACGGATACGGGCTCAGGCGGCGGCCGCCTCGCCCGCCTCGGCCTCGACCCGATCCGGGCGCGGACCGGAATCCAGGCCCTTGGCCGCGACGTCGCGATCAATGAACTCGATCACCGCCATCGGGGCGTTGTCGCCGAGTCGGAAGCCCGCCTTGAGCACGCGGAGGTAACCCCCCGGTCGTTCGGCATAGCGCGGCCCGAGCACGTCGATCAGCTTCCGCGTGGTCGCGTCGTCCCGGATCTTGGCGATCAGCAGACGCCTGGCGTGCAGATCGGCGCGCTTGCCGAGCGTCACCAGCTTCTCGACGTAGGGCCTCAGCTCCTTGGCTCTCGGCAAGGTGGTCGTGATCTGCTCGTGCTTGACCAGAGCAGCCGCCAGATTGGCCAGCATAGCCTTGCGGTGGCTCGAGCTCCGGCCGAGCTTTCGACCATGCATGCGATGGCGCATTTGCTCCTCTCCCGCGTGCGCCTCAGTAGGGCTCCTCGATGCGCCGCGCCAGCTCTTCGATGTTCTCCGGCGGCCAGCCCGGCACCTCCATGCCCAAACTCAGGCCCATGTGCGCCAGCACTTCCTTGATCTCATTCAGCGACTTGCGGCCGAAATTGGGCGTGCGCAGCATCTCGGCCTCGGTCTTTTGCACCAGGTCGCCGATGTACACGATGTTGTCGTTCTTCAGGCAGTTGGCCGAGCGCACCGAGAGCTCCAACTCATCCACCTTGCGCAGCAGGTGCGGATTGAACGGCAGCTCGGGCTTGGCGTCGCCGCCCATCGCGGCGCGCGGCTCGTCGAAGTTGATGAACAGTTGCAGCTGGTCCTGCAGAATGCGCGCGGCGAGCGCCACCGCGTCTTCGGGCGTGACCGAACCGTCGGTCTCGACCTGCAAGGTCAGCTTGTCGTAATCGGTGACCTGGCCCACGCGGGCGTGATCGACCCGATACGCCACCTTACGCACCGGGCTGTAGATCGCGTCGATCGCGATCAGCCCGATCGGCGCATCCTCGGACTTGTTCTGCGCCGCCGGCACGTAGCCGCGTCCGGTGCGCACGGTCATCTCGATGCTGAGCTCGGCCTCCTCGTCGAGATGGCAGATCACGTGATCCGGATCCATGATCTCGATGTCGTGGCCGGCCTCGATCATCCCCGCGGTGACCACGGCTGGGCCCTTGACCTTGAGGTACATGCGCTTGGGCGTGTCGCTGTGCAGGCGCAGCGCCAGCGACTTCAGGTTGAGGACGATGTCGGTCACGTCCTCGCGCACGCCCGCGATGGTCGAGAACTCGTGCAGCACGCCGTCGATCTGGGCCGCGGTGATCGCCGCGCCCTGGAGCGACGACAACAGGATGCGCCGGAGCGCATTGCCGAGCGTGACGCCGAAGCCGCGCTCGAGCGGCTCGGCGATCAAAGTCGCCTCGCGGTCGGGCCGCGCCCCGGGCACGACCTCGAGTTTGGGCGGCTTGATCAGTTCCTGCCAATTTCTCTGGATCACGGGATACCTCGAAGCTTGCCTGGTTGGCCGAATGCTCGCCGGAGCGACCATGGCTGGGGACGCCGCGCCGATCAGCGCCCCAGAGATGTGCGCCACCCTGACGCTAGACCCGACGCCGCTTGCGCGGCCGACAGCCGTTGTGCGGGATCGGAGTGACGTCGCGGATCGCGGTGATCGTGAAACCGACGCCCTGCAGGGCGCGCAACGCCGACTCGCGGCCGGAACCCGGGCCGCGTACCTCCACCTCGATCGTCTTCATGCCGTGCTCCATCGCCTTGCGCCCGGCATTCTCCGCAGCCACCTGCGCGGCGAACGGGGTCGATTTGCGCGAGCCCTTGAAGCCCTGGCTGCCGGCCGAGGACCACGCGATCGCGTTGCCCTGGGCATCGGTGATGGTGATCATGGTATTGTTGAACGTGGCGGCCACGTGAGCCACCCCGGCCGTGATGTTCTTGCGCTCGCGCCGGCGCAGGCGGGGAGCCGTTTCTTTCGCCATGGGACTACTTCTTCACCTTCTTCTTGCCGGCGATCGGACGGGCGGGGCCCTTGCGCGTCCGGGCATTGGTGTGGGTGCGCTGGCCGCGGACTGGCAGACCCCTGCGATGGCGCAGGCCGCGATAGCAGCCGAGGTCCATCAGGCGCTTGATATTCATCGCAACGTCGCGGCGCAGATCGCCCTCGACCCGGTAGTTGCGGTCGATCACCTCGCGCAGACGGGCGACCTCGGCGTCCGACAACTGGTTGACCCTGCGGCCGAACGGGATCTCGACCTCGCGCAGGATCCGCTCCGAGGTGGTCCGGCCGATGCCGTAGATATATGTCAGCGAGATCCCGACCGGCTTGCCGCTCGGGATGTTCACTCCGGCGATGCGCGCCACAAAGCTCCTCCTGCTGATGGCGTGCCGCTCGCGATCGGCACGCCTCGGCCGTGCTCGATATAGGTAGTCATGACCGCGCGCGAAAGCCGCGCGATTATAGGTCGCAACCTCACTGTGTCAACGCGTCGATAGTCTTGAAAACAGCGGAACTTACGTCGTCGATTTCGGCCATTCCGTCGACCGCGGCCAACAGTCCGTTGGCGCGGTAGTACGGGAGCAGCGGCGCGGTCTGCGCATGGTAGCCCTTGAGCCGCGCACGCACGGTCTTTGCCTTGTCGTCCTCGCGGCGCACGAACTCGCGACCGCCGCACACGTCGCACACACTCTCCGCCTTCGGTCGCTTGAAGCGGTCGTGATAGCCCGCGCCGCACTGGGCACAGGCGAACCGGCCGGAGATCCGGTCGACCAAGGCGTCGTCGTCGACCGCGAGCTCGAGAACCGCGTCAAGGCGCTGCGCGCGTTGCGCGAGCAGGTCGTCCAGCGCCCGCGCCTGCGCCAGGGTGCGCGGAAAGCCATCGAGGACGAACCCGCGCACCGCGTCCGGCTGGGCGATGCGGTCGGCGACCAGCCGATTCATCATCTCGTCCGGCACCAGCTGGCCCGCCTCCATGATCGCCTTGGCGCGCCGACCCACTTCCGTGTCCGCGGCCACGGCCTCGCGCAGCATGTCGCCGGTCGACAGATGCGGAATGTGGTACCTGGCCGCGATCCGCTTCGCCTGCGTGCCCTTGCCGGCGCCCGGCGGGCCGAGCAGGACGAGCCGCATCAGCGCCGGGCTCCGCGCAGCCGCGATTTCCTGATCAGACCTTCGTACTGGTGCGCGATCAGATGCGACTGGATCTGCGCCATCGTGTCCATGGTGACCGAGACCACGATCAGAAGGCTGGTGCCACCGAAGTAGAACGGCACGGCGTACTGGGAGATCAGGATCTCGGGCAGCACGCACACGGCGGACAGATAGATCGCGCCGACCGCGGTCAGACGGGTGAGCACGTAATCGAGATACTCGGCGGTGCGTTGGCCCGGCCGGATACCGGGGATGAAGCCGCCGTGCTTGCGCAGATTCTCGGCGGTATCCTGAGGATTGAACACGATAGCGGTGTAAAAGAACGCGAAGAACACGATCAGGGCGACGTAAAGCGTAATGTGCAGAACGGTCCCGCGGCCGAGCATGGCAGTGAGGGTGGCCAGCCACTCCGGCCCAGCGGCGCCGCCGAAGCTCGCCATGGTCGCCGGCATGAGCAGCAGCGAGCTCGCGAAGATCGGCGGGATCACGCCGGAGACGTTCAGCTTGAGCGGCAGATGGGAGCTCTCGCCGCCGAACATCCGGTTGCCCTGCTGGCGTTTGGGATATTGCACGAGGATGCGGCGCTGGGCCCGCTCCATGAACACGATGAAGGTGATCACCCCGACCACCATGAACAGCAGGAAGATGATCAGAATGGGCGACAGCGCGCCCGTCCGGCTGAGTTCCAGAGTGCTGACCAGCGCGTGCGGCAGCTGCGCGATGATGCCCGTGAAGATGATCAGCGATATGCCGTTGCCGACGCCGCGCGCCGTGATCTGCTCGCCCAGCCACATCAGGAACAGCGTGCCGCCGACGATGGTGATCACCGTGCTGATGCGAAAATGCCAGCCTGGATCGAGCACCGCGCTGCCGCTCGCTCCGGTCATCGCCTCGAGGCCAATCGCCAGGCCATAGCCCTGGAAGGCCGCGAGGAATACCGTAAGATAACGGGAATATTGGTTGATCTTCTTGCGCCCGGCCTCGCCTTCCTTCTTCAGCTGCTCGATCGTCGGCGACACCGCGGTCATCAACTGCATGATGATCGAGGCGGAGATGTACGGCAGGATGCCGAGCGCGAAGATGGACATGCGCGCCAGCGCGCCGCCGGCGAACATGTTGAACATCCCCATGATGCCGCCGGCGTTCTGCTCGAAAATCTTCGCCATCACCTCCGGGTCGATCCCCGGCAGCGGAATGTAAGTGCCGAAGCGATAGACGATCAGACAGCCGAGCGCGAACCAGAGCCGTTTCTTGAGCTCGGTCGCCTTGCTGAACGCACCGAGATTGATGTTGGCGGCCAGCTGCTCGGCCATCGATGCCATGGGCGGCCTCCGTTATTCCTTCGCGGGCTGCTCGGCAGCGGCGGAGGCATCCGCCTTCGGCTGCAGCAGAACCAGCTTGCCCCCGGCTTTCTCGACCGCCGCGGCCGCGGTTCGCGACGCGCTGTCGACCTCGATCGTGAGCGCCACGCTCAGCTCGCCGCGCGCCAGCAGCCGGACCCCGCCGCGCCGCTTCGCCACCAAACCGGCCGCGCGTAGGGCCTCCAGATTGACCGGTTGGGCAGGGTCGAGCCTGCCGGCCTCCACCGCCGCCTGGAGCCGGTCGAGGTTGACCGGCACGTACTCCTTGCGGAACGGGTTGGTGAAGCCGCGCTTGGGCAGGCGCCGGTAGATCGGCATCTGGCCGCCCTCGAACGTCCTGTTTCCCCCGCCGGCGCGGGCCTTCTGGCCCTTGTGGCCGCGCCCGGCGGTCTTGCCTTTGCCCGAGCCGATGCCGCGGCCGAGCCGCTTGCGCGCCCGGCGTGAGCCCGGATTTGGGGCGAGTTCGTTGAGCTTCATGAGCGTGCCTTCGCGCGCGTCTTCGCCTTCGGAGCAGTCTCCTCGTCGACCGGCTCGACCCGAACCAGATGGTGCACCTGGGCGATGCGGCCGCGCACGGCCGGTACGTCCGGCAGGACGCGCGAGCGCGAGATCTTGTTCAGCCCGAGGCCGATCAGATTCGTGCGCTGCCGGTCGTCCCGGCCGATCGGGCTGCGGATCTGGGTCACTCGGATCTTGCTGGTCATCACCCCTCCGCCCGCGCATCGCCAGCGCCGCCCTCGCGCCGGCCGACGAGATCGCCGACTTTCTTGCCGCGCCGTGCCGCGACGCTGCGCGGCGAGGCGACCGTGGTCAGAGCATCGAAGGTCGCCTTGATCATGTTGTGCGGATTGGAGCTGCCGATCGACTTGGCGACCACGTCGGCGATGCCGAGCGCCTCGAACACCGCGCGCATCGGGCCGCCCGCGATGATCCCGGTGCCCGGCGGCGCGGCGCGCAGGACCACGTGGCCGGCGCCGAAGTGGCCCTCGACGTCGTGATGCAGCGTCCGCCCCTGGCGCAGCGGCACGCGGATCATCGCGCGCTTCGCCTGCTCGGTTGCCTTGCGTACGGCCTCCGGCACCTCGCGGGCCTTGCCGCTGCCGTGGCCGACCCGGCCCTTGCCGTCGCCGACCACCACGACCGCGGAAAAGCCGAACCGGCGCCCGCCTTTGACCACTTTGGCCACGCGATTGATGTTGACCAGGCGATCGACCAGCTCGCCGTCCTGGCGCTCGTCGCCGCCCCGGGGCATGTCGCTCCTTCGTCGCATCAGCCGTCCCGATCCTGGTGAACCTCAGAAGACCAGACCGCCAGCGCGCGCCGCTTCGGCCAGCGCCTTGATCCGGCCGTGATAACGGTACGCGCCGCGATCGAACACTACCGCCTCGACGCCGGCGCTTTTGGCCCGCTCGGCGAGCAGCTTGCCGACCTGCTCCGCCGCGGCGCGGTCGGCGCCGGTCTTCAGCTGCGCGCGCAGCCCGGCGTCCAAGGTCGAGGCGGCCGCGAGCGTACGCCCCGCCTGATCGTCGATCACCTGGGCGTAGATGTGCTTGCTCGAGCGGAATACGGACAGGCGGGGCCGGCCGTGCCCGGCCTTGCGCAGCGCGGCCCGCGTGCGCTCGCGCCGCCTGGAAAATCGTTCGGCTGCCTGGACCATGGCCCTTACTTCTTCTTGCCTTCCTTGCGCCGGATCACCTCGTCGTCGTAGCGGATCCCCTTGCCCTTGTAGGGCTCCGGCAGGCGGAACGAGCGCACTTCCGCGGCGATCTGGCCGACCCGCTGCCGATCGGCGCCGGTGATGGTGATCGCGGTCGGGGTTTCGCATTTGACGTCGATGTCGGCGGGCACGGCGTACTTGATATCGTGGCTGTAGCCCAGCTGCAGATTGAGGACCTTGCCATCGATCGCCGCGCGGAAGCCGACGCCGCTGATCACCAGCTTTCTGGTGAAGCCCTTGGATACGCCCTCGACCATGTTCGCCACGAGCGTGCGGGACAGGCCCCACATGGCGCGCGCGCGTTTGCTGTCGCCGCGCGGCTGCACCACGATCGCGCCGTCGTTCTCCGAAACCTGCACGTCCCCGGGCAGGGTATGCTCGAGCTTGCCGAGCTTGCCAGAGACGGTGAGGGTCTGCCCCGCGAGCGCCACCTGGACGCCCTGGGGCACGGACACCGGATGCTTGCCGATCCGCGACATGACTAGAACACCGTGCACAGGATCTCGCCGCCGACGTGCGCCTCCCGCGCATCGGCGTCGGACATCACACCCCGAGGGGTCGATACGATCGCGATACCGAGCCCGTTGTACACGCGCGGCAGGTCCTTCACGCCGGAGTAAACGCGCCGGCCCGGACGCGACACGCGTTTCAGCTGTCGGATCACCGGGCTGCCGTTGTGATACTTGAGCTCGATCGAGAGGGCGCCGTGCGCGCCCTCCTCACGATTGTACCCCCTGATGTAGCCTTCGCGCGCTAACACTTCCAGGACGTTCTCGCGCAGCCTGGATGCCGGGCTGGTCACCGCCGCCTTGTGCGCCGCCTGGCCGTTGCGAATGCGGGTCAGCATATCGCCCAAGGGATCGCTAAGCGTCATTCGCCTCCTCCGCTCTTGCCCGCCGCCATGCTACCAGCTGGCCTTGACCAGGCCCGGAATCTGCCCCTGAGATCCGAGATCGCGCACCGCGATGCGCGACATGCCGAATTTCCGGTGGAAGCCGCGGGGACGGCCGGTGAGCGCGCATCGGTTGCGGACGCGCACCTTGGCCGAATTGCGCGGCAGCTTGGCGAGCATCAGGGTCGCCTCGAAGCGCTCCTCCGGCGCCCGCGTGCGGTCGTGCACGATGGCGCGCAGTTCGGTGCGCCGCGCAGCGTACCGGTCAGTCATCCGGCGTCGATGGTGGTTTTTCTCGACGGCGCTTTTCTTGGCCATGGTCGATCGGTCCTCAGCCCCAGCTGGCAAACGGCACGTTGAACTGTTCGAGCAGAGCACGCGCCTCCTCATTGTTGGGTGCCGTGGTGCAGATCACCACGTCCAACCCCCGGATCTCGTCCACCTCGTCGTAGTTGATCTCGGGAAAGACGATCTGCTCTTTGATGCCGAGCGCATAGTTGCCGCGGCCATCGAAGCTCTTGGTCGGCAAGCCGCGAAAGTCGCGCACCCGCGGCAGGGCGATGTTGACCAGGCGGTCGAGGAATTCGTACATGCGGCGGCCGCGCAGCGTCACCTTGCAGCCGATCGCCATGCCTTGACGCAGCTTGAAGTTGGCGACCGACTTGCGGGCGCGGCAGACCGCGGGCTTCTGGCCGCTGATCAGGGTCATGTCGCTGATCGCCGCCTGCAGCTTCTTGGCATCCGCCGTGGCTTCGCCGACCCCCATGTTGAGCACGATCTTGTCGAGCTTGGGCACGCGCATGGGGTTGGCGTACCCGAAGCGCTCGGTCAGCACGCCGCGCACGACCTCCCGATAATGCTCCCGCAGACGGGCCACGGCCGTTCTCCTTACCGATCGAGGATCTCGCCGGAGCGCCGGGCGAAGCGCACCTTGCGGCCGTCGTCGAGCATTCGGTAGCCGACCCGGGTCGGCTTGCCGCTGCCCGGATCGATGTGGGCGACGTTCGAGATGTGGATCGGCGCTTCCTTGTCGACGATCCCGCCCGGATGGCCGGCGGTCGGGCGCTGATGGCGCTTGACCATGTTGACTCCCTGCACGACCAGCCGGTCCTCCTTGCGCAGGACGCGCAGCACCTCACCCTGCCGGCCACGGTCGCGGCCGGTGGTCACCACCACCCGATCGCCTTTCTTGACCTTGAACTTCTTGACGCTCACCGCACGATCCCCCTCACAGCACCTCGGGCGCCAGCGAGATGATCTTCATGAACCGCTTGGCACGCAGTTCGCGGGTCACCGGGCCGAAGATCCGGGTGCCGATCGGCTCGCCCTGCGGATTGATCAGCACGGCGGCGTTGCGATCGAACCGGATCGCGCTGCCGTCGGGGCGGTGCACCTCCTTAGCGGTGCGCACGATCACCGCCCGGTGCACGTCGCCCTTCTTGACCCGGCCGCGGGGGATCGCCTCCTTGACCGAGACCACGATCACGTCGCCGATCGACGCCCAGCGGCGGCGCGACCCGCCGAGCACGCGGATGCACTGCACCCGGCGCGCCCCGGAATTGTCCGCCACCTCGAGATTGGTTTCCGACTGGATCATGATCCCTGCTCCCGCAAATCGGGCGGCTCACTCCGCCGCCTCGACCAGGACCTCCCAGCACTTGCGCTTGGAGATCGGCCGGCATTCGCGGATGCGCACCTGATCGCCGACCTTGAAGCGGTTGTCCGCATCGTGGGCGGCGTACTTCTTCGACCGGGTAATGTACTTCTTGTACAGCGGGTGCATGAAGCGCCGCTCGACCCGGACGATCACGGTCTTGTCCGACTTGTCGCTGACCACGGTGCCCTGCATGACGCGTCTCGGCATGGGCGGCTCCTCAGGCCGGGCGCGCCGCCTGGGCGGCGAGAATGGTCTTGATCCGGGCGATGTCGCGCCGCACCTCGCGCACGCGCGCGGTGTTCTCGAGCTGCCCGGTCGCCTTTTGGAAGCGCAAGTTGAACTGCTCCTTCTTGAGCTGCAGTAGCTGCTCTTGCAGCTGGTCCTCGGTCCTGACGCGCAGCTCCGCCGCCTTCATCAGGACGCCTCCCCGTGCGCCCGGCCGACGAAGCGGGTGCGCAGCGGCAGCTTGGCGCCGCCGAGGCGGATCGCCTCCTCGGCGAGCGTGGCCGAGACGCCGTCGATCTCGAACATGATCCGGCCCGCCTTGACCGGCGCGACCCAGTACTCGACCGACCCCTTGCCCTTGCCCATTCGCACCTCGGCGGGCTTCTTGCTGACCGGCACGTCGGGAAAGATGCGGATCCACACGCGACCCGCGCGCTTGAGGTGGCGGGTGATCGCGCGCCGCGCCGCCTCGATCTGGCGCGCGGTGACGCGGGCGTTGGTCGTCGCCTTCATGCCGAACGAGCCGAAATTGAGTTCCGCGCCGCGTTTGGTCAGGCCCTCGTTGCGGCCCTTGTGCCGCTTGCGGTACTTGGTCCGTTTGGGCTGCATCATGGCCCGGTCCTCCTACGTCCGTACCGAGGCCGACTCGCTCAGCCGCTTGTCGTGGGCCATCGGGTCGTGCTCGAGGATCTCGCCCTTGAACACCCACACCTTGACGCCGTTGGTGCCGTAGGGGGTGAACGCGGTGGCGCGGCCGAAGTCCACATCGGCGCGCAGCGTGTGCAGGGGCACGCGCCCCTCGCGGTACCACTCGCCGCGCGCGATCTCGGCGCCGCCGAGCCGACCCGCGCAGCTCACCCGGATGCCCTGCGCGCCCAGGCGCATCGCCGACTGCACCGCGCGCTTCATGGCGCGCCGGAAGGTGACCCGCCGCTCCAGCTGCTGCGCGATGTTCTCGGCGACTAGGCGGGCATCGATCTCCGGCTTACGGATCTCCACGATGTTGAGGTGCACGTCGCCGCTGACCAGCTGCGCGAGCTCGCGGCGCAGCGCCTCGATCTCCTGCCCCTTCTTGCCGATCACCACGCCCGGCCGGGCGGTATAGATCGAGATGCGCGCCTTCTTGGCCGGCCGCTCGATCACGATTTTGCTGATCCCCGCCTGCTTCAGGCGCTTGTGCAGGAACTCGCGGATCTTGAGGTCCTCGAGCAGCAGGTTGCGATACTGGCCATCGGAGTACCAGCGCGAGTCCCAGGTGCGATTGATGCCCAGGCGCAGACCGACCGGGTTGACCTTGTGCCCCATCAGGCGGCCTCCTCACGTTCCTCGACCACGATGCGCAGCCGCGCGAACGGCTTAACGATCCGCCCGGCGCGGCCCCGCGCGCGGGCGCGAAACCGCTTCATCACGAGCGACTTGCCGACGCTCGCCTCGCGCACCACCAGGCGGTCGACGTCGAGATTGTGGTTGTTCTCGGCATTCGCGATCGCCGACATCAATACCTTCTTGACGTCGCCGGCGATGCCGCGCCGGCTGAAGGTCAGCTGGTTGAGCGCGTCGTTCGCCTTGCGCCCGCGGATCAGCTGCGCGAGCAGATTGAGCTTGCGCGGGCTGGTGCGCAGCAGCCGGGCCATCGCCATGGCCTGCTGGTCGGTAAGATCGCGCTCGTGCTTCGGCTTGCCCATCGGCCTCTCCTCAGCGCCTGCGCGCTTTCTTGTCGGCGCCATGGCCGTGGTAGGTGCGCGTCGGCGCGAACTCGCCGAGCTTGTGCCCGACCATGTTCTCGGTGACGTACACGGGCAGGAACTTGTGCCCGTTATAGACGGCGAAGGTCAGGCCGACGAACTCGGGCACGATGGTCGAGCGTCGCGACCAGGTCTTGATCAGATCGCTGCGCGTCGACTGCCGCGCTTTCTCCGCCTTGGCCAAGAGATAGCCGTCGACGAACGGTCCCTTCCATACCGAGCGGGGCATAAGCTCAGCCCTTCCTCTTCTTGGCGAGGTGGCGCGAGCGCACGATCATCCGGTTGCTCTTGCGCTTGCTGCGCGTGCGCGCGCCTTTGGTCGGCTTGCCCCAGGGCGTCACCGGATGGCGACCGCCGGAGGTGCGGCCTTCGCCGCCGCCATGCGGATGATCGATCGGGTTCATCGCGACGCCGCGCACCGTCGGCCGACGCCCGAGCCAGCGCATGCGCCCAGCCTTGCCGTAGTTCACGTTCTGATGGTCGGGATTGGACACCGCGCCGATCGAAGCCATGCATTCGGCGCGCACCCGCCGGATCTCGCCCGACGACAGGCGCAGCTGGGCGTGGTCGCTATCGCGTCCGACCAGCTGGACATAGGTGCCCGCGGAGCGGGCGAGCTGGCCGCCTTTGCCCGGCTTCAGCTCGACGTTGTAGAGGATCGTGCCGATCGGGATGTTCTTGAGCGGGGCCGCGTTGCCCGGCTTGACGTCGACCCGCTCGTCAGCGATCACTCGGTCGCCCGGCTGCAGCCGCTGCGGGGCCAGAATGTAGGCGAGCTCGTCGTCATTGTACTTGATCAGGGCGATGAACGCAGAACGGTTGGGATCATACTCCAGGCGCTCGACCGCGCCGGGCACGCCGAACTTGCGCCGCTTGAAATCGATCAGCCGGTAGCGCCGCTTGTGGCCGCCGCCCCGGTGCCACGCGGTGATCCGGCCGTGGTTGTTCCGGCCGCCAGTCTTGCGCAGTCCCTCGGTCAAAGCCTTGACCGGCTTGCCGCGCCACAGCTCGGAGCGATCGACCAGGACCAGCTGGCGCAGCGACGGCGTCACCGGTTTGTACGACTTCAAAGCCATCGGTCGCGTCCTCGCCTCAGATGCCGGTGGTCACGTCGATGCTGTGGCCCTCCTCGAGGGTCACGATCGCCTTCTTGACATCGCTCCGCTTGCCGAGCCGGCCGCGGAAACGCTTGACCTTGCCCCGCTGGTTCAAGGTGTTGACTGCCTTGACCTTGACCCCGAACAGACCTTCAATCGCCTCGCGGATCTCCGGTTTGGTCGCCTCGGGGCGAACCCGGAAGGTCACCTGATTGTGCTCGGCGCCCTGGGTCGATTTCTCGGTGATCACCGGGCCGAGGATCAGGTCGTACATGCGCTCGCGGTTCATGCCAGGCGCTCCTCGAGCTGCCGCACCGCGTCCTTGGTCAGCGCCAGCACGTCGCGGCGCAGAATGTCGTATACGTTGGCGCCGATCGCCGGCAGCAGCTGCACGCCGACCAGATTGCGCGCCGCGCGCTCGAGATTTTGATCGAGCCCGGCGCCATCCACCAGAAGGACCGACGACCAGCCGAACTCGCGGATCCGCTCCGCCAGCTGCTTGGTCTTGGGCTCGGCCAAAGTGGCCTGGTCGAGCACGACGAGCTTGCCGTCGGCGAGCTTGCTCGAGAGCGCGATCTTGAGCCCGAGCTGACGCACCTTCTTCGGCAGCCCGATCGCGTGGTCGCGCGGCTTGGGGCCGAACGGCTTGCCGCCACCGCGGAACTGGGGCGCGCTCGCGGCGCCGTGGCGGGCGCGGCCGGTGCCCTTCTGCTTGTACATCTTGCGCGTGGTCTTGTTGACCTCGCCGCGGGTCTTGGCCTTGTGCGTGCCCTGGCGCCGCTTGGCCAGCTGCCAGCGCACCACCTGGTGCAGGATGTCGGAGCGGACCGTCTGGCCGAAGACCGCCGGATTCAATTCCATGGTGCCGGCGTCCTGGCGATCCAGCGTGGTGACCGCGATCTCCATGGCTCACTCCTGGCCGCCGGCCTGCTCCTGGCCCACCTCGGTGGCGCCATCCGGCGGCGCCACGCCCGCGGGATAGGGCGCATCCTGGGGCAGCGTGCGTTTGATCGCATCGGTCACCCGGACGTAACCGCCCCGGCTGCCGGGCACCGCGCCCTTGATCAAGAGCAGCCCGCGCTCATGGTCGATCCCGACCACCTCGAGATTTTGCACGGTGACCCGCCGGTCGCCCATGTGCCCGGCCATCTTCTTGCCCTTGAACACCCGGCCCGGATCCTGGCGATTACCGGTCGAGCCGTGCGAGCGGTGCGCGACCGAGACGCCGTGGCTGGCGCGCAGCCCCTTGAAGCCCCACCGCTTCATCGCGCCGGCGAAGCCCTTGCCGATGCTCGTGCCGCACACGTCGACGTACTGGCCGATCACGAAATGGCCGACGGTGAGCGCGGTGCCGGGCTCCAGGAGCGCGTCCTCGCTCACCCGGAATTCGGCGAGCTTGGCCTTGGGCATCACCTTGGCCTTGGCGAAGTGACCGCGCATCGGCTTAGTCACCTTCTTCGCCTTGGCGCGGCCGACCCCCAACTGGACCGCCGCGTAGCCGTCCCGATCGGGCCGCCGCGCCGCCACCACCTCGCACTCTTCGACCCGCAGCACGCTCACGGGCAGGTGGCTGCCGTCGTCGCCGAACAGGCGGGTCATGCCGAGCTTCTGGGCGAGCATTCCGGTGCGCATGGTCGACGTCCGCGCCTCAGACCTTGATCTCGACGTCCACGCCCGCGGCAAGGTCGAGCTTCATCAGCGCGTCCACGGTCTGCGGGGTGGGATCGACGATGTCGAGCAGACGCTTGTGCGTGCGCAGCTCGAACTGCTCGCGCGACTTCTTGTCGACGTGCGGCGAGCGCAGCACGGTGATTCGCTCGG
>JBKPNX010000185.1:0-5330 GCA_046732855.1 Pseudomonadota bacterium
TTGGATCACGTCCTGATCTTTGGCGAGCGGCATTTGCGACGGATCCTGACTTTGTATTCTCTGTATTACAATGAGACGCGCACACACCTGGGATTGGAGAAGGACGCGCCGCTACGACGAGCCACCCTGGGACTATCATCGCCACACCGATCTTGTCCGGGTTGCATCATCGCTACGCCCGGATATGATTTTCGGGAAGGACAGGGACACTTGGTCCAGCTCCTACCAATGTCTCGTATCAGCGTCTTGCTCTTGCTGTCGACGGTGAGTCACCACAGATCGAAGCTCGGCAATAAGGTGAATGCCACGCGGCGATCAAACCGCAGGCGTCAATGCGGATCGCGCCGCAGTTGCTCGCGAAGCTTGTTGCGCTGGACCTTGCCGGTCGCCGTGCGCGGCAGATTGTGGGCGATTTCGAACCGCCGCGGCCGCTTGTAGGGCGGCAGCGCCCGCGACAGCCGTTCGCGCGCGGCCGCCACCGCAGCCGAGCCGTCGGCGCCGGGCGCCGGAACGACATAGAGCACGATCTCCGCGAGCCCGATTTCGCTTTCGCCCAACACGGCCGCAGTTTCGCTGATCGAGCGGATGCCGGCCAGCACATCTTCGATCTCGGCCGGCGAGATCCAGATGCCGGACACCCGCAGCATATCACCGGTGCGGCCACGGTGATGATAGAAGCCGTCCGGGTCCTGTAGATATTCGTCGCCGGTGGCAAACCAGCCGCCGGGCCGAAAGCGTTCTTCCGGCTGATGCGGCGGGTCGCTCGGCTTGTCGTCTGCCGCACGATAGCCGGCGCAGACCGACGGCATGCGCACCTCCAGCCGACCGGTCCTGCCCGGTTCGGCGAGGATAGTCCCGACCTCGTCAACAATGCGCAATTCCACGCTAGGCATTGCCAGTCCCGATGAACCTGGCCGGCGGCGCTGCGGTGTGTTGCCAATCACCATGTAAACCAGTTCCGAACAGCCAAGCCCGTCGAGGATCGGATGCCCGCCGGCCGACTCCCAGGCGCTCCAGATCTGCGGCGGCAGTCGTTCACCGGCGGACACATAGTGGCGCAGCGCGCGAAAAGCCGGCGTCGGCGCAAGGCCGGCGTCCAGCAGCCGGTGATAGACGGCGGGAACACTGAGCATTACCGTCGGTTTGAAGCGCTCGACCGTCTCGGCCACGCTCGACGCGGTGGCCCAGCGCTCAAGCAAGATGTTGGTTGCGCCAATCCGAAGCGCAGCGAACATGTTGCCGATCGCGTAGGCGAAGTGGAAACGTGAAGTGGCGAAGAGGCGGTCCATACGGGTACAGCTAAGTACCCGTTCGTAATATTGCGCGCAGATTCCCACATTGCTGTGGCGGTGCACCACCGCCTTGGGCCGACCGGTGGTGCCGGAGGTCATCACCCAGAATGCCGGATCGGCCAGCTGGCGCCGAACCGGTGCAAGCGTGGTGGGGGCTGGAATCGCCTTCCAGGCGTCCAGTTCGCGGTCGCGCCGGATCAGCCTGGTGTTTGGCGAAGAAGCTGCGACGGCGCCGGCCGCGACACCGGCGAACTCGGCATCGACCACGACAGCTGCCGGCCGCACGATCGCAAGAATTTGCGCGAGCTCTGCGGCGCTTGCGCGGCTCGACATAGCCACCGCGATTGCGCCAGCCGCTATCGCGCCGAGATGGAGGGCGATGAGGTCGGGCGTGTCAAGCATCAGCATGCCCACGCGATCACTGGGACGAACGCCCGCCTCGTGCAAGCCTGCGGCGAACTGGCTGACGCGCGTCGCCAACGCGCCGTAGCTCAGCGATTCCTGTGCGCACAGGATCGCGGGATGCTCCGGCCCGGCGAGCTTCAGACCGTGCAGCAAGCAATACTCGACCGCGTTCATTACGGACGGTGCAGGTTCATGGACCGCGTGCGTTGGCGGCGTCCGCTTCGACGATTTCGGCCGCCGGAAGTTAGTCGCGCGTGGTTCACGTTACGCCCCGATGCCCTCTGCGTCCCTCGGCGAATTCAACCGTGTAGCCGTCAGGATCATGTGCTCTCATCGAACGCTCCCAGGGCTCTTCGTGCGGAGGTTCGAAAAAAACTACTCCTCTGGCTTTCAAATGCTCATACAGGATGTCGAGATTATCCGTTGTCAGTTCAACATGAATCCCTGCTCGCTGCTCTGGCGTCATGCTGATCGATCCCAAAGGATTTGCGTTATCGTGCGCGAGCAGTCCAATCGTACCGCCCGTCGGACCTCCCACACGGATCATCGCAAATTGAGGGGCCTTGTCGATCTCCACGCGGAGGCCAAGCTTGTCCCCATAGAATTCCATCGAGCGTTTCACGTTGGCGACGCGCAGCGTGAGCCCCTCCAGTCGAACTTCCGGCATGGGCGCTTTCTCTATGCAGTGACGGTCCCGATTTGGAGGCAATTCGATATCCTGTAGCTTTTTCGCTGTTCTTTGTGAAAACTTCCCTGATGGATGTTGGAAATTCCCTGATCCTGTGCGCAAGGTATTTGGTCGCAAATCATTGAACTGGCTGGATGAATGGCCGTCTACCTCGCAACAGAGAGCCTGTTTCCGCCAAATTCCCTGTTCTTTTCCCTGTTAGCAGGGAATTTGCGATGGAGACTGGTTCGCAACGGACTACATCCTCAGCCAGCCAGTCCGGTCTCCACCCGGCAAAAGGTGAAGTCCGCCCGAAACCGCGCCGACCCCTACATTCGATTGCTCCTGGGCACTCAGCCTAAGAAATATGATACACTTGCCGGGTAATGGAGAGCAGCGAGGCATGGGCGCCATGCTGCATTGGATTCTGTCCCGGCTCGCCGCCTACGTCGCTGTCGTGGTCGCAGCCGGGCTTTTGTTTCTGGCAGGGGCGTCGGTGTATGCCTTGATGTGGCCGAAGCCGGTGGTGCCATTTGGGCAAATGGGTCCTTAGCGGCGGGGAGCGTACGTTGACCTCCTGCGAGTTCGTTTTGATTGCACGGCGGCGCCTGGAGAATGTTGGATTCCAGTTCCTCTCCCTCCGCCAGCGCCGTCGTCGAAACGTTTCGTGACCGGGCCGGCCGCGTGTGACCGCCTCGGAGCATCAGATAAACAGGGATTTCCTCAAGCGATAGCGAGGGGACCTGACCTTCGACAGCTCTATCGCATTCCATGCACCGTATAGAACGGTACGGGCTTCGGCAGCGTCCAATCGACGTAGAAATCCCGGATATGCGGAAAGATCGCCTGAGCGAAGCGCCGACGCGCGAGCTCCTCAGGCTCCAGCGGCACGTCGAGGCTACGCGCAATCTGGTCCAACGTTTCGCCCCGGTCGATGCGGGTCGTGCGGCCGTCCTGGAACACGATCTTGCCGTCGATCATGACCGTATCGACGTCGGTGTTGCGGGCTCGGTAGATGATGGCGTCAATCGGCGAAATGGCGGGGTCCAAATACGGCGCGGCGATACGATCGTAATCGAGCAGCACGAGATCCGCCCGTTTGCCGGGCTCTATCGAGCCGATCTCGTCGCCGAATCCGATCGATCTGGCTCCATTCTCCGTCGCCATCCGAAAGATTTGCGCGGCGGTCAGCGGCTCGTCGTAGAGGCCAGGCGCGCAATGCAGGTGCTTGACGAGGCGCAACTCCTGCAGCATGTCGCGGTCGTCGTTGAGCCCGGCCTCGTCGATCCCAAGGGCGACCGGAATGCCGCGCTCGACGAAGCGCCGAACAGGCGCGATCCCGCTTCTCAAGCGCAGATTGGAGCTTGCATTGTGGCAGACGCGGACGCCGCTGGCGGCAATCAGATCGATGTCGTCCTCGGTTGTCCAGACTGCGTGACCAAGCGTCAGCTCGGGCCCGAGGAAGCCGATATCGTGCAAATGGCGGAGCGCGGTCTTGCCGAAGCGGCGCTCGGCATAGAGCTTCTGGTAATGCGTTTCGGAAAAATGGAGGTGGATCCCGATCTTGTGGCGGGCGGCCCATTGCTTGGTCAGTAGGAGCAACTCGTCCGAGCAACGTTCCAGATTGATCGGCGCCAACCAAATGCGGGCCAGATTCTCGCGGCCGCCGCCATAGGCCCCGATCATCGGTTCGAGGAAATCGGTTTCGTAGTCCTCCAATCGGAAGTGGGTCTTGTTCAGCCAATCCGCCGTCTCGCGTGCGAGCGCCGGCGGCAGAGTTGCGATGAATTGCTCGTCGGGGGCATAGACGAGGCGGTTCTGGTCTCGAATACAAAGAGCGTAGCTCACCCGCATGCCGATATCGAGATAGGCCTTGATCACGGCATGCCCGCGCTCAGGCCAGGCGCTCACCGGGGCGGGACGCATGGTGTCGAGATGCTGAACCGCGGTGACGCCTGACCCGATCAGTTCGAACGCGGAGTAGAGCGTATCGAGATATCCGTCCACGCGGCGGGCGTAAAGTCGCGCCGAGAGCCACAACTCGAGCGGCATGTCGGTGATGCCGAGCTGAACGGGCGTGAGTCCCACGTGGTGATGGGTGTTGACGAGCCCGGGAATCACCACGTGGCGCGGACAACCGATCGTATCAAGTCCGGGGTAGCGACGCGCCAGGTCGTCGTATGCCCCGACCGCCTCGATCCGTCCGTCCGCCTGCAGCACAGCGCCGTCTTCGACAACGACCATCTCCCGGTCGTTGCGTGCTTTGCACAAGACGTACCGCCCGCGAACCAGCGACGCATTGGCCCCGCTCGGCCCCTTGCCGTCGCCGGTCCCAGCCGAACCGCTACGCTCGGTCACCGCTCAGCCGCTTCGGCTTGATGGTCTCGGGCAAGTAGCTGCCCGGCGGCGAACGGTCTGGTCGCCCCCGCGGCAAGCATGAACAGATCGTGCTGCCGGCAACGTGGATCGTCCACTATGGCCTGTACTCCATGGCCTGCTTGCGGACTGCCTCGGCATCGAACTTGTTGAACTCCTCCACGAGCTCATTGGTCACCAACTGGTTGACGTCCACCTTGGTCTGCAGGCCCGTGGGCTGGCCCTCCACCGGCGCAGTCATGAAACCCTGTAGCCGCTCCCAGCCGCCGATATCAGACAGGCCGTACTTACCAGCTTGGCGCGGCTTCATGATGTCGAGCGCGGCCGCGAAGAACGTCTTGGTGAACGCGGGGTCGGTGTGCTCCTGCGGCGCCACCTTCTTCATGATGGCGATGGCAGCGTCGGGATTGGTCTCAGCAAAGAGCGTCGCCTTCGCCATGGCCCGACCGAAGCCGATCATATAGCGGCGATCCTTCTCGAAGATGCCGTCGGGGGCAACGGTAGTCTCGGACGCGAGTTGAAATTCCTCGTCGCACGTTATGCACTTTAGCTTAACCCCGACCGCCTCCACGCTGACGGTGTTGTTCCAG